>JAZNRW010000076.1:0-4474 GCA_045590835.1 Faecousia sp.
CAGAGAAACGGTCATCAAATTAATACAGCCGTAGAAAAACCAGTAAGGCAGGCTCTTTATGGGGGCTTCAATCGTTGCCGCGCTCAGCCGGTAGCAATAGCCGAAGACCATGGGGCCCAGCTCTGTAACGCTGGCAGGGATCGTAATACCGCCCAGAGACTCACAGCGGTAGAATGCCCTCTCCCCTATTTTGTTCAGATATCCGGGCAGGCGAATGGCGCTTAAGGCAACACAGCCTTCAAAGGCGCTGGCGCCAATGACATTGAGCGTGCCGCTCAAGGTTACCTGGGTCAGCTTGACGCAGTCCATAAACGCATAGCGGTTAATCCGGACCACGGAATCGGCCATAGTGACTGCGGTTAGATTTTGGCAGTCATAGAACGCCTGACTGCCCACGGTAGCGACACCGGAGGCAATCTCCACGGTGCGGATTTGCTGACGCAATTCAAACCAGGGGGCAGGATTATTCTTGCTGTAATTATCCATAGCGCCGGAGCCGGAAATGGTAAGCCGGCCGCTTTCCAACGTCCACCGGACATTCACACCGCAAGCGCCCTGCGTTTCTGCGGCAACAGCAGCAGGAACGAGAGACATCAGCAACAAAACCGCCAGAAGCGCCGCCAAAACCCGATGGATATTGATTTTTTTCATTCTGGGGTTCATGGGAACGCCTCCTGTAATTGTAGATTTCTTAGGCTGCAACCGGGCTTTTTCCAATACAGACCCGGAGCATTTCTTTGACCGTGGGCTTTCGTTCCAGCTGCTTTTTCAGCCAAAAATAGAGAAGCACAAAGCCCATTGCGGACACAACCAGTGACCAAAACCGGCCAGCAGGGATCCACAGAAAATAGGGCTCCCATTCTAGGATTGGGTCTCTGAAAAAGTCGGCAATATACCGCAGAATGCCAAACCAAATGACCATAATGGGGTACAAAAGACCGGTAACGGTTTTCTTCTTCTCAAACACCAGCAGAGCCGCTGCTACCGCCGCCCACATGATCATTTCCATAATCACACTGGGAAAACGAACCGGAGGCTGCATTTTCCGTCTGTAAAGGATAAAACCTTCGCAGCAATTATGAATCAGGCACAGGATTTTTGCGCCAAAGCAGGCACATATCAAAGGGGTCGCCATATAGTCCCCCGCCATTTCGGGGGTGATCTTTTTCCAGCGAGCTGTCAGAAAGACCGACGCTATTTCAAGCATCATCAGTCCGTACAGTCGGATTCCAAGGAAGGATCCATACGCAATAAAAGACCCAAAAAGCGCCCCCAGGACACCCAAAACAATATATACCGCAAGTATGAGAAACATCCATAAGTAAGACATCTCATACTGCTTTCTTCGGAGCATCATAGTCGGCAGCGCAAAAGTCGCTGCAAAGACTGGTACCCATATGGTCATTTCTATTCCTCCCGGGTTTTTCTCTCCCCGGATAACCCAGACCGGTTATCCGGGGACTTAAATTCATCCTACCGGTTCTGTTTTATCGGTGCGCCAAGTCTCATAGACTTCCCAGATTTGTTCACGACCACCAGCGCCATTGCCGTAAGAATTATTATTTTGCTTATCGATTCTGGTCTGGGTCTCTCTATAGCCAACCCATCTCGCTTCGTTACTGATGGTTGCTGTCACTGCATTGGCTGTCTGGGATGTGGTCAATGTAAGCTCATCCCCTATTTCATAGGGTACACCGTTGATCGTCCATCCTGTCACTCCATAGGTAGTGACATTCGCTTTTAGCTCATAGGTATAGTACCTCGTTTGACGCTTGTAATAATACATTCGAGTACCACAATTGGGTTCCCAATAGGCAACATCCTCTTCAGACACTACGCCAGTATAAGCTTCATTCCGCTTTTCCGTGGTTTCAGCAACATTTTCCCAATTGTTAACAGAGGGCAGTTTCACCTTCAAGACAGTTCCGTCGCCAGTCGCAAACGCTGCAGTGGGTACTGTGCCGTTGAAGTTATTACCGCTTATGGTGTATCTCAGATATACCGGGTGCTGGGGCTGATTGATGGTAACCGCATCGGTCAGCTCCACATCGTACTTGTTGCCATCGGCTGCCGTGACCTGAATATGGGTCACGGAATGATTACCGGCAAACACCAGATTCGGGGTAGGATTATTTCTCGAAGCGCTTTCCGCAAAGCCGATAGCCTGAGAATTGACCAGGCCGCCCGGTGCAAAGGCGAAGGTGCTGTTATAGCCGGAATTCTCCGAGTTGGGGAACACCATGGTTGCCGATGTAAAGGCAGACAAATCCGACACTGTCAGCTCCACAGAGGGCGCTGTGTAAGAATATTGAGAGTTGCTGATGCCGGTATTGTGGATGTAGACAGTAGCCGTCAGCCGATCATCCGAGATGTAGTTGTGCGCACCGGACAAAACATCCGTTCCGTTATCGGGATCTGCGCTGACATTCACCGTGATTTCCTCGCTTGTATTAGGAGTCACATTGCTGATCTTCACCGTGGGCTGCTTGGACTTTACATGGATCTCAGGCAGGATGCTCTCCTCCCGGCTGGTATCTGCCACGATGCCCAGGTTATTGCCCTCGGCTGCGCCAACGGTGTGGGTATAGACCTTGTCCGCTGCACCGTTCTTACCGGGAATGGTCAGCACGGCCTGCTTGAGCACATACTTACCTGCCACGGTGAACGCGCCGCTCTGCCACAGCTTGTAAGAGCTGGCATCATTTACCTGCAGCAGAATCTCTACATCCGATACGGTTACATCGCCCACAGGCGTATAGCCGCCGTACTCGTACATATAATCCGTGTTGCCCTCACCGCGCACATAGGAGAAGGTCAGTTTCACATTACTGCCTGCCACTGCATAGTGATTATCTCCGTCGCTGCCGGTTTGGATCAACCAGGCAAAGAAATCGGTGGGTCTCTGCTCGGACATAAATGTGCCGTTATTCAGCTCAATGACCTGCTGGGCTACATTGCCCTCTTCATTGAATACCAATGTGAAGTCATCCACTCCCACATTGAACTGAAGCTGCTCTTCCTGGCTCAGATTCAGAACATAGGGATTATCCACAGTTGCCACGCCGCCCTTGCCGTCGTTAACATCCGCCATCTTAACGGCAACCAGCTTCCAAGTGCCCGCCTGAGTACCGTCCGCACCCAGAGGCAGTCTGGTTGTATAGCTGTGGGCAATCCGGTTTCCGTCACTATCCAGCACTTCGTCAATATCCGTACTGGGGTCGTTCACCTGCATCTCATAGAGCTTGCCGCTGGCATCCGCAAAGACCAGCCACACTTTTTCTGTGCCGGCATTGGTAATGTGAACAGTAGCAGTGGCATCACTATTGGGTGCGAAAACGTCCTGCTGATTCGTAGCATAGAACTGCTTCGGTGCCCAGGTGGGAGGATCCGGATACATAGCGCTGATAATGGGTGCCGGATAAGCATTGGTGATGCTGTTGCCATTGACCGTTACCTGCGCAAAACGGTAGGTGCCGGGAGCATCTACAAAGAAGCCCTCACTTTCCGTTGCGTAGCCGCCATAGTTTGCATCCCACTTAAGGTCGGCACTGACAGTGCCCACACTGCCGGTGGTTTTGTAATACAGCTTCAGCGCACCGGCAACACCGGTATCCAAATTGGTCAGATAGTTACCGGCGTCATCCTTGATCTTCACATAGGCCTTAAAATTGGTTCTCTGGCCTTCGTAGGTAAACCGCAGGTCGGTGGTCGTCGCGCCGCTGCTCCCGCTCAAATATCTGCGGATAACGATCTCCGTGCTCATGCCCAGACGGGCTTCCACCACCCGGACCTGGTCCTCAACCAGCTGTGTATACTGTCCGTCAAGCACCAGATACTCCAGACGGTAGATGCCGCTTTCACTGAAGGTCACATCCCCTACCCAAACGCCATTGGTATTGGGCCGCAGTTTTACATTGATGGCGCTGCCGGATTCCGTCATAAAGCGGGCCTGTACCGTACGGGGCAGCTCATCTGCATTCAACGCGCCGAAGCTTACCGATACGGAGGTTGTTGCATTCTGGTCCGCTGTCATAAAGTAGCTTTGTCCAACCTGCACGCTGTCAACCGCAAAGCCGCTGACATTCACCGTTAGCGGCTCTTTCAGCTCATATTCCACGCCATCCAGCCGGACGTACCGCAGAATATAGGTTCCCGGGGATGTGAAGGTAGCAATACCTTTTCCTGTGTTCAGGTCTATGGAGAAGGACGCCATTCGGCTGCCCTGTGTTTCAGAGATCTGCCGCTGGAAGAACGCTTCTGCAGTTGCCGGCGTAAAGCCTTTCACGTTCAGGTTGACCGCCACCTGCTGGTTGAAGGGATAGCGGTATGTAAAATCCAGTTCCTTCTGGCCCGTTCCCAGAGTGGCGGAGACTTCGATTTCCTCTTCCATCAGCTCTCTGTCGTCAATGGGCTCCATCAATGCGGAGGACTTGAACTGAAGGCTGAGGGTGCCCTGAATGTCCGAGGCTGCCAG
>JAZNRW010000077.1:0-16216 GCA_045590835.1 Faecousia sp.
CACGCCAGTGTACGCACTGGTGTCAGCAATATGCCACCGGCATATTGCATTTTGATGGTTCGAGTCCTAAGAAAGACTTTACAAACCTGCAACCGTTGGGGAACAACCTGCCTGGTTAGTTGAAATGGCACGCCAGGAGGGACTCGAACCCCCGACCTACTGCTTAGAAGGATAGGTCAGGGGATTTTTACGGTACTTTCCTGTCCGTTTGGTACTCTTTGGTGGAATGTTTTGAGCATTATTTTCGCTTTGTTGCTTTCCCTTGCGTACCGGTTTTTCCTATTCTGGGTCAAAATCTGGGTCAGAAAATCCTGTCACTCCCGGCTCTTTCTCACCAACACAGGGTCAAAAATTAGGATGCATAAAACAAAGATAAGGCAACGGCAGAGAGCATCAACCCTCTGCCGTCATAATTATTAAACTGCAGCTTTTTGCTTGCAGCCCAGATAGTCTTTCCAATTGGTAGGGAATCCCATAGTACCAATTTTTACTGCGGGGTATTTCTTGATTAAGGAATCCAGCTGATCGACAAACTCTTCCCAATGCTCATCGTGGGGAATCAGCTGGGCAATACAAACCAACACTCCGTAAATACGGATATTGCCTATACCGGCTTTGTTATGTTGCTTGTAGAGTGTGGGCGTTTTGGTCAACTTGGCATTATACAAGCGACCATAATGCGCACACAGATTGCGAACATATGCAATACTCTCAATCCAACTTTCAAAATACGGATAGGCCACACCATATGTAGAAGCAATCGCTTTCTTGTCTTCATTCTTCATATTTTTGAAGAACTTAGATAATGCACCGAAACTAAACAGCTCGACTAAAGCATACATCGGTATTTTACCATCTTTGTAATTCTCCTGGAAGTTGCGAACAAAGGGAGATTTCTTGTTGCGATTAATCTCGTGATTGATATCTTCCAAAAAAGCAGTGTGGTGTTCCGCACTTCGGAAATTTGCAGAATCTTCGTATCCCAGCACGCCATACTTGCTTGAGAAGTAATTGGCAAGGCGGCAACGCAAGTTGACCTCAATTCGTTCAATTACAGCAAACAGCAACTGCCTAAAATTACAGTTGAATTTATACAACTGTACAATCTGGGAAAATGTAACGCCCTTGTAGTAGTTTCCGTTCTTGGGTTTAAGCCCTAAGCTAAAAGCCTTAATAAGGCGAAAATAAGACACATCATTTAGGAATGTCTTGGCGTATTCTTCGTCCTCAATAGTTAAATCCAGGCTCAGCAAATTCTGGATCTGATCCTCGACGGTTAGGGGCGGCTGATGTTCTCTTTCTGCCATAGAGTATACCTCGCAATAAATTAAATGACCCGACGTGGTACGCATTGTTAAGAGGCGTGTCGGGTTCTGTTAATGTCATTATACACATTTGTTGCAAAAATGCAACATTTTTTTGTGTTTTTGCGAAGATGTACGCATATTCAAATATTACACCTGCTTCAATTATATGCAAGAGCCCCTTGACGGTTGCATGTCACTGTGCAATATCGCGCCTGGGTGTACTACGGATAAGGCGGCGTTTAATAGGTAAAAAACACCACCAAGTGTTGTGGTTTTGCTGTAGTGTAAACCGCAGTCCATGGTGGTGTTTTTTTGTAATTTGGCTTTGTAGCCGATTTGAGGGTCGAAAACGATGCAAGGATCGATAAAACAATTTCTGTTGGCACAAAGGCAAATTTGTCTGATAGAGCGATCCAAAACATAAATCCAAAGCAATACACCCCATAGGTGTTTTTACCTATGGGGTGTATTGCTCATCTGGTTCTGATTAGTTATCGCCTAAGCACACCAATTTGCATCTGCTGTTTTGTGCCCAAGGCAACCACTTGTCTATAGCGTTCCACTGGGCTGTAGTTCCCGCATAATAAGCGGTAGCCAATGCTGGGCTGTCATAGAAGGCATAGTAGCCTAGATCTGTTACACTGACAGGAATGTAAACTGTTTTCAAATTCGTACAGCCATTGAAAGAATAATCGCCCACTGTCTGCACACCTTCGGAGATCGTAATCGTCTCCACCCCTGTGCAGTATCGGAATGCAGAGGCACCAATACTTGTTACAGCACCAGGTATTGTAACCTCCTTCAGCAAAGAGCAGTTCATAAACGCAGCTTCACCAATGCTTGTTACAGAATTTGGGATAGTAATACTCTCCAATGCCGCACATCCCGAGAATGCGCTACTACCAATGCTGGTCACCTTGTCGGGGATCAGAACATTCTGTAATGCGGTACAGTTATAAAACGCACCTTGTTCGATTCTGACAACAGTACTGGGAATCGTTACACTCTCCAAGCTTGTACAGCCGTTAAACACGCTGGACCAAATCACTTTAATACCCTCAGGAATATCCACGTGTTTCAGACTGGTGCAGTCTGCAAAGGCATAATCGCCAATAGATGTCAGAGTGTTTGGCAAGCTGATCTGTGCAAGGGATGCGCAGCCCATAAAGGTTTGACTGGGAATATAGGTTAAAGAAGCAGGAATACTGACCGCTTCCAGCTTCGTGCAACCATTGAAAACACCGGAACTTAAATTGGACACCGTATCAGGAATAACAAAAGACCCGCCTCTTCCTGGAGGAACTATCACCAGTGTGGTCATATCCTTGTTGTAGACCACACCCTGGGCATCGCTGCAGTATGCGGTATTTTCTTCATCTACCCATATGGCGGTCAGCCCTGTGCATCCGTTGAACAGACCCACACCATAGCTGATAGCGTTAGAAAAAGCATTGTCCATGTTCTTCACGCCCTTGGGAATATATATTTCCGTCAATTCGGTGCATTCCGCAAAGGCTCTAAATGCGATCTTTGTGGTGCTGTCCGCTACGGCGTATGTGCTGCTCAACCGCTTGGGCACCGCTTCCAGACTCGTCATATCCTTGTTGTAGAGCACGCCCTTGCTGTCGGAGCAATAATACGAATTATTCTCATCCACCCAAATAGCAGTCAGCGCAGTACAACCGCTAAAGTCCGGCTGTCCAAGGTTCGTCGTTCCTGCGGGAACGTGCAGCTCAGTCATCTTTGTGCAGCCGGCAAAAGCGCCTCTGCCCACACTGTCCACACTCTCCGGCAATACCACACTGCCCACTATGCCGGTGCAGTTTGCAAATGCCGCACTTTCAATGGTCTTCAGCTTGGTAAGGGAAGAAAGGCTTATGTTGGCTTTGCAACAATAAAATGCCGAGCCGCCGACTCTGATACACTGGCTCTGTGCCTCGAATATGACTGAACGGATATTAGGCACATAGTCGTTACTGCTGGGATTAAACAGATATGCAGGGATCTGCTGAACATTCTTACCGATGGTAACCTCTACGCCGCCGGAATTTTTACCCGCCTGGTAGAACACATAGTTCCAGCTGCTCATATCCGCCATATTGACCGCATTGAAAGCGAGCTTCTCCAGTGCCGTAGCATTATAGAACGCATAATTGCCAATAGAGGTTATGCTTTCCGGGATCAGGATTTCGGTAAGGGTGGTGTTATTGTAGAATGCCCGCTGTTTGATCTGCTTTACAGGCAGGGCCTTGTAGCTATCCGGGATCACCAGTTTCGTACCCTCGTAAGTACCGATACCCGCCAAAATATAGTAAGTGCCATCCGCGCTCAACTCATACAGCAGGCCTTCCGAAATGACAACTTCCTGCTCACCGCAGCGGATGCATACACCGTCTTCAAAATCATGTCCTAGGGCAAGGATATCTGTCTGGGCAACCAGCACTTCCTGGCAGCCTTCCACACCGCACACCGCGCCGGCAGTCAAACCGGTCTTCGTACAGGTGGGGTCTACGCCGGGCAGGAAGGTGACTGCCTGATGCGCATGCTCCGTCACTTCACCGACAGCTTCATAGTAGCCGCAGCGAGCATAGTTGACACAAGGATTGCTGATTACATGGCGATAGATCACCTCACCGGAGATTTCCGATTCCAAAGGTCCCTCTGTTATCACATCTGCAGCGCCCAAAACATGCTCAGTCATAGGAATCGCTCTGCTTTGTGTAAGACCGCAGGTATCACAGCTGCGTTGCTCCTGTCCTTCCTGATAGCAGGTAGGGGCGGCAGTCTGGCTGTACGCACCGAAACTGTGAGCAGCCTTATCCTTGATCGCGGCACACTGGGAACATTTGATCCAGTGGTTATCCTCATCTGTACTGTATTCTTCTGCCCAATCGTGACCTAATGGAGCACCATAGGAGAAAGTCTGAGAGCCCTTTTCGCCGCAAGTACAGGAATAGTAATATACTGCTGCGTTGGTGCAATCTGCAGCAGTAAGCAGGTACTGCTGCTCGGCTCGCTTTTGCAAATAATCATGGTCGGAAAGCTGTCCATAGTTTTGTCCGCAGGTTGCGCACTTTGCATAGGTCTGACAAGTAGCTGTGCCACCGCTGTGGGTAGCCTCATCCTTAACTGCATCGCAGGTACCGCAGGCGATCCAGTGCTTTTGGGCATCGGTGGAATATTCCTCATCCCAGTCATGTCCCAGGGCATCGCCATAGGAGAATGTCTGTGAACCCTTTTCTCCACAGGCACAGGAATAGTAATACACTGCTGCATTGGTGCAGGTAGCCGGGGTCTTGAGGTAGTTGCCCGTTACATTCTGCTGTGTATAGCTATGGTCTGCAAACTCACCATAGGACAGCAGACAGATCTCGCACTTTGCCTGCTCCTGACAGGTGGCTGTGCCGCCACTGTGGCTTGCTTCATCCTTGATTGCGTCACAGGCAGAACATTCGACCCAGTGCTTTTGGGCATTGGTGGTATATGCCTCGTCCCAGTCGTGGCCCAATGCTGCGCCGTGGGTAAAGGTCTCCGCTCCCTTTTCCCCGCATTCGCAGGAGAAGTAATATACCGCCGCTTCTGTGCAGTTGGCAGGCATTTTCAGATAAGTACTTGTAATGTTCTGCTTGGTGTAGCTGTGGTCGGCATACTCACCGTAAGGCAACTGGCAAGCATCACATTCTGCTAAATGCTGGCAGGTGGCTGTGCCACCGCTGTGGGCGGCTTCATCCTTGATTGCATCGCAAGCATTGCAGGAAATCCAATGCTTTTGACTGCTTGTGGCATACTCCTCATTCCAGTTATGTCCCAACGGTTGACCGTAGCTAAATGTTTGTACGCCCTTGTCGCCGCATTCGCAGGAGAAATAATATACCGCTGCGTCGGTGCAGGTGGCCGGGGTCTTCAGATAGTTGCTCGTAACATTCTGCTGCGTATAGCTATGATCTGCAAACTCTCCATAGGGCTGTTGACAGGTTTCACACTTTGCCAGTTGCTGGCAGGTAGCTGTGCCACCACTGTGGTCGGCTTCGTCCTTAATTGCATCACAGGCAACACATTCGATCCAGTGCTTTTGACCGCTTGTAGTATAGTCCTCTTCCCAGTTATGTCCCAAGGCATCACCATAGCTGAATGTTAGCGGTGCCTTGGGACCGCATTCACAGGACAAATAATATACCGCTGCGTCGGTGCAGGTGGCTGGGGCCTTGAGGTAGTTGTCCATTACATTTTGCTGTGTATAGTTATGGTCTGCAAGCTCACCATAGGACAGCAGGCAGATTTCGCACTCCGCCTGCTCCTGACATGTGGCAATCCCACCGCTGTGATTTGCATCTTCCTTAATCGCGTCACAGGCAGCACATTCGATCCAATGCTTTTGGGTATCGGTGGTGTAATTCTCATCCCAGTTGTGACCCAGGGCATCCCCGTAGGAGAAGGTTTGTGAACCCTTTTCTCCACAGGTACAGGAATAGTAATACACTGCTGCATCGGTGCAGGTAGCTGGGGTTTTGAGGTAGTTGCCTGTTACATTCTGCTGTGTATAGCTATGATCTGCAAATTCTCCATAGGGCTGCTGGCAGGTTTCACATTTTGCATAGGTCTGGCAGGTGGCGGTGCCACCGCTGTGATCTGCTTCGTCCTTAATTGCATCACAGGCGGTACATTCGATCCAATGCTTTTGACCGCTTGTAGTATAGTCCTCTTCCCAGTTATGTCCCAAGGCATCACCATAGCTGAATGTTAGCGATCCCTTGGCACCGCATTCACAGGAGAAATAATATACCGCTGCGTCGGTGCAGGTGGCTGGGGCCTTGAGGTAGGTATTCGTTGCGTTCTGCTGCGTATAGCTATGGTCTGCAAACTCGCCATAGGGCTGCTGGCAGGTTTCACACTTTGCCAGTTGCTGGCAGGTAGCTGTGCCACCACTGTGGGCAGATTCATTCTTTTTTTCACCACAGACACTGCACGCATTCCAATGCGTATGTGCATCTGAACGGTATGTATGCTCCCAGTCATGGTATGTCACGCGAAGGTATCCACAGATGTTGCAGTCCGTGTCACAGGCATGGTCATAGCTGTGGGTACCCTGATTTGCCCGATAGGTACAGTTTCTGTTCAGACATTTTTTGTAGTGACCTTGTGCATCAATGATATACTCACTCAAATTATGACCGGTTGCCGGAAATTCCTGCCGATGTTCTAAATCACAGTTCTCACAGCTCAACACATAACAGCCTGGCTCCGTACAGGTGGGATTTGTCTGCTGCAGGAACACATAGCTATGTCCGTGTACAATCGGCTCTCCACCGGCTATGGTGTTTTCGGTTTCGCTGCAGATCATACATGCTCTTATCTGATAGCTTACAGACACGCAGCCTCCTGCGTCAACAGAAAACCATTCTGTGAACGCATGCGCCTGCGTTGCGGGTGCAACATGTTCACAGTCAGCATAGCTGCACGGACGGGCATGGCAAGTCCATTCGTCCTCGAATCTATGACTCCGTACTGGAATCACTTCCTGCTCCTTTAGTATCTTTCCGCAGTTTTGGCAGCACTCGCCCTGTGTCAGACCGGTCTGTGTACAGGTAGGTGCCTTTGCGGGGATCACTTGTGGCTGATGTTCCAAGCACTCCAGCGGATATGTTTCAGGCTTTAAGGTATGGCGCAGCAAATAAACTACGTCCTCCAAATTTGTTTGCTCGTTGACATCCATATCTCCACTCTGGTTAAGAGGGTACTTTTCCGGCATCAGCACATGACGCAGCAAATAGACCACATCCTGTGTATTAACAACGCCGTCCCCGTTTACATCGCCCCGCAGAGTGCTCACTTGCGCTGCTGCATTAACCACAAGGCATAATCCCAGTAGGATTCCTATGGTCAAACATATGTAAGATTTGATTCTCTTCATAGTGCAATCCTCTCATTTATTGAATGTACAAATAATTATGTCTGTGTCTGACACTCATCTTTATCGTTTCTTTCGCAAAATCAGCACGATTGCCAATACTGAAATAAGGATCACTGCTGTAGCAGTTACGATCCAGCCGGGCTCATTGCCTTCAAGCCGTTCCGAACCTCCGGAAGGCTTTTTATCAGGTGTGGTATCCTTTGTGCCATTGTCATCCGTAACAGCGCCATCATCCGTTGCAGCTCCATCATCCGTTGCAGGTGGCACTTTCCCCTCGGTCTCACCCGTTCCGTGGGAAGGCGTTGTGTAATCATCACCGGACAGTGCCGGGACGGTCACTTCTTTGCTATAATCACAAACCGAACATGTGTATGTGCATGTGCCCGTTGTATTCTGCGCGGGAGCTTTCGTGATTTCTCCTTCATCCCATATATGTTCAGCCAATTGAACCTTACCACATTTTGCGCATATTCTTCTATGCCCCGAACTGTTGGAGGTATAGCTGCCGTAAATATGCTCCTCACAGACATCATCCTTTGGCTGAACCTTTGCTGTCAGCTCGATGCGCTTTTCCTCTGTATTAAGAAGAATCACACTGCAGGTTACTGCCTTCGCCTCAGCAGCATCTGTTTTCTTTCGCAGGGTAAACCTAAACACCTCGCTGCTGAGATCCCGGACTTCCGCAAGGGCAATCACGCCGTCTCCTATTTCCTTGCTGAAATCATCCACAACGCTGTCCAGCAGCCATTGCCCATCAACCAATTCAAAAGTTTCTTCGTCATAGGCAGGGGTTACAGCAATTGCAGATACATTCTCCGCAGAAACGCTCACAGTAAAAATGATATCGCCACTTTGACTCTGTGCTTCAGCAAAGGAAAGCGCACTGTTTTCTGTTGCAAAAGCCGGTATGCATAAAACGCTAAGAAATAGTGGTATAAGCACCATAATAAATGTTTTTCGCATATTCATCCTCTTTTCTGCACAGCAACGAATGTACCTTCATCGCTGTGACAATTATTGGAAAGTATCGCTACTGCACAGAACAGCCCTTTTACGACACTCCATTCCTCACCACATTTTCAGCCGTATCGCGATAGAGCTTGTCGCAGTATTCCAGTCCGTCAATATGTAAGATGCCGTCAATGATCTCTATTGTGTATGTTTCTGTCTTGTCTATCGATTCAGAGGGCTCTGCGGCAGGATAGTCAATATGGGTGTACTGAAGGGTAAGTGTATTTCCTTCCAATGTGTATGTGCCGCAATATACGTTTGCATTAACTGCTTCAACAAGAGATGTATTTTCTCTGACGAAATAAATCCTATTGGTATCTGTAAAGGTTCCGTTGTCGAAAAACTCCAAAAACAGACAGCCCGTCATATCTGACAGAATACCATCCCCCATCCAGTCGACTTGGGTGATTGATCCTTTCCAACCAACCCATTCTCCGACCAGCTCTGACGGCGCGACATTGGGCGATGCTTTCTGCGACTCCCATCTTTCAAAATCACGGGTTATGCCCCAATCATCACAATATATCGATAGGACATTTTCGCTTAGTTCTATCGTATAGTCTGTAGTCTTTTCACCGTATGTATAACTTAAGTACTGTACAGTCAGTCTATCGCCATTTACAGAGTATGTGCCGTTTTCTTCGTAGTCAAGCATATACGCCCAACTTCTGTTGCCATAATATAAGCTCCCCTCCGCAGACACAAAACCCTCGTTACAATTAAAACTATATGTACCATCGGAATTAAAAATAAAATTCCTAATTTCCAAGGTGTCTTCGCCAGTTTTTATATCTGTGAGCATATCGTAGCACACCCAATGACCAACGATGCCACTTGCTAAATTGCCCTCAAGTGTAGGGGTTGTAGATAGATTTCCGGCAGACTCGGTAGGAAAAGTAGTTTCAACTGTATTATCTTGCCCATCATACGGATTTTTCTCTCCGATCCACACTTCTGCTTCGGCAGCTGTACCTCTCGTTACATTCAGGGTATGAAATTTTAAGAAACTGCCATACATCGTTCCGTTTTCTTCCCGCACACTCACTTCTATCGTTGGTGAGTAACCGTATGGATAATCGACCTTAAAAATGCCATTAAAATGGTTTCCCGTTCCGATTGCTTCTGTTCTCCAATGATCTCCTATACACAAGAACATCCCAGAATCACCCTGTTCCTTACTGAACACAAAATAAAGAACCTGCTCATCATCGTCATAGAAACCATCTTTATCAAGAACATACTCGTATTCGCAGCCGTCTGAACCTGTCGATTTAAAACGCTCTCCCTCGATATCATCTCCTGCTACGGTTAGTACTATTTCTACATCACCGATGCCGATACTTGTGTCTGCCATGGGGCGACCGAACGATCCCAGCGGGACTTTATATCCTAATAAGAGCATTAAAAATACTGCAATTATCATCAATACAAAAATACCGCCCGTAATTCCTAAGACAATAGGCAGTGTCTTGCTTTGCGTAGGCGCTATGCTGTTTTCGGAAAGCTGTAGTGCAATGTTTTTTATAATTTCCTCATACTCTGCGGTTTTGGTTTTTGCTTCTGCTATATTCCATTCCATCGCAATCTTAAACCAATACGCCGCCTGTGGGAGATTATTGGCATCTTTGTACGCAACAGCGAGCAACCAGCTTGCTTCTGCGTTTCCGCATTGCGCTGCTTCTGTAAGCATAGGTACCTTTTGCTCGGCAGGTAATTGCTTGGCCAAATCCAACAATGCGGAGTGGACTTTACCGTTGGCGGCTTTTTGTAGCAATTCCACTGCCTTATCTTCATAGAGTGCATTTTCACCTTTAAGCTGTTTTGCCAGATGATATGCCGCAAAAGGATTGCCGTCCTCTGCCATTTGTTCAAGCGTATCGTTATCTTCTTTACCTGTATAACCGCTTTTCATAGCTGCAATCTCTTGGTCGTTAGCCGCTATGCGGTATTTTGCAAAGTCCTGCACAGCGGTCAATTCGTGTGCTTTGGCTTTTGCCTGTATTTCAGGTGTTTGATAAACCGCTTCGGTATGCTTTACTTCCCATTTCTTATAAATGACAGTAAAGAACAGCGCATATATACCCAAGGTCAAAGGAGTCAGCAGAACAAGGAGCAGATATTTTACAAAGAGTTGTCCACCCGTGCCGTTAAATTCCAACGGACTGCCGCCGATATGGGTATGCTTTGCTTCCCATTTCAGCACCATCTTGTCTGCCCATGCTTTTCCAATACCAAAGGTAAACAGCGTGAGAATAAACGAGAGAATATGTATTCCAAGATAACCGCCTGCGCCACCGGAGAAATAGCTGTCAACGGGTTTTTCTTCATCGGCATAAACCGTATGCTTTACAACCCATTTCTTCATTCCCAAGCCGAGCCATATTCCGTAAATACCAAAGGTGATAATGGTTAGAAACACCCACAGCAGATATTTACCGATCAACTGATGTCCGCGACCGTTAAACTTCAATCGTCTGCCGTGTATGACGGTGTGTTTCACTTCCCAGCGCTGCACCATACAGAGCATCCACGGATATGCTATACCCAATGTGATCGCGTTCACCAAGGCTGAGAGCAGTCTATAACCGATTAGCTGCCAGGTGCTGCCATCAAAATATGACTCCTCATTTCCTGCGTCTGCCGTTTTCTTTCTTGAAAGCAAAGCTGCTATCACAATTACCACGCCAACAATCATCAGAGCAAAAACAAGAAACATCATCAAACGAATCGTGTAAGACATATCTTTCCCACCGCTTTCCATACATAATAAAAAGTACGGCTACCGGAGTAGCCGCACAAAAAATGCAAACTCCAATAGTCGCCAAACTTTTTCAATACAAGAGCAATTCTGCAATTGAGTTGAAGGAATTTGCAATTTTATCAAATTCACAACCCAATTGCATAAGGGTATAGTATCCCTATATAATTGCTCATCGTTAACATATTAAAAAGTTTGGCATACTTATTATATTACGGGTGCATGCAATTAGCAAGAAAATTTATCGAACTACAGATATTGCAAACTATTGACAAATTTTTCGTTTTCTGTTAAAATACAAACATAAGTTCATATATCGATTTTAGTTGCGCTTTCCATAGGAAAGTTCAACTACCGAGTTTGGATATCCACCGGATATCTTTAACCGGGCACGAACGTGCATTACATAACTCTTGCGGAACAATCCGCCAGTTGTGTAGTGGTCTTTTGTGCCCGGTTTTTATTTCCCCCGGCAAAGGGATCGGGCATCCCGTGTACCTTAACAATTGAATGACCGACCGAGGGTGATATGCAGCCGGTGAAGTGTGCGACGATACGAGCACGCCAGGGCTTGCGATACGCCGGAAGAAACATCGGGCAGGAACTGCCTCGGACAGATCGGCAAAATGTTAGAGGGGTACTGCTCGCACTTGTTCTGCGAGCAGAATATAAAATACTGCTTCATCATTGAGGAGCAGACAAAGGAGGAATGTGAAAATGAAAGAAAGTGTTTACAAAAACTATGAAGAACTGCCCCTCATGCTGAACGCAAAACAGATCGGGCAGCTGTTCGGGATCTCCATTTCGTCAGCCTACGAGCTGATGAGAGAGGAAGGCTTCCCCTGCATCCGCATCGGCAGCCGGCAGGTAGTTCCAAAGGACAAGCTCATCGCTTGGATCGACAGGAGGGTGATGGAATGAACAACCTCTCGGCAGACAGATTCAAACCCGGCGAATATTTTATACTGCCGAAGAAGTTGTTCCAGTTGGATTTGAAAGATGCGGAGATCGCGATCTACGCATACCTTATGCGTCTGGAAAACCGGCAGACCTATCAATGCTGGCCAAGCTACCGCGCCATTGGAAAAGCAGTGGGCATCAAACACAACGGCACGGTGATGAAATATGTCCGCAGTCTGGAAGAAAAGTGTTTGATATACACCGAGCCGACCACGGTGCATACCGCTTCGGGAAAGCATTGGAACGGCAATCTGCGGTATACCATTCGTACTATTGAAGATGCGTGGGAGCATCATCAGCGGGTGCAGATAGAAGAAAACAATCTGAGGCTCGCTAAGCTGAAAGCAGAAGGTCAGACGAAGAAAAGAAAGAGAAAAGGAGGATGATTTGTGGAGAGTTTATTAGAAAGCGGGATAAAGGAGGTATTCCGGCTGATGCCGGATACCTCCGAATCACACCGCCCGGCAACGCCGGTCGGGGATGCCAAAGGTGTTACCTTTTTGAAAGATTACAAAAAAGCGGCGTCTTAAAGGGCATTATATAGCAAATTCCCTTAGAAGAATAACACAGTTACAAGGGGTCATTTCCCCGGAAAGGAGGCAGTATGAGAAAACAAAAGAATGAGGGTAAAATCGGCGTTTCTCTGGGCGCGGAACTGCTTGCCCGGTGCGACGCTGCCATCGAAAAAGCAAACGCCCGGAACAGAAGTGATTTCATCCGGGAAGCAGTGGAGCATTACCTGGCAGTTCTCAATGCGAAAGATAACAGCAAGGTGCTGACACCGGCGCTGGAATCAGTCATCAATTCCAGAATTGCTATGACCGAGCACCGCATCAGTCAAATGCTGTACAAGCTTGCAGTAGAGATCGCTATGACCAATTATATCCACACAGAGGATGTCTACAGTGATGTCCGTTACCTGAATCAGATCCGTGAAATCTGCACCCGGGATGTAAAAGCTCTCAACGGCAGTTTGAACTTAGAAGAATTCGCCCAGCGGTATGGGAGGACATAACGATGGCGCGGTTGATCGTGAAGTCTCCCTATCTGAAACCGGGAGGTAAGAAATCTCCCGGCGGCTACGCAAAGTATATCGCTACCCGTGAAGGTGTGGAGATGGCAGAAGACACATCCCGGCATCTCCCTGCCACCGACATACAGAAAGAGCAGATTTCAAAAATGCTCAATGAGTATCCGGACAGCAAGAACAGTTTTGAATATGCAGACTACAGGGATAACCCAACCCGTGGGAATGCGGATTATTTGCTTCAATCTGTTGCAGAAACCTACGGTCTGCCGTAGCGGGATGTGTATCTCAGATATATTTCCGAAAGACCTGGTGTAGAGAAAATGGGCAGCCACGGTTTGTTCACCGATGAAGGTGTCCCAATCGTGCTGTCGCAGGTGATGGAAGAAATGAATACCACCCAAAGCAATATCTGGACGCACATCATCTCCCTCCGCCGGGAGGATGCGGAACGGCTGGGTTACAACAACCCGGAGGTATGGATGCATCTGCTTCGCTCTCAGAGAAATAACATTGCTCAGCAGATGAAAATTGCCCCGGAGAACTTCCGGTGGTACGCCGCGTTCCATAATGAAGGTCACCATCCTCATGTGCATATGATGGCTTACTCCATAAAACCGGAGGAAGCCTATCTTACACCCAAGGGCATTGAAAACATCAAAAGCATTTTGGCAAAGGAGATCTTTCAGCAGGATCTGCTGCAGATCTATCAGCGGCAGACGGAGATCCGGGATGACCTGCGGGAGCAGAGCAGGAAACGACTGAATGAGATCGGTCGGGAAATCAATCAGGGCGGTTTTGATAATCCGGAAATGCAGCTTCTTTTTGTACGGCTGTCGGACAGACTTTCCAATCACAAAGGCAAAACAAGCTATGGATATCTCAATGTCGGCACAAAGAAAATCGTGGACGAAATCGTAAGAGGGTTATCTTCTGACCCACGCATCCGGGAGATGTACGATCTTTGGTACGAAATGAATGAAGATGTCCTCCGCACCTATACGGACACCTTTCCAGACCGTGTGCCCTTGGAGCAAAACACAGCATTCAAACCCATTCGCAATGCGGTCATCCGGCAGGCGTTACAGTTGGAGATACCGCCAATGGAAGGCGGGAATCCCGTGGAAGAGCATATTGAATATCAGCTTGGAAAGGCGCTCTGTTATGGTGAAGATATGCCCAGGGATCTGGAAAGCGGAATGGAGTGGCTGAAAACCGCAGCACAGCACGGAAGTGAACAGGCAGAACCACTGCACAATCACATTCACCGGCAAATATCTTTGACTACCATACAAATGGGCGTTAACCTGCTGTGCAATCTTGCCAGTGTCATTGAAAACGATGCCCACCGGCAGTATAACGCGCCCCAGGTCACCGAGGGCATCAGCAGACGAAAGGCAGCGCAAAAACGCCGCGCCCTGGGCTTGCGGAGAACAGACGAACAACGGCAGGGAATGACAATGGGATAAGCCAAAACAGCGCCTGTGAAGCCGCTGGCGGCGATTTGTGGGCTTTGTTGACGGGGCGGGAGTAACAACCCCACCCCATGCAGAAATTAGGACACATAAAACAAAGAAAAAGAAATTTTCCAATATAGGTACTATGGCTATTGTGCTGTAGTTTCCACCAAAAATTTTGGTAGGTCTAGTGACTAGCAATTTCGCAAGTATTACGGTATTGTGTGTGCTGCCACAACGGAAGGAGGTTGATAATATGGCAAAAAGACGAGCAAATGGCGAAGGTAATATTCGCAAACGAAAGGACGGACGGTGGGAAGGTCGGTATACTGCAGGAACTGACCCGGCTACCGGCAAGGCAATCATCAAGAATGTCCTTGGTAAGACCCAATCCGAGGTCAAGGAGAAGTTGAAGAAGGCAATTGCGGAGAGTGGCGAACTGGATATCAAGCGGTCGGGAATGTACACGGTAGGCGAGTGGATGGATCTGTGGTATGAGGTCTACGCCAAACCCAGAATCCGTGAGAGTACCTCTGTGTACTACAAAATGTTCATCGACACCCACATTCGCCCCAAGCTGGGCGATATCAAGCTAAATCAGCTTCAGACCATGGAGATCCAGCGGCTGTACAATGAACTCCGGGAAAACGGCAGGATCCGGAAAGAAATCAAAGATAAACAGCCGGGGCTGAGCGTCTCCTATATCCGGGGGATGCACAATATGCTGACAGCTTGCCTAAACAGCGCAGTAGAGGAACGGCTGATCTTGCGGAATCCGGTAGATGGATGCAAGTTGCCGAAAGCAGAGAAAAAGGAAATGAAGGTGCTGACTCAGGAGCAGCTTGGGAGCTACCTTGCCGCCGCCGACAAGAGAGGTCTGCTTCCCATGTTTTTCCTGGAACTGACCACGGGACTTCGCAAGGGAGAATTGGTACCTCTGTTGTGGTCGGATGTGGACATAGAGAACATGACGATATCCATATCTAAGCAAGCGTACCGTACAAAGGGAGAACTGAAAGTACAGTCGCCCAAGACTGACAATTCCACTCGGAAGATATCTCTGTCCGCAGAAACCATGGAACTGCTGAAACAGGAACACGATAAGCACCCCGACAATCCCTACCTGTTCCCCTCACCGGTGACCGGCGGGATGTACCACCCCGATTCGGTGGTGAATCTCCATCAGAAGATCCTCAAGGATGCCAGTTTGGAGCATATCCGCTTCCACGACCTGCGGCACACCTTCGCAACCCTTGCCTTGCAGAATGGCATCGATGTCAAAACCGTGTCCAGTATGCTGGGGCACAGCAGTGCAGGGTTCACCCTTGCCACCTACACCCATGCCACGAACAAGGTACAGGAACAGGCAGCGGCGAAGATGGGGAGCTTGCTAAAACAGGCACTCTAACATCGAAAAATGCGGAAACCGGGTGGACAACAGTCCACCCACCACTTTTTCTGTAAAATTTCCCGTTTGGGTCAAATCTGGGTCAAAAGCATTTTGAGGACAGGCAAGAAAATCGGATGTGGGTAAGGGACTCGTTTGCGTTTTCGCCTTTGGTGAAAATAAATGTTCGGCTCGGTCAAATTCATTACGGTATGATTGCCACAGGCAATCATCAAGATTTATGCTTCGCTGCGCGGAGCACCACCCTCGCCGGCAATGCTCGTCCGCATTGCATTGAATTATTCGAGTCCCATTGCAAGCCAAAACCATATAAAAACAGGAGATATCCGAAGATATCTCCTGTTTTTATGGGGTGGGTAATGGGACTCGAACCCACA
>JAZNRW010000078.1:0-28481 GCA_045590835.1 Faecousia sp.
CCACCGTGGGCGACAGGAAGAAGCCCTGATACAGACTGGGCAGCAGACCCAGATTGGCGCCGACCTCCTGACCCAGACCAGGAGCAGACAGCCGGTAAGCGCAGCGGGATACGCAGTGCTTCGTGCCGCAGATGTAGCCGCCGATGGGCGCCAGACCGCCGCCGGGGTTTTTGATCAGACTGCCGACGATCATATCTGCACCCACATCAGAGGGCTCAATGGTCTCCACAAACTCGCCGTAGCAGTTGTCTACCATGACGATCACATCGGGCTTGATGTTCTTGCAGAATGTGATCAGCTCCCCAATCTGGGTGACTGAGAAGGTAGGCCGGGTGGCATAGCCCTTAGAGCGCTGAATGGTCACCATCTTGGTTTTTTCGTTGATGGCTTTGCGGATATTCTCATAGTCGAAGCTGCCGTCGGGTAGTAGGTCAACCTGTCTGTAGGTGACGCCATATTCAGCAAGAGAGCAGGGGCTGCTGCGGATTCCTATGACCTCCTGCAGGGTGTCATAGGGAAGACCTACAGGGGAGAGCAATTCATCCCCAGGCAAGAGGTTGGCAGATAATGCAACTGTCAGCGCGTGGGTTCCACAGGTGATCTGGGGGCGTACAAGGGCTGCTTCTGTGTGGAATACATCAGCATATACCCGCTCTAAATTGTCTCTGCCAAAGTCATCATAGCCATAGCCGGAAGATGCGGCAAAGCAGGCGGCAGAGACACGGTTCTTCTGCATAGCAGCAATCACCTTGGCTTGATTGTGTTCTGCAATTTGGTCAATGGCGGCAAATCGTTCTTGCAACCGTTCCAGTGCAGACTCTCCGTATTGATAAACAGCGGGGGAGATGCCCATGCTTGTATATAGTTCTGTTAACTGTTCCATAGTGTTAATCCTCGTTTTTTACTGTGTTTAAGATTTCGTTGGCGATATTATTGAGTAGTTCCGGACGGGAAATGATCAAACCAGTCTCCGTCTCACCCACGATCAAAAGGGTATCCCCCGGCTTGATGCCGAACAGTTCCCGTGCTTCTTTCGGGATCACGATCTGTCCGCGGTCACCGACCTTGGCAGTTCCAAATGCCCTTTGTGGGTTTTGTTTGCCCAGAACGTGTTTGCCTCCTGCCATAGCTCCACTCCTTTCATATTTTTCATACTTTTCACACTAAGAAAGTATAATCAAACCCGTCCCGGTTGTCAAGTCCGGGACGGCAGATTTTGGTCAATCCCGTCGATTTCGATTGCCAAAAAGGAGGATCAAACGCAGCAGCTGTGCTGCTGCTACCGCGACAGCGGCAACATAAGTCATTGCGGCGGCGGTCAGCGTCTTTCTGGCGCCTCGCTGCTCTTCTGATGTCAGAATTTCCACGTCTGCTATGGCTTGCATAGCCCGTCTACTGGCATTGAATTCCACCGGCAGGGTAATCAATTGAAAGACCAAAGAGAACGCAAAGCAGGCAATTCCAATATAAACCAGGGTATAAGAGAAATTACCGAAGGTAGAGAACAGAATTCCCAGCAGGATCAATGGCATAGCCAGTCTGGAGCCAAAATTTGTCAGGGGGATAATGGCGGCGCGAATTTTGATTGGAAAGTAATTATTGGCATACTGGACGGCGTGACCGGCTTCGTGGCAGGCAACACCGATGGCTGCGGTGGAGGCGTTATCGTATACCGCGTCGGATAATCGGATCACGTTGTTTTTTGGATCGTAATGGTCGGTCAGTTTGCCGGAAACCCGTTCAATCCGCACATTACGGACACCATTAGCAGACAGCACCCGCTGTGCAGCCTCAGCGCCGGTGATTCTTCGCAGGGATATTTGAGACGAATAGCGCTTAAATGTGCTGTTGACCCGGGCGCTGGTGATCAAGGACAGCAGCAGGCAGGGCAAAACGATGACAAGATATGTCCAGTCAAAGCCGTAATAGTATGGGTAGGGCATAGAAACCTCCTGTGTTTTTTCTTTAGTATACCCCTATTCTGTAAAAAAGACAAGGCAGGATATGCGTTTGCAGTCGGTATAAACTTTACTTTTTTGTAAATTCTGTTATAATTTACAGTAACGAATACTGGAGGAATTCCTATGGAACTGCTTTACCTGTTTGAAAAGATCCGCGTGCCGGGTCTGAATGAATTTATGCTTGCGGTCACAACGCTGGGAGAGGAAACCGCATTCCTTGTGATTGCGTTGATTCTTTTCTGGTGCGTCAATAAATATCAGGGATACTATATTCTTTCTGTTGGTTTTGTAGGTACGATTGCCAACCAGTTCATGAAACTGTGGTTCCGGATCCCCAGACCTTGGGTTTTGGATAAGAACTTCACCGTTTTGGAGCAGGCCAGGGAGGCGGCTTCCGGGTATAGCTTCCCTAGCGGACATACCCAGAGTGCTGTCGGTACTCTCGGAGGGATCGCCTACACCACAAAGAGAAAGTCTGTCAGAATTACTGCAATCGTTCTTGCAGTGTTGGTGCCCATATCCAGAATGTATTTGGGCGTCCATACACCGTTGGATGTTGGCGTTTCCACACTGATGGCATTGGGTTTGATCTTTGTGATGCGACCCATCGTGTTTAAGCATACCCCAAAGCGTATGCATCTGCTGTTAGCAGCTATGCTCTGTCTTTCTGTTGCGTATCTGATCTTCGTGGAATGTTATCCTTTTCCGTCAGATCTGGATGCCCATAACTACGAATCGGGCCTTAAGAGCGCATATACACTGTTAGGTGCTCTGCTGGGTATCGTAGCTGTGTATATTGTCGATGAAAAGTGGCTACATTTTACTACAAAAGCAGTGTGGTGGGCACAGATCCTGAAGGTAATCGGCGGAATTGCTTTGGTGTTGGTTGTAAAAGAGGGCACTAGAGAGATCCTCAACGGGATGATGGGGGACAGCATCGGAAGATCTGTCAGATATTTTCTGATCGTTGTGTTTGCCGGTATTGTATGGCCTCTGACCTTCCGCTGGTTTTCTAAGCTTGGCAACAAGGAGTAATTTTGCATGTTTCTGGCGATCTATCTATTGGTTGGGCTGATCCTGCTGACCGTATTCAGTGGTTTTTATGTATTTTGGGTTGCATGCGCCCGACGGAAGGAACATCCCTGGCTGGAGGAGGCAATTAAGCAGACCTCGTACGGAAAATACTACGATGCCATTCAGGCATCTGACAAGTTTTTGCGGGAACAGCAGGCTCAGGATGTGTGGATCGAAAGTTATGACGGACTGAAGCTCCACGCCCATTGGATTCCGGCTGAAAATCCCGTGGGAACAGTCTTGCTGGCCCATGGCTACCGAAGCACAAAACTGGTGGATTTCTCTATGGTGTATAGAATATACCACGATTGGGGACTCAATCTTCTGGTGCCGGATCAGCGGACCCACGGCCAGAGTCAGGGCAGATTCATTACCTTTGGCGTGAAAGAAAGCCGGGATATGAAAGGCTGGATCCGCTGGCACAATCTGAATAACCCCGAAATACCGATCATGCTCAGCGGTCTGTCTATGGGCGCTTCCACCATGCTCTATCTGGCTGACCAAGTGCTGCCGACGAATGTAAAAGGTATTATCGCAGACTGTGGATTTACTTCACCTTGGGATATACTGTCCACTGTGTTTCGCAAGGTGACACATCTGCCTGCCGGGCCCTCGATTTGGGTAGCAAATTTGTTTGCAAAAATATTGGCGGGATTTGACCTGCGGGAGCGGGATACCAAAAAAATCCTGCCCCACAGCCGCCTTCCGGTTTTGATAGTGCATGGAACAGGAGATGATTTTGTACCATGTGCCATGACAGAAGAAGCTTATCAGGTCTGCACTGAACCGAAAAAATTGTTGCTTGTAAATGGCGCAGGGCATGGAGTCAGCTATTTAGCAGAGCCGGAGCGCTATAAGAACACGGTAAAAGAATTCTTTTTTGTGTGTATGGGAGTGCGGTTATGAACTACGCGATGATCAAAAACTGTGATATTGCAAATGGACCGGGTGTACGGGTGAGTCTGTTTGTTTCGGGTTGCACCCACCGTTGTAAGGGCTGCTTCAATGAGGTTGCCTGGGATTTTAACTACGGTCAGCCTTTTACCCAGCAGACCATTGATGAACTGCTGCAGATGCTGGAACCCGACCATATCAAGGGGATTACTCTGCTGGGCGGAGAACCCTTTGAGCCGGAAAATCAGCCGGCCATCGTAGACTTTCTGCGGCAGATGAAGTCGAAATTCCCGGAAAAGACGGTGTGGGCTTTCTCGGGGTATTTATTCGATAAAGATATTCTGGCCGGGAAATTGGGTCCTTGGGAGATCACAAAAGAGTATATCAGTTATTTGGATGTGCTGGTGGATGGTCGGTTCGTTCTGGAAAAGAAGGATCTAAGCCTGCGATTCCGCGGCTCATCCAATCAAAGAATCATAGACGTGCCTGCTTCCCTTGAAAGAGGAGAAATCGTCCTGTGGGAGGATTGGCAGGGGCATAAAAGGGGAATGAAATAATGGAACCTATTCGCGTAAAGAAACTCAGACCCGATGCAATTTTACCTACATATGGTTCCGGCGCAGCTGCCGGCGCTGATCTGTATGCCTGCCTTGAGGGGGAGGTGTCTATCGCTCCAGGTGAGACCTTCTGGGTGCCCACCGGCCTCGCTATGGAGATTCCGCAGGGTTGCGCAGGACTCATTTATGCACGCAGCAGCATGGGTACCAAGCGGGGCCTTGCGCCGGCCAACAAAGTTGGTGTCATTGACAGCGATTACCGTGGTGAGATCCAGGTAGTGCTGTTTAACCACAGCAGTAAGGACCAGATAATTGCCCCTGGAGAGAGAGTCGCCCAGATTGTCATTACCCCTGTGATCACTCCGGGCTTCTGTGAAGCAGATGAATTATCAGATACCACCCGTGGTTCCGGCGGATTCGGCTCCACAGGTAGATAACGGTGATAGCTAAAAAAACCGGGATGTTACCATCCCGGTTTTTTGTATATTAGATATTAGTAGAATAATAGATCAGAGTAGGAGGGGTACGGCCACTGACTCTTATCTGTCAGGCTCTCTAGAATATCCGCTTCAATGCGAATGGCATTCATGTCCGCCACGATTACATCGTGGTAGTACTGCGCGATAGATTCCTTGCCTTCCGGAATCTTGGCAAGGTCGTTTTGCAGCTTCCGGCAGTTATGATACAAAGCGTCAGTGGCATCAGACAATCTTGCGGCAATGCGTGATTCGGCTTCGTAATTAAGGCCCAGTTCCTTTTTAGCAAGAATCGAATCACATAGAGTCTTAGTATACCGAATGGCAGCAGGTAGGATCTGGTGCTGTACCATATCGATGCAGGTCTTTGCTTCAATGCCAACCATTTTCCGATAGGCGTCCAGATAGATCTCGTGTCTTGCCCGATACTCGTCTTCTGTGTAGATGCCATGCTTGGTTACAAGAGAAATGTTCTTCTCCTGAATATATGTGGGCAAGCATTCCGCGGTGGAGGGGTAGTTGCTGAGTCCGCGGCGAGCGGCTTCATCCTTCCATTCCTGAGAGTAGCCATTACCGTTGAAGATGATCCGCTGGTGATCTGTCAAAGTTTTGCAGACCAGCTTATGCAGCGCGGTATCGAAATCCTCGGCCTGCTCCAGTTCATCGGCAAACTTGCCCAGCTCCTCAGCCATAATGGTATTCAGAGCAATATTGGGGTCAGCAATGGACTGAGAAGAACCCAGCATACGGAACTCAAATTTATTACCGGTAAAGGCCAGGGGAGAAGTGCGGTTGCGGTCTGTAGTGTCCTTGGGAATTGCCGGCAGGACGTCCACACCGATCCGCATAAAGCCTTTTTCCGATTCTGTATATTTTGTGCCGTTTACAATGGAATCCACCACAGCGGTCAACTCATCGCCCAGGAAGATGGAAATGATTGCTGGAGGTGCTTCATTGGCGCCTAAGCGGTGATCGTTACCGGCAGAAGCAACCGTGCAGCGCAGGAAGTCCTGATATTCATCCACACCCTTGATGAATGCAGACAAAAATAACAAAAAGCGCGCATTCTGCCGGGGTGTTTTACCCGGTGAAAACAGATTGTCACCGGTGTCGGTAGCCAAAGACCAGTTGTTGTGTTTACCGGAGCCGTTCACGCCGGCAAATGGTTTTTCGTGGAGAAGGCACACCATGTTGTGCTTGGCTGCGCACTTCTTCATAACCATCATAATGATCTGGTTGGCATCGCAGGCGCTGTTGGCATTGGTGTACACCGGTGCAATTTCATGCTGGCAGGGCGCGGTTTCGTTGTGTTTTGTTTTGGAGAGAATTCCCAGCCGCCAGAGCTGCTCATCCAGATCCTGCATGAATTTGGATACCCGGGTACGGATGGTTCCGAAATAGTGGTCATCCAGCTCCTGTCCCTTGGGGGGCAGAGCGCCGAAGAGGGTACGGCCGGTCAGCCGCAGATCTTCCCGCTTTGCGTACATATCCTTGGGCAGCAGGAAATACTCCTGCTCAGCGCCTACGCAGGTCTCCACACGCTTAGTCTCATTGTCGCCAAAGAGGCGGAGGATCCGCAGCGCTTCCCGGGATACTTCATTAACGGAACGAAGCAGCGGCGTGTTTTTATCCAGTGCAGCGCCGGTATAGGAGAAGAAACAGGTAGGGATGTAAAGGCTGCCGTCTTTTACAAAGGCAAAGGCAGTAGGATCCCAGGCGGTGTATCCCCGGGCCTCAAAAGTGGCGCGCAGACCGCCGGAGGGGAAGGAAGAGGCATCTGGTTCGCCCCGTACCAAAGACTTACCGGTGAACTCCATAATGACCCGTCCATCGTCGGTGGGAGAGATAAAGGAATCGTGCTTCTCCGCTGTGATGCCGGTCATAGGCTGGAACCAGTGGGTATAATGGGTAGCGCCCTTCTCGATGGCCCACAGCTTCATAGCCTCTGCAATTTCGTTTGCAACGTCCAGCTGAAGCGGCGTGCCGGTTTCGATGCACTGCTTCCAGGACATAAAAATATCCGGGCGTAATTTCTCTTTCATAGCAGCTTCGTTGAAAACATCGCTGCCAAAAATCTCCGGTACGTTTAAAATTTCGCTCATTTTGAGGCTTCCTTTCAAAATGAATTTGTTGCGCAGAACCAATACTATTTTACTTATATATAAATTTTATTCTATTGTTGCTTAAAAAGCAAGGGATAATAATGCATAAATTTGCCAATGCAACCCAAAGTGTCTTGGTTATTTCAACAGAATCCTTGCGGAATGCACGAAAAATGAAATATTTGGAAACAGAACTTGCATTTTGCATAATTTAGGTGTATCATATCCACAACGAAAAAAAGAATGAGGAAAGGGTGTTTATATGAAGTTTGAAGCTATGACCAAGGCACAATTGGAAGAACTTTACAAGTCCGTAACTGACCATTATAAGGCTTGTAAGGGACAGAATTTGAAGTTGAACATGGCCCGTGGCAAGCCTGCGGCAAGCCAGCTGGACCTGGTCAATGATATGCTCACATGTCTTTCTTCTGCTGAAGAATGTATGTGTGACGGCATTGATGCAAGAAATTACGGAGAACTTGCAGGTATGCCCGCTGCCAGAGCTTTCTGGGCAGATATTTTGGATTGCCGTCCTGAGCAGACCTTTGTGGGTGGCTCTTCCAGCCTGAATCTGATGTTTGATGTGATCTCCCGCGCGTATACTCACGGACTACTGAACAGCCAGCGCCCTTGGTGCAAGGAAGAAACGGTAAAATTCCTGTGTCCCAGCCCCGGCTATGACCGCCATTTCAAAGTCACGGAGTTCTTCGGCGCTCAGCTGATCACAGTACCAATGACCGCTGAGGGTCCCGACATGGATGTGGTGGAGGATCTTGTGAAGGATCCTTGTGTTAAAGGTATCTGGTGCGTTCCCAAGTACTCCAATCCCGATGGAATTATCTATTCTCAGGAGGTTGTGAACCGGTTTGCCTCCCTGAAGCCTGCTGCCCCCGATTTCACTATTATGTGGGATAATGCCTACTGCATCCACGAGTTTGAGGGTGAGTATGTTCAGTTCCCCAATATTCTGGAAATCTGCGAGCAGGCAGGAAATCCCCATATGGTAATCGAGTTTGCTTCAACATCCAAGGTTACCTTCCCCGGTGCGGGTATTTCCGTGATTGCTGCATCTGAGGAGAATATTGCATATCTGTCGAAGCTTTTTGGCATTCAGATTATCTCCCACGACAAGATCAACCAGATGCGCCATGTGAAGTACTTAAAGAACAAGGTACATACCCTTGAAATTATGAAAAAGCACGCATCTGTGCTGGCACCCAAGTTTAAAGTTGTGTTCGATATTCTGGAGCAGGAGATCGCCCCCTTCGGATTTGGCAGTTGGAATCGGCCCAAAGGCGGCTACTTTGTGAGCTTAAACACAATGCCCGGCACCGCAAAGCGTGCCCTTGCTCTGTGCAAGGAGGCCGGTGTGCAGATGACCCCTGCCGGCGCAACCTTCCCTTACGGCAACGATCCCCAGGACAGTAATATCCGTATCGCTCCCAGTTTCCCTCCTGTAGACGAACTGGAAAAAGCGATGGATGTATTTTGTACCTGTTTGAAGCTTGCGGCGTTGGAAAAACTACTGAATGTGTGATATAAATGAGGCGGGCATTTGCCCGCCTTTTTATAGGCAGAAATGGAAAATTACTTGACTTTCCGGAGCGTTTTATATATTATTTATCATGTGTGATTCTGTAAAATTGACAGATCATTTCCCACGACTACCCGGAAGGAGATTTCCTTATGAATACACACAACGGTTTGTTTGCGGATGTGCCCGAGGAACAGTGGAATGACTGGACCTGGCAGGCAAAGCACCGTGTGGAGACCCTGGACGAACTAAAACAGTATATTAAACTGACAGAGGAAGAAGAGCGCGGCATACAGAAATGCTTGAATGCGTTCCGTATGGCGATCACACCCTACTATCTGTCGTTGATCGACCTGAATGACCCCAATGACCCGGTCAGAAAGCAGTGCATACCTACAGAGGATGAGCTTTATTTTGCTCCGGAGGAGGATGCTGACTCTCTCCACGAAGACACCGACTCTCCTGTCAGAGGACTTACCCATCGGTATCCGGATCGGGTGCTGTTCCTGATCACAGATCGGTGCGCGGCATATTGCCGACACTGTACCCGTCGTCGTATGGTTGGACAGACGGACAATGCAATGCCCAGATCCCAGATCGATGCCTGCATTGATTATATCCGTCAGCATTCGGAGGTTCGGGATGTGCTTGTTTCCGGTGGCGATGTGTTTATGCAGAGCGACGATATGCTGGAGTATGTGATTGCCTCTTTGCGGGATATTCCCCATGTAGAGATTATCCGGCTGGGAACACGCACGCCGGTGGTCATGCCTCAGAGAATTACCCAGAATCTGTGTGATATGCTGAAAAAGTACCATCCCATCTGGGTCAATGTGCATTTCAACCATCCCAATGAGATCACCAAGGAGTCTGCAAGGGCTTGCGCTATGCTGGCTGACGCCGGTATTCCTCTGGGCAACCAGAGTGTTCTGCTGGCCGGCATCAATGACTGCGTCCATGTGATGAAGAAGCTTGTCAACGACCTTGTTCGTATTCGTGTCCGTCCTTATTACATTTATGCCTGCGATTTGAGCCTGGGACTGTCTCACTTCCGTACCCCTGTCAGCAAGGGCATTGAGATCATTGAGGCTTTGCGGGGTCACACCAGCGGCTTCTGTGTGCCTACCTTTGTGGTGGGTGCACCCGGCGGCGGCGGGAAGATTCCGGTTATGCCCAACTATGTACTCAGCCAAGCTCCCAACAAGGTTGTTTTGCGGAACTTCGAAGGTGTGATTACAACCTATACTGAGCCGCCCACATATCAGTCACGATGCAACTGCGATGTCTGCCGGGGCGCACAGGAGAATACAGTGAACGGAATTGCGGGTTTGGAGCAGGGTAATGGCCTGAATTTTGAACCTACAAATCTGCCCCGTAAAAAGCGATTACAACATTAAAAGAACGCCGCACTTCGGCAAAAAGTGCGGCGTTTTGTTATTTCCTGGGTTTCTTCTCGATAAAAGCAAGGGTTGCCTTGAAGGAATTGACGGCAATGGTGTGGTCGACATTCACATCCATTTCGACACCTTTTGCTTTTAGAATGTCCTTCAGGATACTTTCTGCGAACCATGGGTTTTTCACAAACAGGGGACCCATGCAGTTGGTATAAATAAGATTCTTCCAACGGGCACCTTCGCTCCCTGTGCCGTTGTTGCCTCGCCCGTAAAGTGTGGTACCTAAAGGTTCTATGACATTCACATCCGCCATCATGACCTGTGAGCCCGCCAGCTCCATTTGAGAGCCGTTTAAACAGAAATGCAGATCATCACCCCAGACAAATCTTCGCTCTTTGGCGGTCATGTTAAGGTATCCCAGAGCCTCCAGCACAGAACCGTCCTCGCGGATAATGGATTTGCCAAAAAGAAGGCCTGTGGTGCCCAGCGCCAGGGCATAGCCGCCCTTTTCCAGATAGTCGTTCAACTCCGGAGTTTTTAGTGCAGGAATCAGATGCCGGAACACCTCAATCTCTCCGGGTAAAAACAGCAGCATGTCCAGCTTTTCAAAGGGGATAGGGTCGTTAAAATCCTCGATTCTGATGACCTTCACATCCACGCCCATTTTTTTGCCTACCTGCACCAGTGCCTGCACACTGCCACGCTCACCGTGGAGGTTCAGTAAATTGGGATACATCCATCCCACTGTAATATTAGGCATGATCGGCACCTCCCCGCAAGTAGTTTTTAACAATTCTGGCGTGCTTGGGATTTGTCAGGACATAGACAACGTCTGTTTCGATCTCATCCAGTTTTGCAAAGATTTTGTCCATCTCGTCACTGTCCACAATGGTCACATCCTCTTCCGGCGCTCCGGCGAGAATCATACGGCTGGCAATATCATAGGCTACAGTTTCGGAAAATGCAACATAGTGTTCAACATTGCTTTCCACCACGCGATGGAAATCGCAATCGAAGAAGTAGAAGGTGCCGGCATAATGGGGGAAGAAGTCAGCGACCCGATACAGACCTACAAATACGGCTTTTTTTCTGCGGTCAGCGGCTATGATGTCCAGTTCAGACTGCAGCGCCTCTGGATTTTCCTGCTTTCCACGCAGATAATGGATCTCTTTACCTTTGTAATGAATGATATCCTCGTGGGAGGCTGGGTTCTTGAAAGTTTCAAAGCCTGCCTGTATTTGTGTATCTGTTAACCCAATGTTTCTGCAAATGGCGATACACATAGCGAAATTATAAATATAAAAGGGGTTATTATAAGGAACACGCCACTGGGTATCGCCGCAGGCAAATGTGTTGTGCTCGTAATCTACAGAATCGATCCGCACATCCGGTGCTTCTACGGAATGATATGCGCATTTGGTGCAACGGAAGGGTCCGATGTTTGCAAGATTGTAATTTTGGTAGACAATAGGATGCCCACAGACCGGGCAGGGCAGGGTAACCGCATAAAAGCTATCGGTTGTGTAAGTTCTGCTGTTCTGAGCCACGCTGAAGTACTTGGCATTTCCGGCAAAAGCGCCTAGAGAGAAGCTGCGAGGTTCTTCATTGTTCAGATATAAAGTCATATCTTTGCCAACCGCATCCCGGATTTTGCGGAGAATGAAATCCGGATCTCCGTTTCTCTGCACTTGATCCTTCTGCAGATTAGTAAGACCCATATGTCGACCGGGCAGCTGCTTGCGAATCAAAGGAAAGCTCCGCTCATCGATCTCCAGAACCAGATATTCTTTGTTGAATGCGCCGGTGAGGGTCGAATTTTTGATCAGCGTGGTTGCCACACCGCCCATCATATTGGCGCCTTCCACATTGGCAGCGACATTCTTGCCTGCGTGTTTAAGGGTGTGGTACAGTAGGTTCGTGGTAGTGGATTTGCCGTTTGTGCCGGAGATGAAAATTACTTTATCAAGGTTTATATTCCGGAAGCGGGAGACGAAGTCCGGCATTAGTTTCACCGCAATTTTACCGGAATAATTACTGCCACGTTGCTTGTCGATCAGGTTGACGGCAAACGCAACGAACTTAGCAATCCATAGCGTAAGTAAAAAACGCATCTGCGATATTCCTCCATATTATTTTTTACTAGTATACCACAGTTTTAAGAAAATTGCTAGAGAGAATGATTATCCGGTGCATGAATCAGAAAAGGCAGACACACGGAAGGTGTGTCTGCCAATCTTTTAGCTCATGATATTATTCATCTGTGGGTCCGAGGTATTGAAAACGCGGACCGCAATACCCATCCTTACTGACGAGCTCGTTCCACATGGAAGCAGGTCGAACCCAGAGACCTCTATCGCCATACAGGGCTTTGTAAACAACCATGTGTTCCAGCGTTTCCGAATGACTGGCGATCCCTAGAACACAGTACTCATTTCCCTTAAAATGCCGGTATTTTCCTGGTTTGATATCCATATTTTGCACCTCTCTGCAGAAACGGCTTTACTGAGGAATGTCTCCTCGGCTGCCGTCCAATACGATGGCGGGATCAAACATACCGGTAAACCAATCAGCATGATACGCAAGGTTTGCGCCGGTTACCAGAATACGACCCTGCCGTACATAGGTATCAGTAACCGTTGCCCAAGTCTTACCGTCATTGCTGAAACCAAGGAAGTAGCGGAATCCCAAATTCTTAAGGGTCTCATATTTCTCACCGGAGTAGGTGGGCTCATTGGTAATATCTGTCAGCTGGGCGTATACGAAGATGTCCGGATTACCGATTACGGGCACGACTTCGGAAGTCCAGTTGCTGAGGTCTGCCTGAATCTGGGTGACACTGCTGTCAAGATACGAGATGTTTTCGTAGCTGTAGCATGCCAGCTTGTACCCTGCGCTCCGTAGGGCATCGGCTACCTTCCTTGCCTCAGCAATTTCTGCGTTATAGGCATCCTCACCGAAGAGATCCTTGGCATCGGGGTGTGTGCGGTAGCCAAACAGACCGTTGTAGCCGGTCAAAGCAAGGGTTGCCCGGGCGCCTTGGTAAGAGAATGCGGGATTTCTGGCGATAAATGCTTCCAAGATGGGAACAAAATCGAAGTTTCCGCTGATGGTATTGCCGCTGCCATCCACCAAAGTATTGGTAAAAGCAGTTCCGTCCCAAAGGAGCTTGTTGGCAAAGCCACCGCCACCGGCATCGGCAACTTTATCACCGTCGCTGTCGATCAGATAGTAGTTGTAATTGACATTGGTTTGAGTCAACATTAAAGGCTTTTTATCACTGGGAAGATAGATGGTGTTAGCTCTGTAGACAGTTGTGCCATCTTCTAGGGTTTCTGTGGTAAACAGATCATCCAAGTCCACCAGTACATAGTTGTTTTCATACAACTGCTGCAGGATTTTGGCGAATTCCTCTGTGGTAATGAAATTACGGTTAAAGGAGGTGCTGTATTCGGAGTGATTAAATGCCCGTGCGGGATCTGCAATCAAAAGCTGGAAGGAAAGATTCGGCACTTTATTGGGATCATTCCAGGCAACCAGATTGTTCATCGCAGACTCATAAGAGATAATCTTATCATATATTACTGGGAAACTGTTGAAATCACCGGAGAAAGTGTTCAGCAGATCAATCGCGCCTTGATAGTCATATCCTGCGGCCAGCTCGTCAGCTTGAGCGATCAAATCGTTTGCTTGCTGGGTAAGGCGTGCTTCTTCCTCTGCCAGGGAAGAGGAGACAGCAAGGCTCTCCAGACGGTCAGCCTTCTTCTGTTGCACGGCACGGGTGATGGAGCCGATAATGAAAATGATAATCAGCAGCAGGGCTACGCCGGCAATGATCACAGGAAGATATGCTTCCTTAAAAATTTGCATTTTACTGCGTTTCTTGCGTCGGGGATTTACCGGACGAATGGGTTCATTACGCTGTTCATCCATATTGTCGCCGCCTTTCTGAAATGTAATTTATTGTTATTATATCGTCAAATGCTGTAAATTGCAAGAATTTTCCTGTGTATATACAAAGACCGCCCGGAACAGTTTCTCCGGGCGGTGGCAAATTATACATATTCTACGGTGATTTCGCCGAAACTCACATTGGCATCCAAGAATATTTCAGATGTGTAATGTTCGTCAAATGAACCATTTGTAGAGAACGCTGCAAAAGAAGTAGAGCTGGAAGGCGTAAGTTTGCAGGACTTCGGGACCAGCAAACTTAACTCACCAAAGTTGCAGGAAGCGCTGATTTCACAATCCGGCAGGATTTCATCTGCCTGTGTCAGGTCGATTGTGTACTCTCCAAAACTGACTTGGATTTCGCCTCTATGTAGAGTGGGGACCATAATGGGTATCGTGTTCTCACCAAAGCTTGCGTGATAGGTGAAGGAAGTGTCGTCTGCATTATAATCATTTTTACTTTTGTTGCTATGATTGCGGAACAGCAAGCATTTCTTTTTTGGCTTTTTTAATGCGTCCACAAGCAGGCTCAGACCAAATAAAACGATCAAAGCTGCCCAGAAGATGCTTTTTTCCAATTGAATGGTAAAGTCCCAGATCTTACTGACAAGGGCATAGCCGCCAAAGAGGATACAGCTGATTTTAACGAATGAGAAAGGTCCGAAAATCCCGCCGAAACCAAAGGCAAGCAACGAGGTGGGCCACAGTATGTCCCAGAATGAAATATCCCATGAAAGGATTTGCGAGAGCAGGTAAAGTACACCAAAAGCAAGCACCCAGAAGGCAAACCACAAGGACCCACGCTTGCCGCTGTCCCAGTGAAATTCCCAGTTACCCTTTTGGACATGAATACCGTCCTCGTGCTCCTCCTGGTGGTTATCGACTACCTCTGCTTGATAGACATTCTGATTCGTGCGGTGACCGAGTAATTCATCGGTGGTGATCTCAAACAGCTCTGCCAGCCGGGGTAGTAGTGCGATGTCCGGGCAAGATTGGTCATTTTCCCACTTGCTGATAGCCTGCGCGGTGACTCCTACTTTCTCTGCCAGCTGGTCTTGGGTCAGCTTTAACCGCTTACGATGGAACACGATGCGTTTTCCTAATGTCTCTTCCATTTGGGTTCCTCCTTTTTGTTATGCTTCAATAATGCCATAAAACGTGAAATAAAGCTATCAATTATCCGTTAATTTTCAAAAATTTCTCCTGCAACCGGCAGTTGAAAACTACTTAACTGCAGGTTGTGCGTCTTATGCTTGCAAAAAAAGTGGCTTTGCGATATGATATACAAAAAGTATGCAAGGAGAAGCGCGATGAAGAAAATAACCAGCTTTACCATTGACCATATAAAATTACAGCCAGGGCTGTATGTTTCCAGAATAGATACGATTGGCAGTGAGTTTGTGACCACATTCGACCTGCGGCTGACAAGTCCCAATGAAGAGCCGGTGATGAATACCGCCGAGATGCACACCATTGAGCATCTGGCTGCCACCTATTTACGAAATGAACCCAACTGGAAAGAGAAGGTTCTATATTTCGGTCCTATGGGATGCCGGACAGGCTTTTACCTGCTGCTGGCAGGGGCCTATACTTCCCGGGAAATATTACCTTTGGTGCGGGATTGTTTCCGGTTCATCGGATCGTACCAGGATGAAGTGCCCGGAGCCAGCGCAAAGGACTGCGGTAATTATTTGGACATGAATCTTCCTATGGCGAACTATTGGGGCGCAAAGTATGCATCCTTATTGGAAACAGCAGATGACACCAGATTGATATATCCCAAATAAAGGAGATACAGCATGAAACTTGGAATTATCGGCGCGATGGATGTAGAAGTCGCAACACTAAGAGAAATGATGGAACACAAGACAGAGCGAACAATTGCCGGCTCTGTGTATTGTGAGGGAACGCTGGAAGGACTGCCTACCGTTGTTGTGCAATGCGGTGTAGGTAAAGTCAATGCTGCCTTGTGTGTGCAAGCATTGTGTGACTGCTTTGGGGTTACCCATATTGTGAACACAGGTGTGGCAGGTTCGCTGAACGCCACTCTGGATATCTGCGACTTTGTGATTAGCCGGGATGCTATGTATCATGATTTTGACTGCCACACCCTAAACCCCAATTACCCGGTGGGACAGGTGCCTGGATTGCCGGTTCGGGCGTTTCCTGCTGATGCAAATCTGATCAAATTTGCTTTATCAGCTGCCAATTCCGTAAGCTCCGGTCATGCTTACCTTGGACGGGTGACCAGTGGTGATCAGTTTGTATGCCAGAAAGAGCTGAAGGAGAAAATTATCGCTGATACCGGCGCTATGTGTACAGAAATGGAGGGCGCAGCCATTGCCCACGGTGCTTGGCGAAACGGAATACCCTTTGTGGTGATTCGAGCCATCTCCGATAAGGCAGATGACTCCGCTGAGATGGATTACCCCACCTTTGAAGCAATGGCAGCCCAGCGGTGCGCACAGGTCACACAAGCCATGGCCAAGGCATTGTACGAATCAAATGAATGAAGTAAACCGGCGCAGCGCATAAGCGGTGCGCCAGTTTATTATTTATCACACCAAAGGAGAATGTTTTTCCTCATATCGGTCAAAGGCATGAATCCAGTCAGCCTTTAGGAAGTAGATAAGAAACAGCAGGGAGCTGCAGGTCCAAGTAATGGGATATGCCCAGGAAACGGTGGTCAATTTGTTTACGTATCCAACAGCGATAGAGATATAGATGACACGGATCACACACCAGCAGCTGAGCATAACAATCATGGGAACAGTTGCCTTGCCTGCTCCCCGCAAAATACCTGCGATACAGTGAGAGAAGGCAAGCAGGCAGAAGAACAGACAAATAGTACGCATATGCATGACACCGAAGTCGATCACTTCTTGTGTTTTATTAAAAAGTCCAATCAGCTGTGGTGCAAACCGGTAAAATGTCAAACCAATCAGCTCTGCCATAATGGTGGAACAGAGGATGCCGAAAATAACGCCTCTTTTGACACGATCGTGCTGCTTCGCGCCTAAGTTTTGTCCCACAAAAGTTGACAGCGCCTGGGAGAAACAGGTGACAGGCAGGAATGCAAAACCCTCCAGCTTGGAGTAAGAGCCGCAGCCGGCCATAGCAGCCTTGCCGAAGCTATTGATATTAGTTTGCACCACCAGGTTAGCCAGCGCAATGACGGAATTCTGAATAGCGGAAGGCAGGCCGTACTGTACGATCAGCTTCAGACTTCTTATGTGAAAGCGGATCTTCCGCCAGTTAAGACGGTATTCCTCCTGACACCGAGTCAGCCGCAGATAACATAGAAGGGCGCTGATGCCCTGGGAAATGGTGGTTGCCAGGGCCGCAGAGCCGACACCAAAGTGAAAGACACCCACAAAGAGCAGATCTAATACCACATTGACAGCACTGGAGATCATCAGATAATACAGCGGATGCTTACTGTCACCAACTGCATGCAGAATACCTACAAAGATGTTGTACATCACGGAGAAGATTGCACCGGAAAAATAGAATCTGAAATAGGAAACAGATTGGGGGAAAACATCTTCAGGGGTGCCCATCCAGCGCAGAATCGTCGGACTGAAGGCTACACCAACCACCGTTAAAATAAGACCCGAGGCTAAACCAAACGCTACATCGGTATGAATCGCTTCCCGCATGGCAGAAAAGTCTTTTGCGCCGTAATACCGGGCAATGATTACACCCGCGCCCATAGCCAAGCCATTGAAAAAGCCGATCATCATAAAAATCAGGCTGCCTGAGGAACTGACAGCAGCCAGTGCATCGTCACCAAGATAGTTACCTACAACCCATGAGTCAAAAGTATTATACAGTTGTTGGAAGATGTTACCCAATAATACGGGCAGGGCAAATAAAATTATACCCTTCCAAATGGAACCTTCTGTTAGTGTGTGATGTGCCTTTTGCAAGATGCCACTTCCTTTAGATTATCCTGATTGAATCATTATGTGACAGAAAATGCATAAAGTCAATCCCCCTTTGTAAAGGGGGATCGTTTATTGACTGTCTTCTACAAGCCGGGTCTTGCTTAATGTAGCCTTATGATAGTAAATCGCTGTTAGAATACTGCACAGCAACCAACCTGCGGGGTATCCCATAATAATGGGAATGATCTCGTTGCAGATCCTGGACATACAGAACAGGTATACCTGTCTGAACAGCACAAAGGTGCTGAGCATTATCAGCATAGGCGCCCGGCTGTTTCCGGCTCCACGAAGAGCTCCGGCATAGATTTGATTGAAGCAGGAAAGTAGAAAGAAGGGCGTCTGCCAACGTAAGAACATTGTTCCATTGACGATAACTTCAGGTTTGCTGTTCAAAAAACCGACGATATAGGGTGCGAAGATCAACACGGGAATCATTATAATCGTTGTGGCACAGACGGAGACCAACAATGCCTGCCTAACACCTTTAGTGGCACGGTCTGGTTGGTTGCTGCCCAGGTTCTGCCCCACAAAAGTTGTAATTGCCAAAGAGACAGATTGCATAGGCAGGAAGAGGATCTGATCTACCTTCAGATAAGCCGTCCAGCCGGACATATAGTCAGGGGAGGGCGCGCCGGTATCGAAATGAGCGATATAAGACTGAACAAAGACATTGGAGAAAGCGGTCACTGCCATTTGCAGCGCAGCAGGGATACCCACAGACAGGATCTTTTTGAGAATAGACCAATGTATCTTTAATTTCTTAGGAATCAGCTTGACACAGGTATTCGTGCGGAGGAGAAGGATAATAACCAGCACTGCAGAAACAAACTGGGAGATAATGGTGGCAAAAGCGACGCCTTCCACACCCATCCGGAGCAACAACACAAACACAAGATCCAAAACTGTGTTCAAAACAGCACAGACAACCAGAAAATAGAAAGGCCTTTTGGAGTCGCCTACTGCCCGCAGGATGCCGGCACCCATATTATAGAACATCAGACCAATCATACCGGAGAAATAGGTGGTCAGGTACGTAGTGGCCTCATCTACCGCATTTACATGCAGATCCATAAAATCCAGCATAACGGGCGTCAGAAGCAAGCCAGCTGCTGTAAACAGCACAGATAATACCAGTGTCATCAGCAGAGCAGTATGCACAGTTTCCTGTACTTTATCCTTCCGACCGGCGCCGTAGTATTGGCTGATAACGACACCGGCGCCGGAGGCGAGTCCTGAAAAAGCGCCGATGAGCATATTTACGATGGGTGCAACAGCGCCAACGGCGGAAAATGCCTCATTGCTGACGTAGTTGCCTACCACCCAAGTGTCTACGGTATTATAAAGTTGCTGAAATAGATTGCCTACCAGCAAGGGCAGTGCAAAGCGAATAATATGTCCGATGATATTGCCGTGGGTCATGTCCACATCCCGCTGACGGGACAGGCGCAGCGATGCCATTTTATTTCCTTCTCTCTTATCAGTCTCTTAATTAGTATAGCGATGATGTGAAAATTGGTTACAAATCAAAACGTAAAGGATTCCCATGGAATGTTGACAGCAAGCTTGTCGGTAATGATTTGGTCAATATGCAAAAGCAGGGGAAAATCCCGGGCATCCAGCACACCGGCAGCGATGTTCTGCCGAATCACCTTGGCAACCCGGGCGGAAACCACCAGAGATTCCAAAGTGACTCCGTTGAGCTCCTGCCGAGCTTCATCAATGCCCATGCCGCGGCCAAGCAGGATGCCAATCAGTCGGGTACGTCCGCCATACACGGTCACATACAGGTCACCGATGCCCACGGCCAGATTGTTTAGGTCCGGAGCGTTCTGGAATGCCAGTAATTTAGACATTTCCCGCACGGCCTGTCCAAAGACTGCTGCCTGAGAGTTGTAGTGCAGTTCGCTGTCAAAGCCAAATACTTTTTGATTCAGACCAACCGTCAGGGCAACGCCCAATGCATAGCCGTTCTTTAATGCGACGGCACTTTCAATGCCCACAATATCCTGAGACAGGCTGATATGGTAATAGTCTGTCTGCATCACAGACTTGAGCCATTTCAGGTCTTCCATGCAGCTGCCGCAAAAAGCAACCTCGGTTTGATCGTGCTGCACCAACTCATAACTGGTGCAAGGACCACCAACCGCATTCATGGAAAGACGCTTGCCAATGGCATCCAGCTTCTTCTGCCAGACATCAAGATAGGTAATAAGTCTGCCGTCTTCCGTATCCATAAGACCTTTGGTCACGGTCAGTACCTTCATTCCGTCCGGAAGAACCGGGAGGATCTCCTCTGAGAACCATTCCACACCAAAGCTGCTGACACCGCCGATGACCATATCTGTGCCAATCAGTGCGTCACGCAATTGTTCAATCTGGTAGTATTCAACACCTGCGGGGAAAGGCAGAGGCAGCTTGGGGTGTTTGCCGGTAGCCTTGCAGCTTTCAATGATCTCACGGTCCAGAGGTGTACCCACCAGCCGGACGGTATTTCCGTTTTCTCTGGCAGGGAAGGCCAGGGCGGAGCCCATCATACCGGAGCCAATAATCGTTATAGTTGCCATTTTGCTTCCTCCATGTTTGACTTTTGGTTAATTACTTAGTATGATAGTACCATGAAATCTAAAATAAATCAACCGAGCAAGTGGAGGAGACAGAATGAAAAATTACCTTGGTTCTGTGTTATGCAACTGTGGCAAGACCCATGATGTGGCAATTGATGCCGTTGTTATCGGAAAAGGTGTGATTGGGCAGCTTCCGGACTTTGTGAAAAAGTATAACGCAAAGCAACCCTTTATTCTGTGCGACTGCAATACCTATGCCGCTGCCGGAGAGCAGGTATGTAAAATTTTAGAAGAGCAGGGGATCGGGTATTCCAAATATGTGTTTCCCCAGACGGATCTGGAGCCGGATGAGAAGTCGGTGGGAGCCGCATTCATGCATTTTGACAATTCCTGCGATTTGATCATCGGCGTGGGTTCCGGTGTGATCAATGATATCGGTAAGATTCTGAGCAATGTATCCGGACGAAAGTACATCATCGTGGGTACTGCGCCTTCTATGGACGGATATGCCTCCGGTACATCCTCTATGTCCATGGACGGATTGAAAGTCTCTTTAAATAGCCGCTGTGCGGATGTGATTATCGGCGATGTGGATATTCTGAAGCAAGCGCCGGAGCATATGCTCAAGGCCGGTCTTGGAGATATGCTGGCCAAATATGTGAGTATTGCCGAATGGCGGATCGCCCACCTGATTACCGGTGAGTATTACTGTGAACGGGTGGCGCAGCTGATTCGTGACGCGCTGAAAAAGTGTGTGGATAATGCAGAAGGCCTCCTGAAGCGGGACGAGCAGGCTGTTGAAGCAGTATTCGAAGGCCTGGTGATCGGCGGCGTTGCTATGGCGTATGCCGGGGTGTCCCGCCCCGCCTCCGGCGTTGAGCATTATTTCTCCCATGTCTGGGATATGCGCGGTCTGGAATTTGGCACACAGGTGGATCTGCACGGTATCCAATGTGCTATGGGAACCCTGCAGGCTGCAAAGCTGTATGACAGGCTGCGCACGATGACACCTGATGCGAAAAAGGCTGCAGACTATGTGGCGTCTTTTGATCCGGAGAATTGGAACCGACAGCTGCGGGCATTTCTGGGCAACAGCGCCGATACCATGATCGCACAGGAGGTCCGGGAGCAGAAATACAACAAAGCCACCCATCCCGCCCGTTATGCATTGATTGAGAAGAATTGGCAGACAATCTGTAAGATCCTTGATGAGGAACTGCCATCCGCGGCCACCATCGGCGTGATTCTGGATACCATCTGCATTTCTCGGGATCTGCAGACTATCGGCGTGGATTCTGCTGTCGCCAAAATGACCTTTAAGGCCACCAAGGATATCCGGGATAAGTATGTGCTGTCCCGGCTTGCGTGGGATTTGGGAGTGCTGGACGAATTGTGCGAACTTCTGTAAGAGGTGACTATGGATAAGAACGAACTGCTTAGAAGCAAAAAACTGTATTTATTTGACATGGATGGCACACTCTATTTGGGGAACCGGTTGTATGATTTTACCTTGGAACTGCTGGAAACATTAAAAAATACAGGCAGACGGTATCTGTTTATGACCAACAATTCGTCCAAAAGTGTGGAAGACTATATACTGAAATTGCAAAAATTAGGCATTAAAGCCACCCGGGAGGATTTCATTACCTCCTCGCAAGCTACGGCATATTACCTTAAAAAGCAATTTCCCAACCACAGACTCTATGTTTGCGGAACCAGATCTTTAAAGAAAGAACTGGAAATGGAGGGTTTTACCGTTACGGAAAATCTGGACGAAGTGGGTTGCATCGTGATGGGATTTGATACGGAACTGACCTTCCAAAAGCTGGAGGATGTGAGCCGCCTTCTGCTGACCCGTGAGAACATTCCCTATATCGCCACCAACCCTGACTATGTATGTCCCACGGAGTTTGGCAGTGTGCCGGACTGCGGCAGCGTCTGCGACATGATATTCAATGCCACGGGCAAGCGCCCGGTAGTCATTGGTAAGCCGAGTCCGCTGATGCCGGAGCTGGCTATGGCAGAACATGGCTACACTCAGGAAGAGACTGCTGTTGTGGGCGACCGGATCTACACCGATGTAAAATCCGGACTCAACGCCGGTATTACCGGTATCCTGGTGCTTAGTGGTGAAACGACCAGAGAAATCCTTGCCGCATCGGAAGACAAGCCCCATCTTGTGCTGGAGGATGCCTCCGAGATTATCGCAGCTATAAAATAACAAAATCCCCCGGTTCTTCAGAACCGGGGAGATCCCTTATGTAAGGTGTACAATGATGGGTGTGTGATCCATGGCGGGGATTATGGTCTGCATTAAATCGGCAGTTTTCAGCCGCAGGCTGGAGGTGTTAATGCAGGGGTGGACGCCGATGAACGCACCCTTGAGCACCTCTTCGTCGATCAGCAGCTGCACATTGTGGTTGTGGTCGTTCATAAGGCCCAGTACACTTAAGGAGCCGGGTGTAATGTCCAAGTACTCCAGCATGTGCTCAGGATCTGCGAAGCTTAACCGGGAGACTCCCAGCTGCGCTGAAAGTTCCTTGGTCTTAAACACCTTATCGCCAGGCATCAGAAGAAGATAAAAGTTTGTCTTTTGCCGATTGCACAGAAGAAGATTTTTGCATACAGTTGCGTTGAGTATAACGTCTACCGCAGCGCAGGCATCCATAGTCATGGTTACTTCGTGATCCACCCGCTGATAGTAGACATGCAGCGAATCCAGAAGATCGTAAACGCGAATCTCTTTTTCCAGCCTGCCTGCGCAGTCGGCCGGACGGCCATCTGTGAGTTTCATAAAATTCCTTCTTTCGATTTTTTTAACCAGTATAACACATAAACACTAACTATACAATGGAAAGGATCCAAACTATGAGACCTACCAAACGAGTCGAAGATTCAAAGACAATACAGCAATATTTGATCCGTGCCACCCATTTAAATCCCTATGGCAGACTGTTCGGCGGTCAGCTTCTGGCTTGGATCGATGAACTGGCTGGAATTGTGGCCGGAAGACATTCCAACTCCTATGTGACAACAGCTGCCATTGATAATCTGCAATTTAAAGCGCCTGCTTTCGTGGGAGATATGATCGTACTGATCGGAAAAGTAACTTGCGTAGGCCGTTCTTCCATGGAGATTTTGGTGGATACCTATGTGGAGGCGCTGGACGGTAAACGCAGTATGATCAACCGTGCATATATTGATATGGTGGCAATTGACAGTACAGGCGCAACGGTTGAAGTGCCGGAACTGATTCTAGAAACAGATGAAGAACGGCACGAATATGAAGCTGCTCTGAAACGAAAGGGAATGCGTAAACAAAGAAGACGAGAAGGTTTTTAAGAACAGGCATCTTATGTGCATATAATGGAAATAACCATTGACAAAGTATGCTGTCCGCGTTATAATAACCAAGCGTTCGCGAGAGTGTTGGAATGGTAGACAAGCACGTTTGAGGTGCGTGTGGCTTCGCCGTGTGGGTTCGAGTCCCATCTCTCGCACCAAAAATTGGGCTGTCCCTTATGGGACGGCCCAATTTTTATGAACTGAGGTGGGACTCGAAAGGCCGCTTGAAAAACATGCCGGTGGCATGTTTTTAGGCCGTGGGAGAGTCCTTCAAAAGCAAGACGCATCCGGTATGGATGTGGATTGCTTTTGAATAGGGTTATCAATAGACACTTCATGGAATTGGGCTGTCCCTTATGGGACGGCCCAATTTTTATGAACTGAGGTGGGACTCGAAAGGCCGTTTGAAAAACATGCCGGTGGCATGTATTAGGAGTGGAGCTTTTGTTGTTGTTTTCAGAAGTTATCTGTGCTATACTGTTAGAAATAGGAAAGGGTGAACAGGATGACGCGTTTTTTTGTGGAACCGGAGCAAATGCGAACGGAATTCATGGTGCTTACAGGAGAGAATGCAGCCCATGCCAAGGTGCTTCGTCTGAAAGCAGGCGAACAGGTAATGGTATGTGACGGATGCGGTAATGAGTGCGTGTGTACGATCAGCGATGCGAGTGACGGACAGTACAGCCTCGTTGTAAACAGCCGACGGGATGCAATCTCTGAAGCGCAGGTGATGGTCAGTGTTTACATGGCCTTTTCCAAAGGTGATAAGCTGGAGCATGTAATCCAAAAAGCAACGGAACTGGGCGCGTATGAAATTGTAGCCTTCCCCAGTGCGCGGTGCGTCTCCCGTCCCGATGACAAGAGTCTGAAAAAGAAATTGGAGCGCTGGCAGAAGATTGCTGCATCAGCTGCCGAGCAGTCCGGAAGAGGCAGAATTCCACAGGTGCTGACAGTAGAAAGCTACTCTAAGGCTTTGGAACGGGCGGCAACCGCGGACATGCCCATTCTGTTCTATGAGAACGAGCGGGCTACCACTCTGCGTATGGCGCTGGAGAGTCAGCCATATACAACAGTAAGTCTTGTGACAGGCCCGGAGGGCGGCTTGGAGGAGAGGGAAGTGGAGCAAGCAAAAAATGCCGGTCTTCACATTTGTACTCTCGGAAAGCGCATCCTGCGCTGCGAAACAGCGCCGCTTTGTGCACTGTCTGCTGTGATGTATGCAAGCGGAGAATTTTGATTAAAACACCGGCTCTAATGAGCCGGTGTTTACTTATGATATTTACTGCCTGCCTGTATGGCTTCAGCGCGGTAGAGCTGCTCCAGAACCATAACCCTTGCCAAATGATGGGGGAATGTCATCGGACTCATGGAGAGCATATAATCGGCCTTGTCTTTAATGCGCTGCGCCATGCCAAAGGAGGAGCCAATTAAAAAGCATGCACTGCTCTTGCCACCAAGTTTGATTTCCTTCATTTTTTCTGCCAGTCGCTCTGACGTGAGCAGCTTGCCCTCCGGAGTTAGGACACAGAACCAAGCACCCTTCGGGATCTTTGTGAGGATTGTGTCAGCTTCTTTCTCCAAACTAGTAGCAATCTCGGCAGGGGAGGGATTTTCCGGCAGATATGCTTCCGGTAATTCAATCAAACGGAACTGGCAATAGCCTTTCATCCGCTTTTCATACTCAGCGGCAGCGGATTGATAAAATTTCTCTTTCATTTTACCCATTGCGATCAAAGTAATTTCAAACAAAGCCATCCCTCCTCTGTAAAAGTATATCACAAGCGGAAGAATATTGCTATAGTAGTTTTTTCTGCGCAGGGCAACATATACTGCGGAGGTGATAAAATGAAAAAGGAAGAAAAAATAGTGACAGATCCCCAGGGAAGTTACACAGGACGACCCATCAATCCGAGTGAAAAACCTATTCAAGATGCAGATGATCTATAATCTAGAAGGTAAGCAAGGCCACCGTTAATGGTGGCCTTGCTTAGATTTCGTTGATTTGTATTTTTCCTTTGTTGCCAGTCCACCTCGAATATGGCGCTGCGCCTTGTTTAGGTCGAGGACTGGTCGTACCTGATTGTAAAGAAGTTTGTTATATTGCGGTAATCTCTGGGAAAGGTCTTTGTGAACCGTAGACTTGGAGATGCCGAAGTGCTGTGCGGCAGCACGGACGGTAGCTCCTGTTTCAATGATGTATGTAGCCAGTTCACAGGCTCGGTCCTCTATTGTATCTGCCATACAGATCCCTCCCTGCGTTATCCTACCGTGGTAACCTTATGTGTAACGAATGGGAAATATACCTTCTTGACACAAAGCAAGGAACTGGTTAAAATGATAAATGAATTCTGAATTATTCATAATTTCTACATAATACATTGCTATACTGGACTGAGAAAGGGGGAGGATTCTGTGATTCAGGTGGATAAAAAGACGTTAAAAAGAATTTTTCTCGGTGTGATTGCCTGCATTGCTATATATTGGCTGCTCCATGAGCCGGCTCGCGTGCAAAGCATCTTTGGTGCAATTCTCAGTGTCTTAAAGCCCTTTATATTGGGCGGCGTTTTGGCATTTATTATTAATGTTCCCATGCGTGCCATGGAAAATGGCTTTTTGAAAAAAATCAATAAGTCCGGATTACGGCGACTGATAGCTGTGGTACTGACATTTGTTGTTGTGTTGCTGATTATCTCAGCTGTATTTTGGTTGCTGATTCCTCAAATTATCAGTACGGTCAATTTGCTGATCCCAAGCATTTATGAATTTGCCTTGGAGACGAAAGACTGGGCTCTTGAGATCCTCAATGATAAACCGGAGCTAAAAGCATGGCTGAAACTGAATACGGATTTGGAAAACACTAATTTGGATACTCTGATTCAGAATGCGCTGACTATAGCAAAGAATAGTGTGACTACGATTATTGGTGGAGCAGTTTCTGCGGTAGAGAGTGTGTTTTCTGCGGTCTTTGATTTTGTTATCGGTATCGTGTTTGCGATATACTGCTTGTTCCAAAAGGAAACACTGGCACGGCAGGGAAGAAAGCTCCTATATGCGTTCCTGAAGGAGAAAACTGCGGATAAAATCATCCGCGTGCTCCGGCTGACCAATTCGACCTTCTCCAATTTTCTGTCCGGACAGTGTGTGGAAGTGTGCATTTTGGGCCTGATGTTCGCTGTAGTAATGTCTATTTTCAGAATGCCCTTCGTACCTTTGATCAGTGTTTTGATTGCGGTTACGGCGTTTATTCCTATCGTTGGTGCATGGACAGGCTGTGTGCTTGGTGCATTTTTCATATTTGTTGAAAGCCCCATTCTGGCCTTGTGGTTTGTTTTGATGTTTGTGGTGCTTCAACAGATTGAAAACAGCATGATTTATCCCAAGGTTGTGGGGACATCGGTTGGCCTTTCCGGTATGTGGGTGCTTCTTGCGGTATCTGTCGGTGGTGAACTGATGGGTATTGCTGGTATGTTCTTGATGATTCCAATGGTCTCTGTTGTGTATACATTGGTTCAGGAGCTGACCCACAAGAAGCTGGAAAAAGTAGAAGTCGATGAACAAAAGCTTGTGCCGCAACCTCCGGAATTGAACTTCAAATTCCGTGAGAAAAGGCAAGATAACAAGAAAAAGAATCAGCTGAAGCGGCTTATGAAGAAACAGAAAAAATAATTATAAAAAGATGGTAGACACGCTTGTGCCTACCATCTTTCTATATTCTTTCAAATACGTAGTTTTCAAATTTGAGTTTTTCTCCCACATCAATATCAAAAGGGAGTAGAGCAAGAGCCACCTGGGAGATTACTCCGGTTGAATCATATTTCACATAAGCATAATCGCCACGAATATCAACAACTGTGCAAAGCATATAGTGCTCCTTAAAAGATCCGCCCTCGGTTACCGAGGGCGGATTCTGTTTCATGGATTAGTCCTTGTACATCTCAACCAGCTTCAGCAGGTGCTCGTAACGCTCCTTGGCAGCGGCCTCGTTCTTAGCGAACAGGTCGGTTGCGCGCTCGGGGAACCCGCGGGTCAGACGTGCATAGCGGGCCTCGTTCATCAGGAATTCCTGATAACCGTCCTTGGGAGCCTTAGAGTCCAGAGTGAACTTGCCGGTCTCCTTGGAGGGATCAAAGCGGAACAGATTCCAGTAGCCGCACTCAACAGCCTTCTTCATCTCGCTCTGGCAGTTGGTCATGCCGCCCTTGATGGAGTGCATCTCGCAGGGAGCATAGCCGATGATCAGGGAAGGACCGTTGTAGGCCTCAGCCTCAGTGATTGCCTTGAGGGTCTGGGCGGTGTTAGCGCCCATAGCGATCTGTGCCACATAGACATAGCCGTAGGACATAGCGATTTCAGCCAGGCTCTTCTTCTTGACTTCCTTACCGGCAGCTGCGAACTGTGCAACCTGACCGATATTGGAGGCCTTGGAAGCCTGTCCGCCGGTGTTGGAGTACACTTCGGTATCGAATACGAAGATGTTCACATCCTCGTTCTGCGCCAGAACATGGTCAACGCCGCCGAAGCCGATGTCGTATGCCCAGCCGTCGCCACCGAAGATCCATACGGACTTCTTGGACAGGTATTCCTTGTTGGCCAGGATTTCCTTCACATCGTCACAGCAGACATTGGCTTCCAGATTGGCAACCAGAGCAGCGGTAGCAGCCTTGTTGGCTTCGCCGTCCTGCATG
>JAZNRW010000079.1:0-2271 GCA_045590835.1 Faecousia sp.
GCATTTTTTGACCTATACATAGCGAAAAGGGGCTGTAAAATAAGTCCCAACAAAAGGCAGGCTGCGCCGAAAGGTGCAGCCTGCAAAATATTTGTAGAGAAAGGGCTGGTTCAGTGGAAGAACCAGCCCTTTGGTGGTATAATGAATTTGTGAAGAAACAGAATAACACCGTAGATTATTCTACACCAATCCAACTGCAATTACCAGTGGATTTGCAAAGAATTATTAAAATAAATGACCCGGTATATTCTTTCAGTGAGGTAATGGCCCATATCGACCTAAAGAAATATTTCGTGGAGAAGGAACACGAAACAGGTCGCCCCAGATATGACCGTGAGAAGCTGTTAAAGATCGTACTGTTTTCCTTCATGGAGTTTGGATATTGCTCTGTGCGTTTTATCAAGAAACTGTGCGAAACAGACATTCGCTTCCTCTGGATGCTGGATGAAGTGAATGCTCCCAGCCACATGACCATAAGTAATTTCATTCACAATGATCTTAGCGGCAGTGTGCAAGATATCTTCGACGATATCAACCGCTGTATTTTTAGACAGCTCAATGTGGATCTGAACCATGCCTACATAGACGGCACCAAGATCGAAGCCAATGCCAACAAATACACCTGGGTCTGGAAAAAGGGCTGCATCAAGAGCCGGAACAATGTATTCGGCAAACTTTCTCTTCTGTTGGAAGATGTAAATGCGTTTATGGCACTCTACCAAAGAGCGGTGTTCGAGATCCGGCAGGAGTATGCAATAGAGTATGTAGAGTATATCCTCAGTACTTTCCTGACAGCAGCTGATATGACCACTGAGGACTTTGTCCACGGCAAGGGCAAGCACAAGACGGAGATCCAACGACTCTACGAAAAGATTTATGACTGTTATAAGAAGCTGAAAAGCTACGCCCAGAAGATTGAGATCTGTGGCGAGGACAGGAACAGCTATTCCAATACCGACCATGACGCAACTTTCATGCGTTTTAAGAAGGACCATATGAAAAATGACCAGCTGCTACCGGGATATAATTTGCAAATGGTCATCTGTGACGAGTTTATCGCGCACTATGGAGTGTTCGCTTTTGCGTCGGATATGGATTGCTTCCAGCCGCTCATGGAAGGGTTCCAGAACAGATATGGATTTTATCCAAAGTATCCCGTAGCGGATGCAGGATACGGAAGCTATAATAACTATCTGTACTGCCAGCAGCATGGTATGGAAAAGTACATGAAGTTCACCATGTATGAAAAAGAAACGAAAGATACCAAATACCGGGACAATCCTTACCGAGCCTGCAATTTCGCCATAGACCATGAAGGATATATAGTCTGTCCCAACGGAAAGCGGTTTCATTTTCTCAAAACCGCGCTGGTAAAGGGTAACCAATTCGGCAGAACAGAAGAATACTACCAGTGCGAAGATTGCACCGGTTGCCCCCATAGAGAGCATTGCCACAAGAGCAAAGAGAACCGTGTTGTGCGTATCAACGAGGAACTGACACAATTCCACAAGGAAGTGCTAAACAACTTAAACAGTGTCCACGGAGCCTTGCTTAGAATGAACAGAAGCATCCAGGCAGAGGGTACTTTTGGTGGTATCAAGTGGAATAAGGGCTACAAACGGCTGCGCCGGAGAGGAATAGACGGCGTGATTTTGGAGTTAGGACTGATATCCTGCGGTTTTAATCTTTACAAGTACCATTTGAAGAAGATGGCGATGCAAAAAGCTGCGTGATTCCCCTGTGATAGTGGAAGAAAAATGCCCCAAGAAATTGCACGATTTCTTGGGGGTGTGGTTAGTGTACGCATTTTGTAAGAGAAAAGCATTCCACAGGTCAAATGCGTGCGAAAATTCAACGGAGGATCCCATTTCTGGAATCCTCCGTTTTTCTTGGACTGTTAATTTACAGCCCCTTTCCTTATCAGGATTTGATCATTTCGATGCCCCGCTTCAGTGTCTCCTTGTCGATGGCGCCGGTGGCAAAGGCCTCGGCGCACAGCACGATCAGGTTATAGTCGCTGAGCATACCGGTATATTCGTTCTTGCTCGTGCCGGTAAGCTGGCTGCAATAGTTGTTGATGGCCTCGATGGTCTTGTCGAAGGTGAGGCTGTTGAGCTTACTAAAATCGATCTCCAGCACATTGTACTGGGGTTCTTCCGGCATACTGTCACCGGTAGGATCCACAGGCTGATTTACCGTCGGCTTGGTGGGTATAAAATACTCCGGCTCCGGCGTATCCCCCTGGATCGTGGGGGTTTCTCCGCCCATAAT
>JAZNRW010000080.1:0-2810 GCA_045590835.1 Faecousia sp.
GCTTACGCTACCGTGGTTGACGGTGTTGGCGTTGTGATCGAAGTCAACTCCGAGACCGACTTTGCTGCCAAGACCGACGCATTTATGGACCTGGTGAAGAACCTGGCCGTTGTTGTTGCTAAGGACAACCCCGCTGATGTGGACGCTCTGAAGGCTTGCAAGTACCCCAACTCCAACCTGACCGTCACCGAGATCATGCAGGAGAAGGTCATGTCCATCGGCGAGAATATGCAGATCCGCCGCTTCGCCCGCTTTGCTGAGAACACTTCTGTGTCCTATGTGCACGCAGGCGGCACCCACGGTGTTCTGGTGAACCTGGCTGTGGAAGGCGACATCGACGCTACCGAGGTTGGCAAGAACGTGGCTATGCAGATCGCTGCTATGGGCGCTAAGTACTGGGACAAGACTCTGGTTCCCCAGGCTGATGTGGACAAGGAAATGGCTGTGCAGATGAGCATCATGGACAACGATCCCAAGATGTCTTCCAAGCCCCCTCAGGTGAAGGAAAAGATCGCTGCCGGTAAGCTGGCTGCTTTCTTCAAGGATATCTGCCTGCTGCAGCAGGACTTCGTCCGTTCCGACCTGTTCCAGGGCGACGTGGCCGGCTACATTGCCGACGCTGCCAAGAAGCTGGGCGGCAAGGTGACCTTCGTTGACGCTATCCACTACGTCAAGGGCGAAGGCATCGAGAAGAAGGAAGAGAACTTCGCTGACGAAGTGGCTGCTCAGATCGCCGGCGCTGCTAAGTAATTTCAGAAACTTTACAAAACCACCCCGAAGAAATCTTCGGGGTGGTTTTTTGCGGACAAGTGCCCGCTGATATTTCGTGTGCTAGGGTGCGTCATACTTTCTCTCCGGAGAGAAAGTATGCAAAGAGCCGCCGGGGAACTTTTCGTACGTTCCCCGGACTCCTCCGACGACCAAAGAGGAAAGCACACAAACACAGAGAACAAATAGGTCTTTCTGTGCTTTCCCCTTTGGAATCCCCTTAGGAAAAAGAGCCCATAGAGGCCTTATCCAAACACAAGTGTACCCAGTACCCGGCGGAAGATCTGCCCAAAGGTCAGTCGGGGAATTGCCGTTTCCGCCACCAGGGGAATTTCCTTGAGCACCTGCTCGCCGGATTTCACATACAGCGTCCCCAGCCGCTGTCCCTTGCTCACCGGGGCAGTGACCGTTTCTTCCAGCTGCACCTGCTGACTCACGGAGGATTTCTGACTCTTGTCGATCAGGATGCCCCCCGTCTCCCCGGGCACCGCTGCCACGGAATCTGCCGTTCCCAACCGCACGGGGACGGCGGTTTCTTCCGTTTTGGGGCGAATGAGGGCATAGGTGGCAAAGCCGTAGTCTAATAGCTGCTTGCAGGCGGCAAACCGATCCTTAGAGGTTTCGCACCCCATGACCACCGCCACCAGCTCCATACCATCCCGCTGGGCAGAGGCGGACAAGCAGTAGCCCGCCTGCCGGGTGAAGCCGGTCTTTAGGCCCGTTGCTCCTTGGTAAAACCGCACCATTTTATTGGTATTGGACAGGCCGAAGGCCCCGTCCCGGATGGTGTCCATCCAAATGGTGGTGAATTTCTTGATGTCCGGGTGGTTGCCCAGCAGCTGCCGGGACATCAGGGCGATATCGTGGGCGGAGGTTTTGTGATCCTTGGCAGCTTCATCGTCATCAAGGCCGGTGCAGTTGACAAAGTGGGTGTCCTCCATCCCCAGCTCCTTGGCCCGGGCGTTCATCCTGTCCACAAAGGCCGCCTCGCTGCCGGCAATGTGCTCGGCCATGGCGCAGGCGCAGTCATTGGCAGATGACACTGCAATAGACTTGACCATCTCCTGCACAGACATGGCCTCCCCCACCTTCAGGTACACCTGGCTGCCCCCCTTGGCTGCCGCCGTCTCCGAGGTGGTAACCATATCCTCCCAGCGGATAGCGCCGCTGTCAATGGCCTCCATGATCAGCAGCATGGTCATCACCTTGGTGACGCTGGCCGGGGCAAGAGGCTCGTGGGCGTTCTGCTCCTGGAGCACCTGCCCGGTAGCCACATCCATCAGCACCGCGCTTTTGGCAGCCACCTCCGGTCCTGCCGCCTGCGCCGGAATCGCCATCAGCAACAGCACCGCAGCCACCCATATCGCCACCGCTCGTTTCATACGCATCCCTCCTATGGTTTCTAAGAGAATTTTATGGGGCCCGTCCCGGAGATATGCCCACAAAAAACCAGTTTCCTATTGTACATCCGTCAGATTTTTGGTATAATATTCAGAAAATGATATAATGGATGTGGAATGCTTTGAAATACGGAATCTGGAAAACCGCAACGCCGGGAATGGATGCGGTGAACGCCTTGGTGCAGGGTGGCTATGCCCCTCTGGCCGCCATGGTGCTTGCTTCCCGGGGCCTGGAGGAACCTTCCCAGGCGCACCGCTACTTAGACTGCAGCGCCCCTTTGCTTGACCCCATGCTGCTGACGGATATGGATCTGGCCGCAGGCCGGGTAGGTCTTGCCATGGAGCGGGGGGAGAAAATTGCCATTTTCGGTGATTACGACGTGGACGGCATCACCGCCACCTGCCTTCTGACAGAGTTTCTCCGGCAGCAGGGCTGCCAGTGTGTGCCCTACATCCCCGGCCGTCTGGAGGAGGGCTATCGTCTGAACCCCATTGCCATCGAGCACCTGCACTCCCTGGGCGTCAAGCTGATCATCACCGTGGACTGCGGCATCACCGCGCTGGAAGAGGCCCGGCTGTGCAAGGAGTTGGGCATTGACCTTGTGATCACCGATCATCACGAGTGCAAGGAGCAGCTGCCGG
>JAZNRW010000081.1:0-2749 GCA_045590835.1 Faecousia sp.
TCTGCTGGAGCGGCACTTCAAGTAAGAATAAAGCGTCTGAAACAAAAAGGGACACGGATCCTCCGTGTGCCCTTTTATTTGCTTAAATAACGGGAGCCTTATCCAGAATACCAAAACCGCAGTGGTAATGGAGCTTCTTTACATAGAAAGACTTCACAGCCTGCTCGGCATCATCCCTGCCTTTCGGGATACGGATGATCATTTTCATGATATTCTCCCCATCCACCTGACAGATCACGTGGCACTGCATATCGCTCTGCTCCGGCGACGTGCCCTGCACGTAGAAACGGACGCATCCCTGTTCGCTGTATTCCACAAAATCGTTTTGCTTTCCGTAGGAGAGGAGATCCCGCTCCTGGGCGCACAGCTCTTCCGCAAACGCCGTCAAATCGGCCACACCCGCGGGCATGGGATGCACGGACACTTCCAAAGAACTCTGATCTTCCGAACAGGTGAAGAGGATGTCAATATCATTCCCCTCATTTTCCAGATTGTAATCCACCTGGTCATAGAGTGCGGGAGGATACTTGAAGAAGAACTGATTCTGAGGCCCGGTGTAAGTGGAATAGGTTGCGGTGGCGATATAGGTCTCATCATAAAGAACTTCCCGACCTCTTCGGGATTTCAGTTCCGGTTCCGGAAAGCGGACGAGAGGATCATTCAGCCGCTCTTCCTCAGCCTGACGCTCCGCTTCCAGACGCTCTTCCTCGGCCTGCTTTTCCGCTTCCGCCAGTTCTTCATCAAATGCGCTGGGTTTCAGCTCGATACGCTGGTAATCATTGGACTCCGCCCAAATATCATGGAATTTCCAACCCTCGTACTCTGTTTCCGCATCCATGTCATTGAAATAGGTCAACTTCGAGAGCAGGTCGTTTTCGTGTTCCAGAGAATAGATGTAGGGGCCGGCAAAACCGGTTACGCGGACTTCGTCGCACTTCCAATCCACACGAACCAGCTCTCCCACTCCGATCAGCCGGGTGTCGATCCAGATCTGATCCTTTTCATCCAGGTAGATAGAATAGCGTCCCCTCTCTCCCAGATCCACATAGTGGAGGGATACGAACCGGTCTGTTTTTCTGTTTTCTTCCGGATGGGTAAAGGTGACGACCTCATCCTGGCTGTATTTGTCGATAAATACGATCTGATCGTCCCGCAGGTACAAAATGCCGTCGTCGCCCGCCATGGTATAGGGGAGGCCTGTACCGTTATAGGTGGGGGTGAAGGAGACCAACTCCTCCCGCTGGTTCGGTGCGCTCTGCAGAAAGACGGTGATCTCACCATCTTTGGCCTTTTCCGCGAAATAGGCGCAGTTTGTTTCGCTGTCATATTCAATCAGCAGGCCGTTGCGCTGAGCATACGCCACAACGCCCACCTCATCGTAAGAGAACTTTGTTTCTTGGGTTGTATTTTGCCGCTGCAGAATATCATAGACCCGTTCAAATTGTTCTTCTACAGAAAGTTTCTCGAAATCGCTGGTCCAGTTGGTCTTTTTCCAAGTGTAGTAGCCCCTTTTGCCGCATACAAACACTTTGTCACAACCGAATACATAGGCATCGGTTCCCTTGACCACCAGAGCATCTGTTTCCTTTGCCCGATAACCCGCGTTGCAGTAATTGTCGGTGATGGTGGGATTCTGCACGTAAAGGACACCGTTGGCGATATAAGCGAGGGTCTCTTCGTTTCCGGCGATGAGGTTTTTCTCGCCCTGCGCGATGTTGTTGCTGCCATTATAAACGTAATCATCATAGAAGCCGTTTTCAAAAACCCACTGGGCCTTTTCGTTGAACTGGCTTCGGAGTTTTCTGTTGGCACCGATGTTCATATGGTTAAGATGGGCCTGGGACAGCAGTACGGCCGGCTTGCAGGCAAATCCGCCGCTGATCGCATTTGCGTAAGACAAGCAAGGCCAACCAATAACCGCAAGTATTATAACGCAGCCCAGAAAACTACGGAAGCCGCTACCTTTTTTCCGGACGGTGTTACCGGCGGCATTGATGGCAGCCTTTGTGCCGGCTTGCATGACTGCTCCGGTGGCAGCGGTCGCTGCCAGGGAAGCGGTGGCAGGCACCATAAAGGCGGCTCCGGAGACATACTGGATGGATGTGATAAAACCGTTTACAACGGTAATCAGGAAACCGGTGAAAGCATAGGCCAAGACCGCGCCAACAACCAGAAGGACCATCGACTCGATCAAAATCTCCGCCATTGTGATCACGGCAAAGGGCAACGCAAAATAGAATGCACTGACAAATACACACATCAGCGCCATTCCCGCCGGAGGGAGCAAAAACAGTTCCAGCAATAAAAACAGAGCCAGAACGATTCCGCTGGGGAAGTTCAGCGCCGGAACAAAGGCTGCGATAACCTTTAAAATCAAAGAAATGTGAAAAAGAACCATCACCCGTTTTTGCCAAATTTGAATAGATGACATTTGGTCATTTGAAGCGCCGATACGCATTCTCATTTCCTCCTCTGGTTGTTCGGCATATTGCACTGTATTATATAACAAAAAAAGGAAAAAAGAAGGCACCTAAAAGCACCTAAATTTATGTGAAGTTCTTTCTTTGCATGAAGCAAATCGCATAGCGCGTCGGGAGCAGGAGCGACGAAGGCGTTTTGCAAACCGTTCATGAGATGGCCGTGACGAGGCCCGCCACGGCAAGGCGCTGCAGGGCCTGCTGGAAAGACTTTCGGCAACAGGTAATCCATAAAAACATATAAAAAAGCGGAGGGCAAAACCTCCGCTCTC
>JAZNRW010000082.1:0-2039 GCA_045590835.1 Faecousia sp.
GCCTTGAACTTTTCCACAAGTGCGGCGATGCCCTCCTCGCCCTGAGCGGGGTCGATGATGTAGAGCACCTCGTACTTACCGGTGATCTTAGCCATGTTGTTTGCACCTCCTTTTGGACTTTTGGCCCCCGATCGCGCCGGGAGCAAGGATATGTCTGCATTCGCAGACCAGTGTATTATATCGGCTTTTACAAGGAAAGTCAAGGTGTTTTCCTAAGAAAATCTGCAAATTTTCCCATAAAAAAACCGATTTGTGGGCAAACCGCAAACCGGACACAAGATGTTGTGGGGGTCCCTTGTGGGGCGCCCGTTTCTTTTTAGCAGCAGCCGCAGTTGTTGTCGCAGCCACAGCTGTTGCCGCAGCCGTTGCCGCTCCACAGGCCGCCGCCCGTGCCGCAGCCGCAGAACAGGATCAGCAGGATGATGATCCAGCACATATTCCCACCGCAGAAACCGTTGTTACACATAAGATTACCTCCGCAAATTTCGTAGCGGTTTTTGCCGCTCATTCCAAGATATTCCGAAGGCAAAAAAAGGTGCATATACGGAAAAGCTTCCATAGAATGCGTAGGGGCGAACACCGATCGCCCGATGAAGGATCGTTTTGCGGTGCTTTGCGCAGAAAGCTTTCCGGGCGAGGGATTGCCTTTTGGGGACGGATATAGTAAAATAAAGGGCAGAGGTGATAAAATAATGAAGAAAAGCGTAGCGTTGTTGCTGGCTATTTTGTTGATGCTCGGCTGTATCGGCTGCGGTGCCGAGAAGGAAACCCCAGAGCCCACCGCGGAACCGACCCAGGAAGTGATCCAAGAAACAGAGCGCACTGCCTCGCAGGCCGGTATGGATGCCCTGAACGGCAAATCCATTTTGTTTGTTGGCAATTCCTACACCTATTTCGGCAGAGCGGTCACAAGCAAGAATGTTGACGACTCCAACCAATTACTTCGCACAGGTGACGACGGCTATTTTTACCATCTTTGCAAAGCAATGGGCATGGAGGTGACAGTGACCAACTGGACCTTCGGCGGTCACGACCTTACCGACTCCCTGGGTTCCTCTTGCACGCATAAGCACGCTCCGGGTACAGATCACCTGAGCTATCTGACGGACCGGTATTTTGACTATGTGGCGCTGCAGCTGTACAAGGAAGACGAATATGCGGGAGATTTGAATGCCCACCTGCAGCCCCTGATGGATATCTTCCGGGAGGCAAATCCCGAAGTGAAGTTTCTGCTGCTGGTTCCTCATATGGCCTATGACAAGGGGTTTGTATGGGTCGAAGATCTGGAAACGATGGATCGCTCCGACATAACCGTTTGCAACTGGGGCAAGATGCTCGATGACATCGTCAAGGGCAGGGTAGAGGTCCCCGGTGCGGCCCAGCCTTACGCACGGTCCACCTTCGTGGTCAGCATCGACGAGGAAGACGGCCACCATCAGAATGTGCTGGCAGGCTACCTGACCTGCGCCATGGTATATGCCGCCATTACCGGCGAGCCTGCGGAGGGTCTGCCCTACGAATTCATTGGGGATACCACCGTCGATTCCCGCTTTGATCTGGAGAAGTTTAAGAAGGACCGGTATGTATTCGATCCCACCACCAACTTTGTTGAGGTGTGCCGATCCGAAGCGGATATGCTGGGCTTGCAGCAGCTGACAGATCAGTACCTGGCATCGGAGAATTCCTGAATATATAAAAAAGCAGGACCCACAGGGTCCTGCTTTTTTATGTAATGGAGATTACTTTTCTGCCTTCTTGGCAGCCAGGTGCTTTTGGAGCCAATCCTTGCCGTCCACCACACGGGAGACGATGAAGCTGACCACATAGTCGCCGGCGGCGTTGATCATGGTGGCGGGGGGATCCACCAGATTGCCGATGGTCACCAGAATGGGGAAGGCCAGGGCCATCTGATCCGGGAAGAAGATGGAGCAGATGATGTACTCGCCGATATAGCCGCCGCCGGGCACGCCGGACATGCCCACAGAGGACAGCACAGCCACCAGCAGCACGGGGATGATCATATCCAGACCGAAGGGCTT
>JAZNRW010000083.1:0-10861 GCA_045590835.1 Faecousia sp.
CTTGGCTCACAGAACGACATGGCTACGATCCGACTTACCACATCACCATCATGGGCCGTCTGGTCCGTGATCCCGAACTTCGCCGTACCGGCAGCGGCATCGCCGTTGCCAGCTTTACCGTGGCTGTTGTCCGTGACTTCGGCGGCAGAGACGGCGGCGAAAAGGAAACCGACTTCATCGATTGTGTTGCCTGGCGTCAGACCGGAGAGTTCGTCTCCAAGTACTTCACCAAGGGCCGCATGGCGGTGGTGTCCGGCCGGCTGCAGATCCGCAGCTGGACTGATAAGGACGGCAATAAGCGTCGTACCGCAGAGGTCGTGGCAGACAATGTCTACTTCGGCGACAGCAAGCGGGATAACGAGGGCGGTTCCTCCTATGGCGGAGCCGGTAACTACTCGGCGCCCAGCTTCGGCGGCTACAGCGCCCCCGGCGCATCCAATCCCGCATCCGACTTTGCGATGCTGGACGATGACGATGCACAGCTGCCCTTCTGATCACTGAACTTTTCACAATTGCTACAAAGGAGGTTTTTCTCATGGCTATGGAACAGCGTATGCGTCCCCGCAAGCGCAAGAAGGTATGTGCTTTCTGCGTTGACAAGGTGACCGCTATCGACTACAAGGATACTGCCAAGACCCGCCGTTACCTGTCCGAGCGCGGCAAGATTCTGCCCCGCCGTACCACCGGCACTTGCGCAGCCCATCAGCGTGCCCTGACCACCGCTATTAAGCGCGCCCGTCAGATCGCTCTGCTGCCCTACGTTGCTGACTAATCCGGTAACCGACCCCCGCTTCAAAAAGAAGCGGGGGTTTTTAGCGCGTAAAAACCCTGTCATTGCGAGGAGCGTGGTGCTCCGCGCAGCGAATCAAAAAACCATATGCTTGCCGGGGGCAAGCATACCGCAATTCACGCGACGTGGCAATCTCCTGTAACAAAGCGCAATCTTTCCGGAGATTCCCACGACCAGTCTGCGGACTGGTCTCGGAATGACACCACTTTTTTGACAGACTGCGAACCCCCGCTTCCAAAAGAAGCGGGGGTTTTGTTGTCTTGGTGATCTGATGGTATTTTTACCGCCGGATCTCTGAAATTGCCGGATTTTTTTGCCTGTAGAGGCAAAAGTCGCGAAAAAAGTTGTTGACCTGGGTGTATTTTTCGGTTATACTATGTTAGCGTGACCATATATGGTCCATTACTATGTTTCGCTGCAGCGTCACCGCTGTCGAGCATATTGAGATTTTGAGGAGGTGTACATCCATGAAGCGTACCTATCAGCCCAGCCGCCGCCATCGTTCCAAGGTTCATGGTTTCCGGCAGAGAATGGCTACTTCCAACGGTCGCAAGGTGCTTGCCCGTCGCCGTGCCAAGGGCCGCAAGGTCCTGTCCGCTTGAGTGTAACCGGTAGCTGAATCAAAGCAGACCATCGCTCACAGCAAAATGGGAGTCCAGCGGGGCGAAGGCTATTCGCCCCGCTCCCTTTTTTATTTGGCGAACTTTCAAGTAAGCTCGCCTTGTTGTGAAGATTTTCTGGAGAGAAGCAGTATGAAATTTTCCTGTTCGCTGAAACTCAATCACATCTTCCGGCGTCTTTACGCCACCACAGGCTTTGCCAACGGTTATCTGGTGCTGTACGCCAGAAAGAACCGCACTGCCACCAATCGGGTTGGCATCACCGCCGGCAAAAAGCTGGGCCATGCGGTGGTTCGCAACCGGGTTCGCCGCCGCCTGCGGGAGATCTATCGGCTTAACGAAGATCTGTTTGCCCCCGGGTGGGATATCGTTGTGGTCGCCCGAACCCGGTGCATCGACGCCGATTTTGGGAAGCTGACCCGGGCCTATCTGTCCCTGGCCGAAAAAGCCGGGCTTTTGGTGAAGCCATGAAGAAGATTCTGCTTTCTTTTATTCGATTCTATCAGCGCAGCATCTCTCCCTACCGTTCCGCCTGCTGCAGATTCACACCCACCTGTTCCGCTTACGCACTGGAAGCCATTCATAAGTATGGAGCTTTCCGGGGCAGCTGGCTGTCCCTAAAACGGCTCCTTCGCTGTAATCCCTTTTATAAAGGGGATTACTACGACCCTGTCCCTTAAGGAGGAACAACCATGATTCTCGCATTTAAACTGGCAGATATCGTCCAGGTTCCCTTTGGGTATCTTCTGTCCTGGCTGTATCAGTTTACCACCAACTATGGCGTTGCCCTGATCCTGTTTGCCATTATCATTAAATTCGTTCTGGCACCCGCTACCGCAAAAAGCAAACGCAACTCCATGAAAATGTCCCGCCTGGCTCCCCGGATCCAGGCGCTGCAGAAAAAGTACGGCAATGACCAGCAGAAGCTCACCGCAGCCACCCAGGCCCTGTATAAAGAAGAGGGCGTTTCCATGGGCGGCGGCTGTCTGTGGAGCTTTCTGCCTTTGTTGCTTCTGATCCCTCTGTATACCGTGGTTCGGCAGCCTCTGAACTATATGCTGCACGAAACCGCGGAAGTGGCCAACGAGATCGTTGCAGTCATTAAAGAGGCGCTGCCTGACAAGTTCGGCAAAAACGACTACTATCATCAGATGATCGCAGCCCCCCTGATCCCCCAGTTTGCCGAGGAGCTGAAGAACATTGTCACCAACCCCAGCACTCTGGAGGGTCTGAATTTCAACTTCCTGGGAATTGACTTGGGCATCGTTCCCACCTTCAATGTGTTCAAGTGGGAGGTCTGGAACTGGGCCAATATCGGCGGATTCCTGCTGCCCGTGCTGTCTGCCGGCAGCCAGGTGCTGAGCATGCTCATCGCCCAGAAAATGAACAACTCTGTGATCACCAACGAAAAAGGTGTGCAGGATAAGGAGACCGCTAAGAACTCCCAGGCCAATCAGTCCGGCAAGATGATGATGTATATGATGCCTCTGATGTCCCTGTGGATCGGCTTTACCGTTCCCGGCGCATTGAGCCTGTATTGGCTGATTCAGGGTCTCATCTCCACCGCTGTGGATGTGTACCTGACTAAAAAATACCGCAAGCTCTATGATGCAGAGGATGCCCAGCGTTTGCAGCGAGCCATGGAGCAGGAGGCCATCGAAGCCGAGAAAGAGCGCATCCGGGCAGAACGCCGGGCTGCCAACCCCGACGGTATCACCACAAACACCAGCAAAAAGAAGCTGCAGCAACAACAGCAGAAGGAACAAGAGGCTGCTAAAGCCGAGGCTGCCAAAGAGTATGCTATAAAGAAAGGCACCTGGGTGGAAGAAGAAAAAGAACAAGCTCAGGTTATGTCCGGCATTCCCAGTCGTCCTTACTGCAAAGGCCGGAACTACGATCCGGACCGCTATGCTTCCCAGACTACGGAGGAATAAAAATGGAAAAAACCATTATTACTACCGGCAAGACCATTGATGATGCCATTGAAAGCGCTCTGACCCAGCTGGGTCTGGATCGCGACAATGTTTCCGTTCAGGTTCTTGCCCAGGCCAAGTCCGGTTTTCTGGGCATTGGCGCGACCCCTGCCAAGGTGCAGGTAACCTACGAAGCACCCGATCCCAAGCCAGAGGCGCCTAAGGTGGCTCTGTCCTCCGCTTCCCGCTCTAAGCCCAAGGCAAAGAAGCCCGAGGCTCCCAAAGCAGAAGCAACCATGGCAGAAGCTCCCAAAGCTGAACCTAAGCCCGCCGCTCCCAAGGCGGAAGCTCCCAAGGAGCGCAAACCCAAACAGCCCCGTGTGGAGGCACCCAAAGCCGCTCCCAAGGAATACGCTGTGGCAGAGCCCGGCTCTATTGAGGAGAAGATCGAAGTCTTCCTGAAGGGTCTATTGGAACATATGGGTTCTACTGCGATCCCCCACGCCTGGAAATCCGGCGACAACAGCTATATGGTAGAGCTGGTGGGTGAGGATCTGGGTTACCTGATCGGCCGCAGAGGCGACACCTTGGATGCCCTGCAGCACCTGAGTAACTACACCATCAACCGTGGCATTGACGGGCACGTCCGCATCAATGTAGATGCCGAGTGCTACCGGGAAAAGCGGGAGGAATCCCTGCGCCGCTATGCCCAAAAGAAGGCTCAGCAGGTGCTCAAGGCCCACCGCCGGACCACACTGGAGCCTATGAACGCTTACGAGCGTCATCTGATCCACGCCACATTGCAGGACACCGACCGGATCACCACCTACTCCGTTGGCACCGAGCCCAACCGCCGCGTGGTCATCGAATACGTCCGCTAATATTGGAAACAATCCCTGTTGCCTAAGGCAGCAGGGATTTTTCTGTCCAGAAAACGGGAATTATCTTGCTTTTGCCTGCTGGGCATATTATAATAAATGCGAACAATATCCGTAACAAAACGGGAAGGAGGGCACATTCAATATGGAATCGGAATACATTATTGAAATGCTCAATATCAGAAAGGAATTCCCCGGAATCGTTGCCAATGACGACATCACCCTGCAGCTGAAGCGGGGCGAAGTCCATGCGCTTCTGGGCGAAAACGGCGCAGGCAAGTCTACCCTCATGTCTGTGCTGTTCGGTCTTTACCAGCCGGAGCAGGGCACGATCAAGAAAAACGGGGAAGTGGTTGCCATCAACAACCCCAATGACGCCACCGCCCTGAACATCGGCATGGTCCATCAGCACTTTAAGCTGATCGATGTTTTCTCTGTGCTGGATAACATCATTCTGGGCGCAGAGGACACCAAGCTGGGCTTCCTCCGGAAGCAGGCTGCCCGGAAAAAGGTGGAGGCGCTGTCGCAGCGCTACGGCCTGAAGGTAGATCTGGATGCCAAGGTGGAGGACATCACCGTGGGCATGCAGCAGCGGGTGGAGATCCTGAAAATGCTCTACCGGGACAACGAGATCCTCATCTTCGACGAGCCCACCGCCGTGCTGACACCTCAGGAGATCGATGAACTGATGGCTACCATGCGTGGTTTTGCCGACGAGGGCAAATCCATTCTGTTCATCACCCATAAATTGAACGAGATCATGGCGGTGGCCGACCGGTGCACCGTTCTGCGGAAGGGTAAGTATATCGGTACGGTGAACATCTGCGACACCAACAAGCAGGAGCTATCCAACATGATGGTGGGCCGCCCGGTGCAGCTGCAGGTGGAAAAAGAGGCCGCTACGCCCGGCGATGTGGTTCTGGACATCCGGGGTCTAACCGTCCCCTCCAAGCTCCATAAGAACAACGCCGTAAAGGACGTATCCTTCCAGGTACGCACCGGAGAGATCGTCTGTATTGCCGGTATCGACGGCAACGGTCAGTCAGAGCTGATCTACGGTCTGACCGGTCTGGAGAAAGCCAGCCAGGGCACGATCACCCTCTGCGGCAAAGATATTTCCAAGATGTCTATCCGGGGTCGCAGCAACGCGGGCATGAGCCATATCCCCGAGGACCGTCACAAGCACGGCTTGGTGCTGGACTTCTCTCTGGAGCAGAATCTGGTGCTGCAGGATTTCCGGGATCCCAGATTCCAGCACATGGGCTTCATTCTGGGCGATCCCATCCGGCAGTACGCGGACAAGCTGATCGAGGAATTTGATATCCGCTCCGGTCAGGGCCCTGTGACCACCGCCCGGAGTATGTCCGGCGGCAATCAGCAGAAAGCCATTATCGCCCGGGAGATGGATCGGGATAAGGCGCTGATCGTAGCTGTTCAGCCTACCCGTGGTCTGGATGTGGGCGCTATCGAAAATATCCACGCCCAATTGGTTGCCCAGCGGGATGCAGGCAAAGCCGTGTTGCTTGTGAGTTTGGAGCTGGACGAGGTAATGAACCTCTCCGACCGGATTTTAGTCATGTACGAGGGCGAAATCGTGGGCGAACTGGATCCCAAAACCACCACGGTACAGGAGCTGGGTCTTTACATGTCCGGCGCCAAGAACCGTGAGAAAGGAGGCACGCAGGCATGAAAAAACCGTTTACTTTGTTAGATCGGGACGGCACCCGGAAGATCCTGGCCTCCCTGTTGTCCATTTTCATCGGCCTTGCGGTAGGTGCCATCATTGTCCTCATTGTGGGTCTATCCAGAGACAATATCACCACTTCCGGTATGTGGGACGGCGTGCGGATCATCTTTGCGGGCTTGCTCTCCACCGGCCGGAACGCCAACGGCGCGCTGAGCTGGGGCTTTAATCCCACCTCCTGGGGCAATATGCTCTTCCGGGCCACCCCGGTGATCATGACCGGTCTTTCCGTGGCCGTGGCCTTCAAAACAGGCCTGTTTAACATCGGTGCCCCCGGTCAGTACCTGATGGGCACCCTGGGCACGCTGTTCATCGCCCTGTCTATCCCCTCCTCCACCGTTCCCCCGGTGATCATCTGGCTGCTGGCCTTCCTGGGCGGTATGCTGTGCGGCGCGCTGTGGGGCGCGATCCCCGGCATCCTGAAGGCATTCCTCAACATCAACGAGGTGCTGGCCTGTATTATGACCAACTGGATCGCCGCCAACCTGGTGACCTGGATGTTTGATATCAGTAATCTGAAAAACGTAACCGAAGGCACCAAAACCGGCTATATCTACAAAACCACCTTTAACAATGTGGCCACCTCCAAGATGGGGCTGGACAAAATATTCACCGACTCTCAGGTCAATGGCGGCATCCTGATCGCCATTGCCATTGCCGTGGTCATGTATGTGATCATGAACAAGACCACCCTGGGTTACCAACTGAAAGCCTGCGGCGCCAACCGGCATGCCGCCCGCTACGCCGGTATCCCCGACAAGCGGAACATCGTGCTGAGCATGGCCATTGCCGGTGCGTTGGCTGCCGGCGGCGCAAGCCTGTACTGGCTCTCCGGCAACACCGAATTCTTCTGGTCTACCTATCAGGCACTGCCTGCGGCAGGCTTTAACGGCATTCCCGTTGCCCTGCTGGCGCTGAATCACCCGGTGGCTGTGGTCTTCTCCGGCATCTTTATGGCCATGCTGAACATCGTAGGTCAGCAGCTTACCACCCTGACCGCCTACAACGAATACATCACCGATGTGATCATCGCCGTGATCGTATATCTGAGCGCCTTCTCTCTGGTGATCCAGATGTGGCTCAGCCGCAAAAAGAAACTTTCCAAGAAAGGAGGCAGCAGCGTATGACCTTCGTAGTACAGCAGACCCTTTTGTTTGCAATTCCCTTGATGATCGTGGCGCTGGCCGGCGTGTTTGCCGAACGCAGCGGTATCATCAATCTGGCTCTGGAAGGCATTATGATTATGGGTGCCTTCATCGGCGTGTACTTTGTCCGGCTGATGCAAGGCCTGGATGTGTTTACCGCAGCAGCAAAGGCAAAAGACTATTTGACTCTGCAGGGTCTGGAGCTGGCAGCCATGGCGGTTGCCGCCCTGTTCGGCGCGATCTTTTCTCTGCTTTTGAGCTTCGCTGCCATCAATCTGCGGGCCGACCAGACCATCGGCGGCACTGCGCTGAACCTGATGGCCCCGGCGCTGGTGCTGTTTTTGGTGCGGATCCTAGCCAATCAGAACACCCTGCAAATGCTCACCGGCGACTCCGCCTCCTGGTTTATGATCAAAAAATCTACCTTCGGTATTGACAAGAGCGTGGACCTGGGCTTCTTCGGAGAGACATTTCTCAACAAGGTGTATCTTGCCACCTATGTGTGCATCCTGATCTTCGTGATCCTGTCCGTGATCCTGTACTTCACCAGGTTCGGCCTGCGGCTGCGGGCCTGCGGTGAAAATCCCCAGGCTGCCGCATCCTTAGGTATCAATGTGTTCAAAATGCGCTACGCCGGTACCACCATCTCCGGCGCGCTGGCAGGCATGGGCGGCTTTGTCTATGCTCTCGCCGCCACCAACTGCACCGCCAACGGTGAAGTGGCCGGTTTCGGTTTCCTGGCGCTGGCCGTTATGATCTTCGGCAACTGGAAGCCGCTGAACATCGCCCTTTCCGCGCTGCTGTTCGGTTTATTTAAGTGCATTGCCGCCGGCTATACCAGCATCGACATCAACGGTGACGGTGTTTTCCTGTTGGCAGAGCTGGGTATCAGCTCCCATCTGTATCGGATGCTGCCCTACCTGATCACCATTGTGGTGCTGGCCTTCACCTCCAGGAAGAGCCGCGCTCCCAAAGCAGAAGGCATCCCCTACGACAAGGGAAGCCGCTAATAATTTGCAAGGCCCGTGGAATACGGGCCTTGCTTTTTTGCAAATTATGAATTTTGTGCAAACTTTTTCTTGCATTTTGCCGAAAAAAGCGGTATACTCATACCCAGAAATATCCATGAAAGGAGAAAGTGTTTAGCAGCTCGCTGCGACATTTTCTCTTTTTTCGGATGTAATTAAAGATTTGGAGGAAAAAACATGAATCTGATCTACGGCATTAAAGACAAGCCCAAGTTCGGCCAGATGCTGGTGTTCGCATTCCAGCAGGTTCTGGCAATTCTGGCAGCTACCATCGCTGTTCCCGCTATCGTTGGCAACGGCATGTCCGCCTCTGCCGCCCTGTTCGGTGCAGGCGTGGGTACTATCGTTTACCAGCTGTTCACCAAGTTTAGAAGCCCCGTGTTCCTGGGTTCTTCTTTCGCCTTTATCGGCTCTATGGTGGCGGCCTTTGCCGGTGCGGTTTCCGCTTCCGCAGGCTTTGCCGGTCTGATCATCGGCGCTGTGTTTGCCGCCCTTGTGTATGTTGTCATCGCGATCGTGGTCAAGCTGGCCGGTGTTAACTGGATCAACAAGCTGATGCCCCCTGTGGTCATCGGACCCACTGTGGCTCTGATCGGCCTTTCTCTGGCTGGCGCTGCCATTAAGGATGTGTTCTCCTATGGTCCTCAGGACGCCAACGGCTCCTTCGTTATGAGCGCTCCCATCTGGGCATCCTTCGTCTGCGCTATGGTCACTCTGCTGGCAGTCATCCTTGCCTCCACCTACGGCAAGAAGATGACCAAGCTGATCCCCTTCATTATCGGCATCCTGGCCGGTTATGTGGTCGCTGCTATCTTTACCCTGTGCGGCATTCCCGTCATCGACTTCTCTCTGTTCCAGAACATGCAGATCTTCGCTGTTCCTGAGTTTACTTTCCTGGAGGCTCTGAAGGGCGTGAAGGATGTAGATGGCTCTTACATCGCCACCATTGCGGTTGCTTATATTCCCGTGGCCTTCGTGGTCTTTGCCGAGCACATTGCTGACCACAAGAACCTGTCCTCCATCATCGGCGAGGACCTGTTGGAAAACCCCGGCCTGCACCGCACCCTGCTGGGTGACGGCGTTGGCTCCGCCGTAGGCGCTATCTTCGGCGGCTGCCCCAACACCACCTACGGCGAATCCGTTGGCTGTGTTGCCATCACCCGCAATGCTTCCGTGGTCACCATCACCACCGCTGCTGTGATGTGCATCGTCATCTCCTTCTTCGGACCCTTCGTGGCCTTCCTGGACTCCATTCCCGGCTGCGTCATGGGCGGTGTGTGCACAACCCTGTACGGCTTCATCGCTGTTTCCGGTCTGAAGATGATCCAGAAGGTGGATCTGAACCAGCACAAGAATCTGTTCGTGGTTGCTTCCATTCTGATCCCCGGCATCGGCGGCATGGCTATGGCCATTGGCAAGGTCACTCTGACCGCAATTGCCTGCGCTCTGATCCTGGGCATCATTGTAAACCTGGTGGTTTCCAAGGCCAAGGAAGATTAATCTATACATAGTTAAAGTTGCACCGCAGATGCGGTGCAACTTTTTGTCATATGGAGAATCTCACCTGCGGTTCGATTCCTTCCGAACAAATAAATAACGGGATACCCCTTGGCGGGGCATCCCGTTATTTGGTGCCGCTGTCCTGTTGCGGTGCCCGGCATTTTCGTCGGCGACAATGCGCCTTCCTCATCTGCCGACCGCTGCCACTCGCTCCCCTCGCTTCATCCGCCACCGGCGGCGCTCAGGTCGCTCCCCGGAATCTCACCTGCGGTTCGATTCCTTCCGAACAAATAAATAACGGGATGCCCCCGGACGGGGCATCCCGTTATTTGGTGCCGGCAACCGGAATCGAACCGGTACGGATTTTACTCCGAGGGATTTTAAGTCCCTTGTGTCTACCTATTCCACCATGCCGGCCTGCAATGCCGATATACTATCACATTTTCCCTGCCCAGTCAAGAGAAGACAGACGCAGGATTGCTCCTTCAGCGCTTAAAAATTCTTTAACATTCCCCGGATAATTGCCACAAAAGACCATTTTCTCCATTCAGTTTTTCGGCGGATTCGGTGAATTTTCAAAAATAGGTTGTAAGTTGATAGAAAATGATGTAAAATAATACAACTGATAGAATGCAGAATAATGCACATAACCTATTTGGGAGGATATATTACATGGAAAAGCCGATTGTTTTGGTAATTATGGACGGCGTGGGCAAGGGTGACGGCGGCAGCGGCGATGCTGTTGTGGTTGCAAAGACACCTACGCTGGACCGTTTGCTCGCTACCTGCCCCCACACTTATCTGAAGGCCCACGGCACCGCTGTCGGTCTGCCCTCTGATGAGGACATGGGCAACTCCGAGGTGGGCCACAATGCCCTGGGCTGCGGCCAGGTCTACTCTCAGGGCGCCAAGCTGGTTGGCGAGTCCATTGAAAACGGCACGCTGTTCGCATCTGAAACCTGGACCGATCTGGTGGAGAACGCCAAGGCTGGCAAGGCTATGCACTTTATGGGCCTGCTGTCCGACGGCAATGTCCATTCCAATATCCATCACCTGATTGCCCTTTTGAAGGCTGCCCACGCCGCCGGTGTGAAGAAGGCCTACTGCCACATTCTGCTGGACGGCCGTGATGTGCCTGCCACCTCCGCGCTGGAGTATGTGGAAATGCTGGAGAATACTCTGAAAGAACTGAACACCGAAGGCTGCGACTATGCCATCGCCTCCGGCGGCGGCCGTATGCAGG
>JAZNRW010000084.1:0-5683 GCA_045590835.1 Faecousia sp.
AAGTGACGAAGAGCAATCCACTGCCACACGGCAAGCATCCGGTCAGCTTGTATTCTTCGTCCTACCATGCTATAATTAGAATATCTTAATTAGGGCTTGCACCGAGAACACAGAGAGGAGCGGAGGATGTGGAAAAAGATAGACACCTGATTTGGTATGCCATTGGTGCAACCGGATTGATCGTGATTGCATATTTGATGGATCTGCTGGATAGTGTGACCACCAATGTTGTTATGCAGGCTTTCATGCGCGGTATTCGAAGCGTGATTCACATTTCCTTGCTGATAAGCTGGTGCGTTTCCTTGCAGCGGAGAATCATAAACCCGCAGGTGCGCCGCAGTATTGTCGCTGTGGGTGCGTTGCTGGCATTCTGGTTGACAGCCAAAGTTATCAAATATGAGTTCATCGCGGATCGTTCGTTCTGGCTGGGCCGATATATCTGGTACAGCTACTATATTCCCATGATTCTGGTTCCGCTGCTGGGTGTGTTTATCATTGACCATATGGGAAAACCGGAGGGCTATCGGAATCCCCGTTGGATGAATACACTCTGCATTCCCGCATTTGCCATTCTGATTGGCATTTTTACAAACGATCTGCATCAACTGGCCTTTGATTTTCCGGAAGGCATCGAATTGTTTGACTACGAATACGGATATGGGCTGATCTATTTTGCTGCCATGGCATGGTTTGTACTGCTGGGTATCTATTTTGTCATCATGCTGCTAAGAAAGTGCCGTGTTCCGGGAAGCAAAGGAATGCAGAAACTGCCTGCTGTGATCATGGGCGGCGCGGTGATCTTTTGGACACTTTACTGTTTGGGTATCTTCCGGGATGCGGATCTGACTGTAGTGGACTGTCTGATTATCTCACTTCTTCTGGAAAGCTCCATACAGAGCGGGCTGATCCCGTCCAACACAAATTATCATGCGATGTTCCGTGCATCCTCTATTGCGGCACAGATCGTAGACCGGGACTATCAGCCCTGTTTTACATCAGCTTCTGCCATGCCGATGACCCGGGATGAGATGAAACGGATCGGTGAACAGCCTGCGAAGGTAGGCCACAAGATTCTCCACGCAAAACCCATCAAGGGTGGTTATGTGCTATGGCAGGATGATGTGACGGAGCTTGACGAAATGATGTCTCGGCTCCAGGATGCGCAGCAGCAGTTGAGCAAAGAGAACGAGCTGCTGCGCTCAGAATTGAAATTGAAAGAGCAGCAGGCCCAGGTAGAAGAGAAAACCCGCTTGTTTGACCGGATTGCGAAGGATGTTGCTCCGCAGCTGGGAAAAATGGACGCACTGCTTGCACAGTCCGCTGACCCGTTGGTGGCACACAGCGCTATGGCAAAGTTGTGCGTCATTGGCTCCTATGTGAAGCGGCGCAGCAATCTGTTGCTACTGGGCGAAGAGAACCGAACCGTTCATGCAAGAGAACTGGAATACAGTATCCGGGAATCTCTGGACAATCTGCAGCTGGCTTCCGTTTCTACGATGCTGAACGCGCAGTGTGATGGTGATCTTCCGCTGGCACATATCATTGCAGCTTATGACTTCTATGAAAGCTTGGTGGAGAGGCTGCTTGACCGGATCATTGCTATGGTGGTGCGTCTGACCTGTGAAAACGGAAGTATGAAAATGAATCTCCAGATCGGCTGTGTAAACAATATCCCAGAGCAGATGCTGGAGGATCTTTGCCTGCGCTTCGGCAGCTTCACTTATACCCTCCAGGACGAAGATGTGATCCTTGACCTTGAAATCTGCGAAGGAGGTGCGTGCAAATGATCAGCTATGATGCGCTTCCCACTCTGCTGCGCACCGCACTGATGCTGGGGCTGTTCCTGACCCTGTGCGGCAGCATTTATGTTTTATCCGCGACCATTCGCAGAAGGTCACCTGTTCTTTTTACACTGACACTTTTGTGTACCTTGCTCAGCGGATGCATGATGATTCTATTCTCCGCGGATGTCAGAAGCACAAAACATGCGCTGGCCTTTGCATCTGTCAGCCGCTGGCTCTGTGAGAAACCGGCTGTGTTTATAATACTTCTTTGGGCTGCTATGGCTGCGTTCCTTGTTTATGCCGTGATTTGGGAAATGAAACGCCGCAGAACGATGGTCACACGCTCCGCCATCAAGGAAAGTATCGATCATCTGGACACCGGCCTCTGCTTTTTTGCCGAAAACGGAAGGGTTATGCTGGTCAACCATCGTATGAACCAATTGTGTCACACCATCCTGGGACATGACCTGCAAAATGCTGCACTTATGTGGGATGAGATCTGTGAAGGTGACGTGCAACCCAACATCACCCGATTGTTAGAAAACGATCAACCCAGTTTTCTGCTGCCGGACGGAACGGTCTGGACTTTTTCCGGTGAGGATCTGCAGCGTGTATTTCAGATCACAGCCGCTGACACAACGCTGCTTCATAGCCTTGCGGAGGAAATAAAACATAAAAATATCGCCCTTGAGGCACTCAATCATCGACTTGTCCAATATGAGAAAAATGTTGAGGAACTGACCCGTTCCAAGGAGCGTCTAGAGACAAAGGCAAAAATCCACAACCAACTGGGACAGACACTTTTGGCCACCCGCAGCTATCTGCTTCGTGGCGAAGAGGAACCGCCGATTCCCATTGACGCCTGGAAACACAGCATCGCGCTGCTCCGTCAGGAAGCAGCAGACGGTTCGGAACAGTCCTCTGTGCAAATGCTTGTGCAAACAGCAAAGGCTTTCGGCATTACGGTGCAGATCAACGGGCAAATGCCCCTACAGAAACCGACCGAGCAGTTACTCCTGGAAGCTGCGGCAGAAGCACTGACCAACGCAGTCCGCCATGCCGATGCCAGGACGCTATACATCCATTTTTCTGAAACAAATACCCATTATCGGGTTACTTTTCAGAATGACGGCAAGCTGCCCGAAGGAGAGATCCGGTTGGGCGGCGGTCTGGGTTCTCTTCGCCGGAAGGTCGAGCGCGCAGGCGGCGCCGTGGACATCGGCAGCCGTCCTGTATATACCCTTACCATTACAATACCCAAAAACGGAGGTGAGTGCCTGTGATCCGTGTTTTGATTGTGGAAGATGATCCTATGGTTCGCAAACTCCTGGAGATCTACATCGGTCCCAGTAACCGATATGAACTGGTCCCTTCTGTGGAGAGCGCGGTATTTGCAGAGTTCTGCTGCAGGACAAGCCAGGTGGATCTGATTCTAATGGATGTATGCACCGCTCTAAACGCCAACGGAATCGAAGCTGCGGAAAAGATTAAGCGGGCTTTTCCAAATATTAAGATCATTATTATCACCAGCCAGCCAGAGTGCAGTTTCATTGACCGGGCCAAAAAGGCAGGCGTAAACAGTTTTTGGTATAAATCCGCAGCGGCGGAAAGCATCCTGGACATTATGGATCGAACCATGGCCGGAGAGTGTATTTATCCCGACGCGACACCATCCCTGCAATTGGGAAATATCACCAGCCAGGCACTCTCTGACCGGGAGTTGGAGGTCCTGCGTGAAGTAGTCAACGGAGAGACCGATGCGGCCATTGCAAAAAAGCTCCACATGTCTGTACGCACGGTAAAGGGGCACATCCAATCCATGCGGGAAAAAACAGGCTTTAGAAACCGCACAGAGTTAGCCGTTCGCGCCAGAGACTGCGGACTGATCATCAATATAAAATAACAACAATACTCCCTAACAAAACAGGATTTGCACGAAAGTACGATGTGCAAATCCTGTTTTGCTGATATAATATAAACTGAATAAAATTGCTCTGATGAATTACAACAAGGAAGGCGTGGCAACAATCTATGAAAGACGGAGTCTTATCTATCGTATATGGAGTCGTTGCACTCTTGTCTGTGCTGATTTTATTATGCTATTTTGTTTTTGACCATAAGAAAAAGAAGCGTTTTTTGGCTCTGTTCTCCTGCGTTGCCGTTTCCAACTGCGGATTTTTCCTGCTTTCCATCTGCAAGTCTATCCTTGTGGCAAAGCTTGCCAATGCGATGTCCTACTATGGCGGAGCATTTTCCATACTGGTGATGCTGCGCATTATCTGCGAAGTCTGTCAAATGCGCAAACGGAAATGGCTAAATTGGGGGCTGTTTGCAATTACGCTGGCAGTTGCCACACTTGCTGCCGGCGGCGATTGGCTCGGCCTTTACTATCGGTCTGTGTCTTTAAATATTATCAACGGAACTACCCATCTGGTCAAGGAATACGGCCCGCTACACAGTCTATACGCATTGTACTTAGCCGGTTATGTGGTGTTGATGCTGCTATGTATCGCCTATGCCGCCAAAACCAAACGGTTATCCTCTCCCAAGTACACCTTGTTTTTGCTGGTTACTGTTCTTTTGAATGTGGGTGTCTGGTTGGTGGAGCAGGCAATTGATGAAGAATTTGAGTTCCTATCGGCATCTTATATGATTACAGAAATTCTGCTTCTGCTGATCTACAATATGCTTTGTGATTATGGCATTATCCGCCCGGAAACCGGTGTGCTGAGTGTGCAGATGCTGACACAGCTGAATACCCGGCAGGTAGATCCTGCCGCACTGCCGCCCGGTATGGAAGATATGTTCCGTAGCTTTTCAGAAAAGGCTAAGACGCTTTCCTCTGCGGAACGGCGGATTCTCAATTACTATATCGACGGCCATGATATTGCCGAGATCCCCGACCTCGCTTTCATCAGCATCCACACAGTAAAAAAGCATAACCGCAGCATCTATCAGAAGCTGGAAATTGCTTCCCGCGACGAGCTGATGCTATATATCGAACTGTTTCGCTGCTGCGGACGCCTTGATGAACTGACCGGTGAAGAATAGGAAAACACTTAACCCATTTTAGTTATAATGCACAGGTGGTAAAGATATCACCTGTGCATTTTGCATATTACCCCAAGGATACTTTTGATGAGAAGTAGCCTTGGGACCATTTTATTTGTAGGAAAAGCAAATTACAATGATATTGCTAAATGACAAAAGGAGGGGTGCGTATTGAAGAAGTTAGTGGAAACAGTTCTTGAAAACTTATCGACAAAAGAAGTATTCCTGTTCCGGGTTACTTGCGCAAGCTGTGGCACGGAATACGGCAATAAACCGATACGGTTTTCGAAAGCAGAAATATCACCCGCCACGCAAAGCAAGCAAATCATTTACGATACGCTGTATGAGCAGGAATTCAAAGAGGCCCGCCGTGTAGCCATTCGCAACGCTGCAGAGCATATGAACCACTGCCCGATTTGCAAGCGGCTGGTCTGTAATCAATGTTTCCTGATCTGTGATGATTTGGATATGTGCAAACAATGTGCAGCCGACTTGGAGCAGCAAGGAAAACCGGTACTCTCCGGCGTTATCGAGGCAGCGATGTAAATCTTTAAAAGGAGAAGTTATATGTCTATTTTTGATAAATTGAAGAAGGACATCCCGTTGCATAATCCTACTGATCAAAAAACGACCGAAACAAAGCTTACGTTCACCTTTGCTGCTCTGCCGGAAAGTTTGGCGCAGATGCAGGCACTTCCTGAAGCTGTACTGGAAAATCCCTTCCAGACTGCGGCTCTGACAGTGCTTGCCTTGTGTGCTTACAGTGCAGATGAAGCAATCGGCATTGAGATGCTGAACTGGTTGAAAAGTCGGATCGTAGCCATGTCGTTCTGTGAGCCAAGGAGTTG
>JAZNRW010000085.1:0-4085 GCA_045590835.1 Faecousia sp.
TGGCGACGCAACCCTTTCCTATGCCAGCGGAGAAAACTAATCATCCGTCTCTGAAAAAATGTGTCGGGATGGTAAAGGTGAAGTGACCCCAAAAGTTAGATAACGATACCAAACTCAAATTATTTATGCTACCAAAAGGGCTTGCTGGCTGTGTAATGCAGCTGGCAAGCCCTTTCGTTTTGGTGGCACCAAGTCAGGACCTCCGGCTAAGCCGGAGGTCCTGACTATCATCCTGTTCTTCCGGCATCTCGATATTGGGTAGGTGTCATCCCTGTCACCTTTTTGAAGGTGCGCGCGAAATAATTCTGGTCAGAAAAGCCGCTGGCCTCTGCTATTTCCGCGATGGATTTATCGGTGAAATCAAGCAATTCCCTGGCCCGTTCAATACGAATTTCCAACATATACTGCACCGGTGGCATGCCGGTCGCCTCTTTGAACACCCGTGTGAAGTGGGGCTTGCTCAGATTACAAAACGCAGCACATTCTGACACAGTGATATTCAAATTTGGCACCATTTTTACCCGGCTGACCAATTCGCTGATCTTATCTTTGCCCTTGCCGCTGCCATGTTGGTTTTCCTTGTGGGCCTCGTTGCTTAAAAGCGCTAAAATACTCTGCATAAGTCCCGAGCATATCCATTCGTGGTTTGGTGTTTTCAGATTATAGTGCTGACACACTCTGGAAACCAAGTGTTCTATCTCACGGTTTTGCCCCGTTTTAACCAGACAGACATCCTGCAAAGACAGCGTTTCCATTATCTTCCTGCAAACATCACCGTTAAAATGGATCCAATAGGTACGCGGATGCGCATTCTGAGAAAGCAGATAATCCTGCGGTTCCCCCGGTCGATACAGAATACAGTCTCCCGGATACGCAATATGCACCACTGCGTTAATCGTCACAACACAGTGTCCTTCGCAGATATAAATCAACTGATAATCATTTCTGCCGGCATATCTGCGGATATGAGAATCTGTACTCACTCGCAGCTCCCCACAGCCGTTGATGCCTATCAGTTGTGGGGATGTATGTTTTTTGATATCACTGGAATATTGCATTTTTCCCTCGCAATGATCGTTTTGTGCTAATAATTATCAAAAAATCCAATATAAAAACCTATTTTTCAACAATATAATGATAATAGATGACACAGAAAAAATCAAGAGGGGTGGACAAACTATGCGACGCGAAATCTTACTAAATGATAAGTGGCGCTTTCATAAAGGAGACATCCGCGTGGAGCGTCCTATTGCCAAAGGCCCGGTCTACAGCCAAAGCAAGACCGAGCGCAAAAAGCTGGGACCCGCCGCCTACCATTATCACGATAACCCGGATGACTACGGAATCAGCAGGATCACCAGCGAAAACTGGGTGATTTGCCACCTGCCACACGATTATGTTATCGATCAGGATAATGACCCGAGCCAAAACAATGCCCACGGCTATTTCCGTTACGATAACGCATGGTACAGGAAGCGCTTTTCCCTGCCGGCAGGCTGCGAGAATAAGCGGGTGCTTCTGCGCTTTGATGGCATTGCCGGTCAATCTACCATCTATCTCAACGGCTGCCATTTGCATCACAACTACTCCGCCTACAACACCTTTGAGGTAGATATCAGCGACCTGGCATATCGGAACAAGGAAAATGTCCTTGCTGTATATGTAAACACCCAGGAGTTTGAAGGCTGGTGGTATCAGGGCGGCGGTATCTACCGGGATGTACACCTGGTGATCACCGACCCCGTTGCCATTGTCCTGTGGGGTGTATATGCCCCAAGTCGCAAAATCGGCAAGGAGCAGTGGCAGATCGATTTTGAAACCACGGTAGTAAACACCGAATATGCCGACTGTGAGGTTACCACTGAAAGCTATGTGCTCGATACTGATGGCAAATGCATCGCCAGTGTCCAAGCCCAGGGATGTATCCCCCTTCGCGATCAGCAGACGCTGCGCTATAGCTGCACCGTAAACGCGCCGCTGCTGTGGAGCTGCGATGCCCCCAATCTATACACCGTTAAAACCCTGCTCAAGTGTAACTGTAATGAGATCGACGAAAACATCACCCGCATCGGTTTTCGCACTGTGGAACTTTCCGCCAAAAACGGGCTGCTGCTGAACGGAAAGAAAACGATCATCAAGGGTGTATGCGCCCATCAGGACTTTGGCATTACCGGCCTGGCCGTGCCGGATAATATCGCGAAATATAAAATGCAGCTAATCAAGGAAATGGGCGCCAACGGCTACCGAACCAGTCACTACCAGCAGACCGCAGCCTATCTGGACGCCTGTGACGAACTGGGTTTACTGGTAACGGACGAAGCCCGCTGGTTTGAGAGCACAAAGGAAAGCCTGGAGCAGCTGGAATCTCTGTTGAAGCGGGACAGAAACCGTCCCAGCGTCATTTTCTGGTCTACCAGCAATGAAGAGCCCTCCCATGTAACCGAGGTCGGCAAGCGGCTGCACAAAGCTATCTATGCACACATCCGAAAGTTCGATAAACTCCGCCCCATTACAGCCGCAGTAGATAAGACCCCAGATCTGTGCCAGATTTACGATGACTGTGATATTGTGGGCATCAACTATAACTTAGATTTATACGATGCCGTTCATAAACAGAATCCCGACAGATTAATATTTGCCTCGGAATGCTGTGCTACCGGCACTACAAGAGACTGGCACTTCCCCTCTGAAGCAGACGGCCGGCGCCGCGACCAAGATGCCGATGCCAACAGTTGGTTCTTAGGCAGAGAAAAAACCTGGAAATTTTTGATGGCGCGTCCCTATGTAATTGGCGGCTACCAGTGGGCGGCGGTGGAACACAGAGGTGAGGCCGTATGGCCTGCGATATGTTCTAAGTCCGGTGCGCTGGATCTGTTCCTGCAGAAAAAGGGTGCATTCTATCAAAACAAGTCCCATTGGACCGATGCACCTATGGTACACATCGTTCCCCATTGGAATTTCAAAGGCATGGAAGGGCAGGAAATCCCTGTCACCGTATATACCAACTGCGAGGAGCTGGAGCTGTTTCTGGACGGCAAAAGCCTGGGAAGAAAGTCCATTGAAAAATACGGCCACGGTCTGTGGAATGTTGCCTACGCCCCCGGCGCTCTGGTGGCAAAAGGATATCTCAGCGGTGCTTTGGTGGCAGAACATATCTGTGCCACCACCGGCAGACCGAAAACCCTGCGTCTGACATTGGATAACACCTGCACCGCAAACGGAGCAGATGTCGCTCTGTTTACCTGCGAATGTCTGGACAAAAACGGAAATCCCGTGCCTGATGCCGCAGAATTTGTGCATTTCAGCACAGAAGCACCCGGGAAGATCCTTGGCACCGGCTCTGATCATTGCGACCACAACAATGTGACCCTCCCGGAGCGCAAGATGTACATGGGTAAGATCCGCATCGCTGTAAAGCCTGCTAAGGGACAGACCAGCCTTGCCCTCACCGCTATCAGCAACAATTGCGGCTGTGCTATGCTGAAAGTAGAACTGCCGGAAGGAGAAACAGGAAAATAACAATATGGGATATATTTTTTTGCTGATTTCTTTATTCGCAGGAACCCTAAAGGGTTATTGCGGAAAGAAAACGAGTAACTATACCAGCTCATTCGGTAATGCAGTTTTTGCCAATACCATCCGAATGTTCCTGTGCATTTTGATCGGATTCGTTCTGATCCTTGCAACAGAAGACCTGCGCATTCTTATCCCAAGCCGCACTTTACTTCTGGTGTCTGCGCTTTCCGGTGTTTCTTCTGCGGTTTTCGTAGTCACCTGGCTTATCTGCGTTTAAAAAAGCGCCTATATGATGCTGGATATCTTTCTAATGCTGGGAGTCTTGATTCCCCTGACTGCCAGTAACATCTTTCTCAGCGAGTCCATAAAGCTCACTCAATGGGACGGCATTGGTGTTCTTTTCCTTGCCGTTGTGATTATGTGCTCCTATAATAACACCATCAAAGGAAAGCTGACACTCCCATCCCTTATTCTGCTTCTCATTTGCGGCATTGCAAACGGTTTTGCTGATTTTTCCCAAAAGCTTTTTACCAAGTGCATCCCGGATGGCTCAGCTTCGGCTTTTAATT
>JAZNRW010000086.1:0-47774 GCA_045590835.1 Faecousia sp.
CCTTTTACTTACAGTATAGCACATAATGCATAAAATACAACCTATAAATTAGAGAAAAAGAGAGAAACTCCTACGCAGGGTAGGAGTTGTGAGCTTTCAAAGGGGGAATATAAGGGCGGAACATAGGATTTTTGTGAATGCAAAAGAGCCACCCGGACAGGTGGCTCTTTTGGCACCCCGGAGAGGACTCTAACCTCCGACCTGCCGCTTAGGAGGCGGCCGCTCTATACAACTGAGCTACCGGGGCGTATATACCTAAGCATTGTACCCAAAAATACAAGAAGTGTCAACCGTATCCCGGTACAAAAGAAAAAAGAAATTCACAGAAAATTCAACAGCAATTTAATTGCAATTCACATATACTGGCAAGACTGGGTACAGAAAGGAGGCCAAGGGATGAAAGAAACCAATGATCTTTTTATAGATCTGGATGATCTGATTTTTGATGAAGACGATGGCAGACCCAGCGAAAGATGATTGCAGCCAGGCGTAAGCCTGGCTTTTTGCCTGCTTTTGCAATTTGATACTTTACAGAATAGGGAAATTCGGCTATAATAAGCCCAAATGTCCAACTATAAGGAAACGAGTGTTGAAATGCTATGAATATCGAATTTGATACCTACAGACAAAAACTGAACGAGATTCGTCCGGCACTGGAAGGGCTGGCGGACTCTCTGAATATTGAGGGTTTGCAAAATGAGCTGGAACGGCTTCACGCTATGCAGGAGGCGCCCGGCTTTTGGGACAACCCCGATAAGAGCCAGCAGATCGTGATGAAGACCAAATCCTGTGAAAACAAGCTGGAAAAATACCGGCAGATGAACAGCGCATGGGACGACCTGATGACCATTTGCGAGATGGCAGCCGAAGAGGACGACGACTCTATGCTGCCGGAGCTGAAGGAAGGGTTTCAGAAGCTTACTGAGGATATGGAAAGCTGCCGCCTGCAGACCCTGCTTACCGGCAACTACGACCGAAATAACGCCCTTGTCAGCTTCCAGGCCGGCGCAGGCGGTACCGAGGCCCAGGACTGGTGTCAGATGCTCTACCGGATGTATACCCGCTGGGCAGAGCGCCACGGCTTCACCTATAAGATCATGGACTATCAGGAGGGCGACGAAGCAGGTCTTAAGTCTGCTGATATCGTTATCGAGGGTGAAAATGCCTACGGCTTCCTGAAAGGAGAGAACGGCGTGCACCGCCTTGTCCGTGTGTCTCCCTTTGATGCCAACGCCCGCCGCCAGACCTCTTTCTCTGCCATCGAGGTGATTCCCGAAATCGAGGATGACAGCGAGGACTTTGAGATCAAGGCAGAGGATTATGAAATGCAGGTCTTCCGTTCCTCCGGTGCAGGCGGCCAGCATATTAACAAGACAAGCTCTGCTGTGCGACTGATCCACAAATCCGGTATCGTAGTCTCCTGCCAGACCGAGCGAAGCCAGTTTCAGAACAAGGAAACCTGTCTGCGGATGCTGCGCTCCAAGCTGGTGGAGATCCGGGAACGGGAGCATCTGGAGAAGATCTCCGATATCAAGGGCGTGCAGAAGAAGATTGAGTGGGGCAGCCAGATCCGTAACTATGTGTTTATGCCCTACACCTTGGTCAAAGACACCCGCACCGGCTGCGAGACATCCAATGTGGGTGGCGTTATGGACGGCGCGCTGGATCCCTTTATCAATGCATATTTGAACTGCCTTGCTACAGGAAACTGGGTAACAAAGTAAAAAATACCGGAAAAATGCTTGCATTCTTTCCTTTTGTGTGCTATACTGGCTAAGATTTGATATAACCCCGGCGTGTCCGGCTACTGATAAGACCCGCGATCCAATAGCGGTGAGCGGAGGGAGGTTACGAATATGGAGATTGTTAAGACTATTGTGACTGTTCTGGAAGTGATTGCCAGCGTGCTGCTGGTGGTAGTGGTATTGGTCCAATCCGGTAAGGAGGCTGGCCTGTCCGGCGCTGTTTCCGGCAATTCCGATTCCTATATGAACAAAAGCAATATGGGCGGCCTGGATAAGAAGCTGGCTTCCGCTACCAAGTGGATTGCTCTGGTGTGGGTTGTCCTGACTCTGATCCTGAGCCTGATCTAATGAGAAAATTTGACCACGGAGGTAACTCCGTGGTCTTTTTCCATTATGGACAATTTTTTCTCGGTGTGCTACAATACATGAAGAATGTGACAAAGGAGATGTTGCTATGGAAGCTGTAAAACTTGCCGGTCTGGAACCCCAGTCGGTATTTGCGTATTTTGAAAAGCTCTGTGCCATTCCCCATGGCTCCGGTAATACCAAGCTGATTTCTGACTACCTTGTGTCCTTTGCAAAGGAACAGGGCCTGCGGTATGTGCAGGACGAACTGAACAATGTGATCTTGTTTGGTGAAGGCACCTGCGGTATGGAGGACCACGCCCCCGTCATTATTCAGGGTCATATGGATATGGTCTGCGTCCAGGACGAGACCAGTAAGATAGACATGGATAAAGACGGTCTGGAAATCGACCACGACGGCAGCTGCGTGTTTGCCAAGGGTACTTCTTTGGGCGGCGACGACGGCATTGCGGTTGCCTATGCCTTAGCGCTGCTTGCCGACAAATCCATTCCCCATCCGCCTCTGGAAGTGATCATCACCGTGGACGAGGAGACCGGTATGTACGGCGCAGCCGGCATCGACCTGTCCGGTCTGAAGGGCCGCACTGTGGTGAATATCGACTCCGAGGAAGAGGGGATCTTTACCGTATCCTGCGCCGGCGGCGCAAGAGCCGGGGTATCTTTGCCTGTGGAGCGCCGGGCAGTGTACGGCCCCTGTGTCAGTCTGACCGTTGAAGGCCTCAAGGGTGGCCATTCCGGCGTGGAGATTCACAAGAACCGGGCCAATGCCATCAAGGTCATGGGCGAGTTTTTAAGCCGTGTCCAGAAGCTGATGCCCGTGTGCATCACATCGCTGGAGGGCGGCGGTAAGGATAACGCCATTCCTTGCTACTGCCAGGTGAAGCTGGTGGCTCTGGGCATGTATATCGAGCGGATCAACGAGGTTGCCCAGCAGCTTCAGCAGGAGATTCGGGAGCAGTTTGATGAACCGAATGCCATTATCCGCGGCGATGATGTGGATGCCCTGGGAGGCAATGCGTTGACTACTGAGTGCTCCTCCAAGGTCATCGCCCTGCTGAATGCCGCGCCTAACGGAATCCAAGCCTGGAGCCAGGATATTGCAGGCTTGGTGCAGACCAGTTTGAATCTGGGTGTGGCTACTTTGGACGATGCGCTGACCCTGACCTGGGCGGTGCGAAGCTCCAACAATCAGGAAAAGGTTGACCTTTTGGGTAAGCTCCGGGAGCTGGCAGACTTCTATGATGCCGGCTACGATGAGCGGGGCAACTATCCCGCCTGGGAGTATAAGAAGGACTCTGTCCTCCGTGATACCATGATCCGTGTCTACCGGGATATGTTCGGCAAGGAGCCGGAGGTGGTAGCGATCCACGCCGGTCTGGAGTGCGGTCTGCTTAGCGAGAAACTGCCGGGTCTGGATTGTGTCTCCATCGGACCGAATATGCATGACATTCACACCAGTCGGGAGCGGCTGGAAATCGCCTCCACCAAGCGCACCTGGGACTTCCTGCTGGAAGTGCTGAAAAATCTGTAACAGCTTTTGACCCGCCGAAAGGCGGGTCATTTTTTCTGCACAAGTCCCCGGATCCACCGCAGATCCTCCCGACCAATCACCTGCAAAAGCACCAAAAGACTTCCCCAGATCAGCACATAAGTCGCGCCACAGACCAAAACTCCGCCGACCCGCCCGGCTAAAAACACAGCAACAATTGTTCCCAGCAGCGTCAATAGAGGCATAGCAGGGGAGAGCACCGGTCCTGTGAGCTTCAGCAGCAGCCGAAGACTTAAGGCAAAGTTCAGGGCATGGGTCAAAAGAAAACTAACAAAATATCCCGCCATCCCGTACCGGGGCAGCAGCAGAAACAGAAAAACCACATCCATGGAGGAGGTGAGGATATTATACCGGACGCAGATACTTTGCTGCCCCAGACCCTTTACCATGGCGTCTGTGACCGCGTCGCAGTAGAGCATAGGGATCAGCAGCGCATACCATTGCAGATGCTTTCCTGCGTCAGTACTGCTGTACAGAGCAAGGCACAAGTCCTTACTGAACAGAAACATTCCCCCGGCAAACAGGCAGCCGTATAATATCGCCAGACGCAGACTCCGGTGCGCAAGATAACGGATTCGGTTGCGGCTGCCGGCTGCATGACACCGGGCAAGCTCCGGGATCAGCAGCTCTGCCAGCGCGTACAAAATTGCCGCCGGGAACATCAGCACGGGAAACACCATTCCACAGACAGTTCCAAATTCCGCCAGAGGGTCAGCTGCGCCTGCAAACAGGGCCAGCCGTTTGGGCACCATCAGATTTTCCACGGTGGAAATGCCGGACTTAAAATCATCGGCGATGGCAAGTGGCACAGCGGTCTCCAGAAGTTGCTTCCGGATGGGAAGTCGCACCCCTGCCGGGCTGTGCTCCTGCCACCGCAGAATGCTCAGGGCGCACAGGGTCACGCAGCTACTCAGTCCGCTGCCGGTGACCACTGCCCGGCAGGCCCGGACGGCGTTGCCCCCCACGCCCATCAATAGCCCCAGAGTCAGCGCCATGGAGCATAGCTGCTCTGCTACCTCCACAGCAGCCAGCGTACCGATCCGGTTGGCGGCGGTGAAATAGCCGCACATAACACCGCACAGGCAGTTAACCGGCAAAAACAGCGCAAAAAGCCGTACTGTGGAAACCACCGCCGGCTCACCGATCCAACTGGCGGATACCACAGGGGCGATTGTCCACAATAAAAGAGAAACCGAGCAGCTGCAAAGCAGACTGTATTTGATGCAACCGGTCAGCACCCAACGGACATTTTCTGGCTTTTGCCTGCCCAACTCACCGGCGGTTAAGTACATGGTAGCGGTGCGGATCCCAGCCATCCCGGCGGTCATAGCCAGCATTCCCACGGAAAGCACCAGCTGCAGCAGACCGATGCCTGCCGCGCCGATGCGTCCGGACAGGTATACCTGAAACCCTGTGGATACAAACCGCAGCAGCAGATTCACCCCGGTCAGTACCAGAGCGCTATAGAATATTGGAAGCTTTTTGCGCAAAAAAATCCCCTCCCTTGTCCATTCTATTCGGACAGGGAGGGGGTTATCCCGCTTTATGCTTTGTTTACTTCGTTGCAGTAGATCGCCAGGGGACACTTGCCGCATTTAGGGGAACGGGCAGTGCAGATCTCCCGCCCGAACAGCACGATCCTGTGGCAGAAGTCGCTGCTCTCCTCAGGGGGCAGCACGGCTCTGAGCTGCCGCTCTACCTTCTCAGGCTCTCTGCCTTGCGACAGTCCCAAACGCCCGCAGATCCGCATACAATGGGTGTCACAGACCACACTGCCGGGCTCGGCGTACAAATCTCCCAGCAGCAAGTTTGCGGTCTTTCTGCCTACACCCGGTAGCCGCAGGAGCTCCTCCATAGTGGCGGGTACTTTGCCGCCGTATTCATCCCGAAGCATCTGGCAGGCCAGTACGATATCCTTTGCTTTTTGACGGTAGAAGCCGCAGGAGTGGATGTACTCCTCCACCACTTCCACAGGCGCATTGGCCATAGCATCCAAGGTGGGAAAAGCAGCAAACAGCGCCGGCGTTACCAAATTCACCCGGGCATCGGTGCATTGGGCCGACAGCCGCACGGCGATCATCAGTTCATAATCCTTTTCATAGTGGAGCGCGCAGAGTGCCTCCGGATATTGTTCTTTCAGTAAATCGATAATACCCCAAACCTTCTGTTCCATTTTATCACACCTTTCTTTCGTGATTTTACCACAAAAAAATCCATGTGAAAAGAGGTATTTTGCGGAACAAAAGGGAAGGGAACAGGATACAATGAGATAGGTTAATCACAGAATTTTCTGTGTGGCTTTGGTGCGGCGGTTTTTCCGCCGCCCGGCTTGGTCAGTACAGGTCTTCTTCCAGAATCTGTGCAGTCAAAGCAGATACTTCATAGGCAGTTCGTTCCTCAGGACCGGACTCGGTCATCTTGGTGTAGACCCGGCTTTGCAGCCGCCCGGAAATAGAGATCACATCGCTGGTGTGGCACTTGGACACCTGCTGGGCAATGCGCCCCCATAGGATACAGGGCAGATAATCCGCCCGATGGAAGGCTCTGGGCACTGCCAGCATGGCGTCGCAGATCTCCCGGCCCAAGGGTGTCAGACGATAGGTTGGCTCTCTGCAAAGTGGTCCCTCTAAGTAGACTTCATTGATTGGTTCTCCGTCCTCAGCTGTGATGGTTGCGGCAAAGACAAAAATCATCAGATGCCGCACACCGTCCGTTCTGCGGTTGTGAGAGCGGATCTGACCGGTGACAGTTAACATCTGCCCGCCGGACAAGTCAATGGAGTTCATGACCTGCTCCTGGGCAACCACCGGAAGAGAATCTACTGCTCCGGAGAGCCGAGGGACATCCAGTATAAACCGGTAGAACCGCCTGCCGTGATTTTCATGAGAAAACTGGGGCAGAGTTTGCAGTGTACCCCGCAGGGTAATGGTGTTTGTTGTATGTTCCATAGTACCACCTCATATTCCAATGTATGAGATAGTCTATGTGGCAACACAGAAATAAGACCCCGCTGCAGGGAAAAGACAGGGGGGAATAGGTCTTGACAAACAGAAAACTCTATGCTAAGATGTTTTGGCAACTAAAGACAGGAAATTTTGATTCGGAGTGATACCCAAGAGGCCGAAGGGGCTCCCCTGCTAAGGGAGTAGGCGTCTAAACAGCGCGCGAGGGTTCAAATCCCTCTCACTCCGCCAATAAGAAAAACCAACCTTCCGGTTGGGTTTTCTTATTGGCTTTGGTATTTTGTGAGAGGGATTTGGACAATGTAAAAGCAACAGTCCGGTGGACTGTTGCTTGCCGTCGGCTGGACGGCGGCAACACAATTATTTTGCCGTAGGCAAAATGCAAACAAATCCCCTCACTCCGATGTAAACCCAACCTTCCGGTTGGGTTTTCTTATTGGCTTATAATATTTGCGAGAGGGCTTTGAACCCCACTCTATAATAAAAAGCCACCCCACTGGGGTGGCTTTTTGTTAATCGTCCTTCTTTTTCAGCTTATGCTTTGTTCCGTCGGGATCCACAAGATAGGTATTCTCCAACTGCCCCACAAGACTTGCCTTCACAGAGTCGATATAGATCCGGCGGAGCTTGTCTCGCTCGGTAGTCTCCTCAGGGGTCAGGCCCTCGGCTTTGGCCTTGGCGGCCAGTTCGTTGATTCTTGCGATTACCTTATTCATATCCATCATTCGTTACCTCATACATAGCGGTGGATCACCACAGATATTCGACCCTTTTTCGTCTGGCCGTTGACGGTTGTTAACTGTATTTTTCCTAAGCCTCGGACAGAGATCTTGCTGCCTTCTTCCACAGCCTTGTCCGGCTTTTCGCAGGGCAGACCGTTGATGGCAACCTTCCCGGCTGTGACATACTGGGTAGCAGCGCTTCTGCCGATTCGAAAACCGGAGGAGATAATGCTGTCCAAACGGAGGGACGCCAATGTATCTTTGATCTCCTTGACCTCCGGCTCCGGAACGGATACGGCCTCCAACGGTATACGCTCCAGATGGAGCTTTGTGCGGCCGGCAGACAGAAAATTCTGCTCCACATACCGGGCAATCTCGGCGGTGACAAAGAAGTCGCAACTGCCTTTTCCCACGCAGATGTCGCCAACGGTTTCCCGGGCGATTCCTGCGCCCATCAGCGCTCCCAAAAAATCCCGGTGGGAGGGGGTATCCCCCTGATAGAAGGTTGCCCGCAGGCACACAAGGGGAGCATCTTCTTCATAAAGCGCTCGTTCGTCCAGATAGTCCGGCAGATACACCAGCATCTGCCGCTCAGCGCTGCCATAGCCGCCGAAGGCGATGAGTCCGTCCACCTGCCCAAACAGATACCGGGTCATATCCAACTCCCGCAAGGAAAGAAAGCAGGTGCTTGCGGGAATGTTTTTTTGAATTCCGGCGTTAATTTTGTCCCAGACTTTGGCAAGAAGCACCCGGTCTTCCGGATTTTTTGCGATTTTTTCGATATTGCTCCGGTTCATAGGCACATCCTTTCTCCGGTCGGTAGGAGTATTATACCATAACTTTACCGCATTGCAAGAAAGTTTTCCTTGTTTCTTGACAGTTTCTACACTATAATAGTGGTCAGAAAGCAGGTGAAAGGTATGATCGTCGGCATTATCGGCGCCGGAGCATCCGGTATGGCCGCTGCCCTGGCGGCGGCGGAAAATCCCAATGTAAATGTGATCTTGATGGAGCGGCAGGCTCGCGTGGGCCGTAAGCTCCAGGCCACCGGTAATGGCCGGTGTAATTTGTCCAACTTGCAGGCAGCAGCCCGCGGCTACCACGGTGAGGATCCGGAATTTGCCGGGCCTGCCATTCGTGCCTTTGACCCGGCGGCGACCTTGCAGTGGTTTGCAGATCTTGGCCTGTATACCGTTGCAGAGCCAACGGGAAAGGTTTATCCCTATTCCGATCAGGCCAATTCCGTGGTGGATATTCTGCGCTTGCATCTAAACAAGGAAAATATCACCCTGAAGACCGACTTTGAGGTGGAAAAAGTACAGAAAACCCCGGAGGGTTTTTCTGTGACCGGCATGACTGGGCAGGTTTTATGCGATAAACTCATCATCGCCTGCGGCGGTCTTGCAGGCAGTAAACTGGGGGGCACTATGTCCGGCTATAAGCTTTTGAGCAAGCTGGGGCACAGATCCACCCGTCTGCGCCCGTCTTTGGTGCAGATCAAAACCGCCTGGAGCGGGATCAGCGCGCTGAAGGGCGTACGCGCCAATTGCCATGCAGCGATCATAAAAGACGGGCGGGTATTTAGCGAGAGCGTCGGCGAGATCCAATTCACTGAACTGGGGATCTCCGGGCCGGTGATTTTTGAAATTTCCCGGGATGTTTGCTATGGCTCCGGGGACTGGCGATGTCGGCTGGATTTCTTACCGGATTGGACAGAGGAACAACTGCAGCAGCAGCTGCACCGCCGCCGGGAGAGTAGTCTTCCTATGGACGAACTGCTCACAGGTATTTTGCATAATCGCCTGGGCAGAGTCCTGACCAAAGCCGCCGGTGTGAAGGGAAAGCAGTGGGCCAGAGAACTGAGCGACCGGGAAGAAATGGAGCTAATCAAAGCAGTAAAGGCCTTTGAGCTGGAACTGACAGAGCCCTTAGGCATGGACAGCGCCCAGGTCACAGCCGGCGGTGTGCTGACGGCTGACTTCGACCCAAATACCATGGAAAGCCGCCTGATTCCGGGGCTGTACGCCTGCGGCGAGGTGCTGGATATTGACGGCGATTGCGGTGGCTACAATTTACAGTGGGCATGGAGCTCCGGCCGGTGCGCAGGCCTCCACGCAGGAAAGGAAACTCAATGATTCGAATTCGTGAAATTGCCCTGCCTCCGGAACACGCCGTGGCCCAGCTGTCCTTTGAGGCGGCTAAGGCCTTACGGATCTCCACATCCAAGATCCGCCGTCTTTCCATTGTGAAGCGGTCAGTGGATGCCCGGAAGAAACCGGATGTGAAGATTGTCTACACGGTGGATGTGGCGGTAGATGGCAATGAAAATAAGATTCTCAAGCAAAGCGGCTGCAAGCGGGCAAGCCTTGCCACCGGCAAGTATTACAAAGTGCCCCAATGCCCCAAAGAGCCTGCTTTACGACCTGTGGTGGTAGGCTTTGGCCCTGCGGGTATGTTTGCGGCCTTGGTGCTTGCCATTGCAGGCTTGCAGCCCTTGGTGCTGGAGCGGGGTGACGATGCAAAGACCCGCCATGAGAAGGTGCAGGCGTTCTGGAAAACCGGCAAGCTGGACCCCAAAAGCAATGTGCAATTTGGAGAAGGCGGCGCGGGAACATTCTCCGACGGCAAGCTGAACACCGGCGTCAATAACCCCAGGATCGGCTGGATTTTGGAGCAGTTTGTGAAAGCCGGCGCCCGGGAGGATATTCTGTTTGATGCCAAGCCCCATGTGGGTACCGATGTTCTGCTGACGGTGGTGCAGAATCTGCGCCATCGGATTATTTCTCTGGGTGTCGAAGTGCGATTCAATGCCCAAGTCACCGCCATCCATTCCGAAAACGGCGCTATCACCGGCCTGCAGATCAATGGAGAAGAAGCTATTGCCTGCGATAAAGTGATTTTTGCCATCGGTCACAGCGCCCGGGATACCTTCCGGTATCTGCAGCAGGCAGGCATCCCTATGGAAGCCAAACCCTTTGCCATGGGCGTGCGGATCGAGCATCCCCAGCAGGTGATCGATGCATCCCAGTACGGGGTCTATAACCCGGTGCTGCCCCCGGCGGACTATAAGCTGGTGAAGCACTTGGATGAAGAGACGGTCTATACCTTCTGCATGTGCCCCGGCGGATATGTGGTGGCAGCAGCCTCCGAAGAGGGAAGAGTGGTCACCAATGGTATGAGCTATGCCGACCGGGAAGGGGAAAACGCCAATGCAGCCCTGCTTGTGACCTTAAATCCCAAGGACTTCCCCTCGGAAGATCCCCTCGCAGGCATGTACTGGCAGCAGGAAATCGAGGAGGCCGCATTCCGGGTCGGCGGCAGCAACTACCACGCCCCGGCCCAGCGGGTGGAGGATTTTCTGGCAGGCCAGCCTTCTACAGGCGCAGGCTCTGTGAAGCCTACCTACCGCCCCGGCGTGACCTGGTGCGATCTGCATAGGGTGCTGCCGGAGAAGATCACAGGGGCGCTGAAAGAAGCGCTGCCCCAGCTGGACGGAAACCTGAATGGCTTTGCCCACCCGGACAGCGTGCTTACTGCGCCCGAGACCCGCAGTTCATCTCCTGTGCGGATCATCCGGGATGAGAGCAAGCAGTCTGTGGGTCTATTGGGCCTGTATCCGGCAGGCGAGGGCGCAGGATATGCCGGCGGAATCATGTCCGCCGCCATCGACGGAATAATGTGCGCCGAGGCACTTATGGATAGTCTATAAACAAAAAAGCAGGTGCATAGCACCTGCTTTTATTTTACTTTCTGAAAAGCGATCCGGGGATCACCGTTGGCTAAATGAATGATACCGCAGCGGTAGAAGCCGTTCTTTTCCAAGCTTCGCTGCATAGGGATATTGTCACAGTGGGTGTCAATCCGCAGATTCCGGCAGTGTTCCAGCGCAAACGCAAAGCACCGGGAGGCGATGCCCTTCCGGTGGGCAGCCACCGCGATCCGGTGAATGACCACATAAGGTTCACTATTGCACCAGCTGCCCTCATAAATCTCGTGATAAGTAGGGTCCGGCCCTTGGAAAAAGGCAAACACCCCCACAATCTGCCCGTCTTCCTCACAGACATGACAGTTGCCGCCGGCCATATCTTTTTCTACCGTAGCCCGGTCAGGATACCCGTTCACCCACTGGTTGGGGTTTCCGTTTTTCCGCATATAGGCTCTTGCCTGCTGATAAATGTCTTCAATGGCGGGAAGATCTTTGTGATTTGCTTTTCGAATGTTCAACAGACCACCTTCTTTCCGGAATATTGTATCATGAATTTTCTTTAGCCACAATAGTGGATTTTGTGTGTAAGTATGCTATAATAAACCTATAAACAGAAAGGACGAGAATATATGGAACACGGAATGAAAGCAGCGGAACTGTTCTTAAATGGCTATAACTGCGCCCAGTCGGTGGCGGTGGCCTTTTGCGATGTGACCGGTCTGGATGAGGACTTTACTTCCAAAACGATCTCTGCCTTTGGCGGCGGAATGGGTCGTCTGCGGGAGGTTTGCGGCGCTGTCAGCGGTATGTTCTTTGTGCTGAGCCAGCTTTATGGGTATGCAACACCCGGTGACGATACAGTAAAAATGGAGCTGTATCGGCAGGTGCAGGCGCTTGCCGGCCAGTTCCGGGAGGCAAACGGCAGCATCGTCTGCCGGGAGATCCTGAAAAATCCCCCCACAGACCCAGAGCCCTGTCCCCGGACTGCCGAGTACTATGCAGAGCGGCCCTGCGCCCGGATGGTCAAGACCGCAGGAGATCTAATGGATGCTTTTATTGCCGAGCACCCTCTGGAGAGCGCCAATGACTGATTTGATCTACTGCCAGCGGGAGATCCCCAAGAAACAATGGCGCTATGGCTTCCGCACCAGCGCTGCCACCGGCTGCGGCTGGATCGCTACATATAACGCCCTGCGCCTGATGGGCTATGCCCCTAAGCCGGAGGAATTGATTCGCTTTTATGAGCGACAGTTTCCGCTGATCCACGGAAATTTTGGCACTTCCATTTTAGGTCCGGCTATGTATTTTAAGTCCCGGGGATTTACGGTGGACCATATCTCCCGGCGGGAGAAATTTGACGCATTTGCGAAGAAAAGCGATGTGTGTATTCTGTACTACCGTTGGCGCAGCGGGTACAAGTTCGGCGCGCACTTTGTGGCGCTGCACCATACAAAAGATGGCTTTGTGGGTTATAATACCTACAAAAACTCCACTGGCCCGGATGTCTATGGCCCAAGCCTTGCAGAATTCCTGCGGAAAAAGAAGTATTTCGGCGCGGTTTTGATTGGAATTCAAAAGAAATAATGAAACGGCACAGGAACTTTCCTGTGCCGAATTTTATTTTAAGACAAACAGCAGGACCATTAGCTGCACCCCCACAACCAGGGGCAGGCCGATGACAAAGGTTAGGTGCTTTGTCTTGTGCCGAACGGTGTACATACCGCACAGGCAACCCAAACTGCCCCCCAGCAGAGCTACAGCAAATAATGTTTTTTCCGGGATCCGCCAAAGGTTTTGCTTGGCTTTATATTTGTCAATACACATAAGTGCAAAACCAAGCGCATTGATTAGTAGCAGGTAAATCGGCATACCGAATATCCTTTCGGGAGGGAATTGATTTGAAAAAGTGTTGGATTGTGTTTTTTGTGGTGCTGCTACTTACCGGTTGCGGACAACCGGCAGAGCCGGAGACCGTAAGCGATGTATACGCGCCGCAAGCGCTGCCGCCGGCCCGGCAAATCATGGTGCAGCTGCCGCCGGAGGTGTATACGCCCACCCTGCAAACGGAAGGGGAGAGCCTATACCTGTGCGACCGGTACAGCATTAGCGTGGGAACTTATGAAGCAGGGGATCTGCAGCAAACGGTGTATAACATTGCAGGATACCTGCCGGAAAAACTGCAGGTGCAGCAAACCACCCAGGCAGATGCGAAGCGCTACAGTTTTACTTGGAGTGCCGCATCAGAGGAGGGAGTCCAGGTAGGCCGCGGGTGCGTTCTGGACGATGGCAGCTACCACTATGTACTCACGGCAATGGCAGCTGAAGCAGATGCAGGCCAGCTGCAGAGCACATGGCATGAGATATTCGCCTCTTTCCGCCTGGCGGACCGGGAGATGGATCTTAATACTGGCTCATAGCCTCCAGGCACAGCTGCCTGCAGGCATCGGCGACGGATTGGGGATGGAGGATCTTGGCCTTACTGCCAAAGCCGATGACCCAGCTTAAAAACATTGGCGATACCGCCACCGGCACGGTAAAATTGAAATGCTCCTGGCCGTCCGGGATCAGCATGGTGTCCTTACCGAACCGGTCGATAACCACATTGAGAAGGCTCTTGTGAAACCGCATTTTTACTGCCACCGCATCGCCGGAGTACATCTGAAACAGCCGGTTTGCGTGATCGGTGAGAGCCTTGCCTGTCAGCTCCGGACAGGGGGTGCGAGGGGTATCGGTCAGTTCAATATCGCTCATCCGGTCCACCCGGTAGGAAGTGATGCCGTAGCGCTCCGACAGAGCCAGCAGATAGCAGTTTTCATTGTCCTGGCACAGACCGTAGGGGCTGGCGGTGTAGGGCTTTTCCCGGTACTTTCGTTTGCCGCCGAAATCCCAGTCAAAATACCGGAAGGTGATCTGCTTGTTCTGGGCAATGGCCTCCTGAATGGCGTCCACGGAATAGTAGATGGTCTCGTTCATGCTCTTGACCCGGCCGGACACCAGCACATTCCGCTTCATAAGCTTTGCGTCCTGCTCGTTGCATTCTCTGCAGAGCTTTTCAATCAGCTCCCGGGATTTTTTCTCGGTCAGATATCGGCTGGACTGGACCGCGTCGATCAGCAGCTTTAGCTCCGGCAGCTCAAAGTTCCGGGAGGCAATGTAGTAGCCGCCGTTTTTGCCGGGAATGGATACGATGTCTACGCCGTACTCCTGTAGTGCAGCAATGTCCGAGTACACGGTCTTCCGGTCACAGGAAATGTTGTGCTGCCGGGAAAGCATATGAATCAGATCAGAGGCTCTCACCAGGTGATCCTGGTGGGAGTTTTTTTCTAAGTAATCCAAAATATAAAAGATCTTCAGTTTTTGATTATCGGATTTGGGCATGGATGCCACCTCCGTTTTCTTTTCAGTATATCACAGAAATGGCTGGCAGGAAATAGTAAATTGATTTTTTCTTCACTTTGTGGTATGGTATGAAACAAAGGAAGTGATACCATGCTGACAATTGGCTGCCACCTGTCTGCCTCAAGCGGAAATTGCGCCATGATCAAAACCGCAAAGGAACTGGACGCCAACACCTTTGCCTTCTTTACCCGCAATCCCAGAGGCAGTAAAGCCAAGCCGCTGGACGAAGAAGACTGCCGGGAGGCAGCATATCAGCTGCAGCAGGAGGGCTTTGGCAAACTGGTTGCCCACGGGGCTTATACCATGAACCTATGCACTGCAAAGGAGCAGGATCGGGAATTTGCCAAGGAAGTCCTTTGCGACGATCTGCGCCGTATGGCATACCTGCCGGATAACTACTATAACTTCCACCCCGGCAGCCATGTGGGGCAGGGGATGGAGGCGGGTATCGGCTATATCGTGGATGCGCTGAAGCAGGCCATGGCGCCGGATTACCCGGTAACGGTGCTGCTGGAGACTATGGCCGGTAAGGGTAGTGAAGTGGGCGGTCGGTTTGAAGAGCTGAAGGCCATTATCGACGGCGTGGGAAGAGAAAATATCGGTGTGTGCCTGGATACCTGCCATGTGTATGATGCAGGCTATGATATCGTCAATGATCTGGATGGAGTGCTTGCAGAATTTGACAAGGTAATCGGACTTGAAAAGCTGATGGCCCTGCACTTAAACGACTCCAAGAACCCCTATGCCAGTCATAAGGATCGGCACGAATGTATCGGAAAGGGCAGCTTGGGACTGGAGACCTTCCGTAGTATCGTCAATCATCCTGCGCTGGCAGGAAAACCTATGATTTTGGAAACACCCAACGAATTACCCGGTTATGCAGCGGAGATCGCTTTACTGCGGCAGCTGCATGGGTAAAACAAAACACAAGGAGGCGACAATATGCAGCAGTGGATCATGCAACTGCAGAGTATGCGGGATACCTATGTGAATGTGCTGACCGGCGTTTTGCGGTATGTTGCGCCTGTGTTGGCGTTTGTTCTGCTGTTTCGTTGCCTGAAGCCCCTGCTTACATTCCGGCGTGAGCCGGAAATTTGGGCGTGGCTGTGCTTAGAAGACGGAAAAAAACTGCCCATTACCCACTGGGAAAGTGTGATCGGCCGCAGTAAGCGCAGCGATATTGTGATTGATGATCCTGCCGTATCCAAAAGTCACGGCGTGCTGACCCGGTATGATGACGGCAGCTGGACGATTACGGACTCGGATTCCTCGAACGGGATCCTGGTCAACGGAAAGAAAACAAAAATCCATGCATTGTCTTCCAATGATGTGATTACCATCGGCGGCGTGGACTTGATATTGCAGCCTATTTCCGCGAAGCAGGAACAGAAGCTTGCCCAGCTGCGGACAAAGGCTTCTTCCTTCCTCAGTAGCCTGTGTAATGTCCTGATGCTGACGCTGCTGCAATTTCTATGCGCATTTGTTTTTTTGATGAATCCCAAGCAGACCGAAACTGTGTCTGTTCTTTTGGGGTTCGGAGGAATCATGATCATGCAGTGGGTGCTGCTGCTGTTTTATGTATGCATCCGCCGCACCTCCTTTGAAGTGGAGACCATTGCCTTTTTTCTGTGCACCATAGGTATGGCTGTGGTTGCCACAGTAACCCCGGCTGAATCGGTCAAGCAGCTGATCGCTATGGGCATCGGCCTTGCGGTCTTCCTGCTGATTGGGTGGTCACTGCGGGATCTGGAGCGGGTGAAGAAAATCCGGTATCTGGCAGGTATTGCCGGTGTGTTGTTCCTGCTGATTACCTTGGTGTTTGGAAAGGAGTATTACGGTGCCAAGAACTGGCTGGTCATCGGCTCGTTCTCTCTGCAGCCTTCTGAATTAAGCAAAGTGTGCTTCGTATTTATGGGCGCTTCCACCATGGACAGGCTGATGAAAAAGAGAAACCTGATCCTGTTCATCGCTTATTCCGTGCTGATCTGCGGCTGCCTTGCCTTGATGAATGATTTCGGTACCGCGCTGATTTTCTTCTGCGCCTTTTTGGTGATCGCCTACCTGCGCTCCGGTAGCGTTGGTACTGTAGGCCTTGCAATCACCGCGCTGGTGTTCGCCGGCGTTGTGGCGCTGAAGATCGCCCCCCATGCTCTGCAGCGGTTCGCCTCCTGGCGGCATATTTGGGAAGACCCGTTGGATACGGGTTATCAGCAGACCCAAGCGCTGATGTGTATGGCCTCCGGCGGTTTTTTGGGCGTAGGCCCTGGACGGGGCATGATGAAATATATTTTTGCGGCAGACTCGGATATGGTCATAGCCACCGTCAGCGAGGAGTGGGGTTTGATCATGATCACCCTACTGATTGTTTCAATGGTTGGCCTTGCTCTGTTTGCTGTCCGCTCTGCGGCGGTGGGTCGCAGCAGCTTTTATACTATCGGCGGCTGCACCGCAGCGGCCATTATGATGGTGCAGACAATTCTAAACGCCCTTGGTACGGTGGATGTATTGCCCCTAACCGGTGTGACATTCCCGTTTTTGTCCAACGGCGGCTCCAGTATGATCTGCGCTTGGGGTCTGCTGGCGTTTATCAAGGCATCGGACACACGGCAGAATGCCAGCTTTGCTGTGCGGCTGCACAAGAACGGAGGTGGCGCGAATGAATAGAATTGCATCCCGCGCCACGGCGCTGATCTTGTTTGTGGTGATTCTGCTGGGTGGCTTTGGCTTCTTTTTGGTAGAATACCTGACCAAAGCGAATGAGTGGGTGATCACCTCCGGCTCTCCCCATGTGTATACCGGCGGCAATATCGGTTGCGGTGTTGCGGTGGACCGGGAGGGAATTCTGCTGGTTGATTTGAACGATGGCAGGGAATATTCAGATTCGTCTGTGCTGCGGCAGGCTACCGTCCATTGGCTGGGTGACCGGTACGGCAGTATCTATGCGCCTGCGCTGCCCCACTATGCATCGGAGCTGGCTGGATTTGATATGCTCAACGGCGTGTATAACTATGAAAATTCTGCCGGCGTGGCTGAACTGACCCTGTCTGCAAAGATGCAGACCGCCGCGCTGGAGGCCATGGGGGAGTATAAGGGCACGGTGGCGGTGTTCAATTACGAAACCGGTCAGCTGCTATGCGCAGTGACCACCCCTACCTACGACCCGGATGCGGTCCCGGATATTGAAGATGACACCACCGGCAAGTACGAAGGACTTTATGTAAACCGATTTACCATGTCCAACTATATTCCCGGTTCCATTTTCAAAATCGTCACATTAGCTGCGGCGTTGGAGGAGATTCCGGATATTGAAGAGCAGACCTTCACCTGTACCGGCAGCTACGAGATCGATACCGAGGAAATTACCTGCGAAGACCCCCATTGGGAGCAGGATCTGAAATCTGCCTTTTGCAATTCCTGCAACTGCGCCTTTGCGCAGATCGCTTTGCAGCTGGGCGCTGAAAAGCTGGAGCAGTATGTGGAGCAATTTGGGGTGGTGAAAGCAGTTTCCTTTGACGGAATCACCACAGCAGAGGGCAACTTCAGCGCAAAGGGGACAGGGGACTTGAATGTGGCCTGGAGTAGTATCGGTCAGTATTTGGATCAGGTCAATCCCTGCGCCTTCCTGACCTTTATGGGAGCCATCGCCAATGACGGCCGGGTGACAAATCCCTATTTGGTTGAGAGAATCACCTTAGGCGATCAGAAGACCTACCAGGCAAAGAGCATCAAGAAAGAAAGAATTATGTCAACCGAAACGGCGCAAACGATCCAAGCCTATTTGCAAAACAATGTGCTGACCAAATACGGTGCGGATAATTTCCCCGGTCTAACGGTAGGCGCCAAGACCGGCACCGGTGAGGTTGGCGGTGAGAAAAAGCCCAACGCCATGCTGGCCGGCTTTGTAGAAGATACCGGGTATCCGCTGGCGTTCATCGTCTGCGTAGAGGATGCCGGTTATGGCAAGACTGTCTGCATTCCCATTGCCTCCAAGGTTTTAGAGGTATGCAATCAGGCGCTTTCCTAAGCAGTAAATTGAATGATAGGATACTTCCAAACATCCCCTGCATAGAATTATGCAGGGGGTGTTTTTATGTGTCGACAGAATCAGCTGTGGGGTTGCTCATTGCTGGCATTTGGTTTTGGCGTGTTGATCGGAACTTGGCTGCAGAGCGGCTTTCTTTGTCATATTTTGGGCGTTTGCCTTATTTTTCTTGGATTGGGCTTTATCAGAAGAAAATAGTATGCATAACCTTGTCCACAGCCGAATAGGATGTTCTATAAAGTCCTGTAAGGAGTGATGAGATTGCAGTTTGAAACCAAACAGGTTCCCTGCCTGCAGCCACTGAAATACCAGCTGCAGAGCGCAGAGGAGACTGGTGAAATTCGTTTGCCCGACGGAATGCCGGAGATCGGAACCGTGTTGGGAGCATGGGGCCAGGCGATCCTTCGCAGCAAGGAGTGGAACGCAGGCAGTATGGGTCTTTCCTGCGGAGTAATGGCATGGGTGATGTATCTGCCGGAAGATGGGGAGGGCGTCTATAGTGTCCAAACCTGGATCCCTGTGCAAATGCGCTGGGAGTTGCCGCAAACAGACCGGGACGGTGTGATTCTGTCCGGTTGTTCCATCCGTCAATTGGATGCCAGAAGCACTTCCTCCAGAAAGTTGATGGTACGGGTTGTAATAGACGCAGTTACTGAGGCCTGGCTTCCCAGCCAGACCCAGATTCCTGTGCCCGGGGAGTATCCTCAGGATGTGCAGGTGCTGACCGAAACCTACCCGGTGCTGCTGCCCAAGGAGGCCGGGGAAAAGTCGTTTACTTTGGAGGAAACGATCACCCTGCCCGGCTCAGTACCCAAGCCGGAGAAGCTTATGTATTACCGGCTGCAGCCGGAGCTGCTCGATAAGAAGGTCATGGCAGGAAAGGCAGTGTTCCGTGGCGCAGGGATTCTGCATATGGTATACCGGACAGAGGACGGCAGTATCTGCAGCTGGGATACGGAAATACCCTTTTCGCAGTATATGGATCTGGAGGGGACGTTTGAAGTCGATGCCCATATTCGGGTGTGCCCCTGCGTGACAAGCCTGGAAGTGGAACTGAATCCCGATGGCAGTCTACAGCTGAAAGCGGGACTTTTGGCCCAGTTTCTGCTGTGGGATCAGGAGATGATCACCGTTTCAAAGGATGCCTACAGTCCGGACAGAAAGGTCACGCCCATTTTCGAGGATGTGTATCTGCCAACCGTTCTGGACAGCAGCGCCCAAACTGTCCGGGCAGAGCAAAGCCTGCCGGAGGAGATCACCCAGGTGGCGGATGTGGCGTTTTATCCCAGCAGCGGTCATTGGGAACACAGTGACGGTATGGCCAAAATGCGCCTGCCCGGGTTCTTCCGCCTGCTTTGCTATGACCAGGAGCACCGCCTTTGCAGCAAGACACTACCCTGGGAGGGAAATTGGAGTCTGACGGCTGATCCCAGTACCCGCCTGACCGCCTGGACCGGCCCGTCTGGAAATCCTCAGGCAGTGACCGCTATGGGAGGAATTGATCTGCGGGCAGAGGTGTCGGTGGATGCAACGGTATATACCGGTCGGGATATGACCTTTATGACCGGGATGGAGCTGGAGGAAGCTGCCCAAAAGGATCCCAACAGACCCAGCCTGATCCTTTGTCGAAAGGGGAATCGAAGCCTGTGGGAAGTGGCAAAGGAAACCGGCTCAACGGTAACGGATATTGAAAGGGTCAATAACCTTACGGGAGAACCCGCTGAAGAGAAACTTTTGCTGATTCCGATCCAATAATAAAAAACGCCGCTGTGTGGGAGAATCACAGCGGCGGCGGCGGGTGTCGCATTCGGGGAGAATGTCCGCCATGTATCAACAATAGCGCAGAACTTCAAGGGATTCAAGGGAATCCTGTCGAGGCTCTGCGCTGTTTTTTTCTGCTTGTCAGAATGGTTTAGCGGTGGTATAATATTTGGAGAATTTTTAATAGAAGGTGTTACAAATGACGAAAATCGATATATTCTCCGGCTTTTTAGGGGCTGGAAAAACCACCCTGATCAAAAAACTGATCTCTGAAAGCTATGCAGGGCAAAAGCTGGTGCTGATCGAAAATGAATTCGGTGAGATCGGCATTGACGGCGGCTTTCTGCAGGACGCGGGTATCAACATCACCGAGATGAACTCCGGCTGTATCTGCTGCAGCCTGGTGGGCGACTTCGGCAAGGCACTGACCCAGGTGATCGCCGAGTACGACCCGGACCGGATCATCATTGAACCCTCCGGCGTAGGCAAACTGTCCGATGTAATCGCGGCTGTGGAAAAGGTGACCAATGCACAGGTACAGCTGGGCTGCACTGTAGCGGTGGTGGATGCCAACAAGGTAAAGGTCTATATGAAGAACTTCGGTGAGTTCTATAACAACCAGATCGAGACCGCCTCCACCATCATCCTCTCCCGTACCGACTCGGTCACCCAGCAAAAACTGGATGCTGCCGTTGCTATGCTGCGGGAGCACAACGACCATGCGACCATTGTCACCACACCTTGGAATCAGCTTACCGGCGCGCAGATTATGGAAGCTATGGAAGGCAAGGCCGGCATAGCCGCTGAACTGGCGGAAATGGAACAGGAGCACCATGACCATCACCACGAAGGGGTGCATTGCTGCTGCGGCCATCATCATGGGGAGCACCACCATGACCATGAGGAAGAGCACCACTGCTGCGGTCACCACGGTGAGCATCACCACGACCATGAGGAAGAGCACCATTGCTGTGGCCATCATCATGGGGAGCACCACCATGACCATGAGGAGGAGCACCATTGTTGCGGCCATCATCATGGGGAGCACCACCATGACCATGAGGAGGAGCACCACTGCTGTGGCCACCACCACGGGGAACATCATCACCATCATCATGATGATCACTGCGGCTGCGGTCATGACCACCATGATCACCACCATGCCGACGAAGTCTTCACCTCTTGGGGCATGGAAACCCATAAGAAATTTACAATGACCGGTATTAAGACCTGTCTGGAGGCGCTGGATTCCGGCGCCTACGGTATGGTTCTCCGGGCCAAGGGCATTTTGCCGGCAGAGGACGGCAGCTGGATCCACTTTGACTATGTCCCCGGAGAACTGAATGTCCGCACAGGCGCCGCTGCGGTGACCGGTAAGCTTTGCGTCATCGGTTCTGCTTTGGACGAGGCGGCTGTGGCGGCCCTGTTTGGAGTGTAATATGGTACAGATTCCTGTTTATGTATTTACCGGGTTTCTGGATTCCGGTAAGACCAAGTTTATCCAGGAAACTCTGGAAGATCCCCGTTTCAATGCCGGTGAGCGAACCCTTCTGCTGGTATGTGAGGAAGGGGAGGAGGAGTATGACCTGTCCACTTATCCACACCCAAATGTGTATGTGGAGGTAGTTGATCAGCAGACCGTCACCACTAAGCAGCTGAAGGAGCTGGCTAAGAAGCACAAGGCCCAGCGGGTGGTTGCGGAGCTGAACGGTATGCATCTGGTGGGCGACATATATAGTCGTTTCCCAGAGGAATGGGCGGTTGCCCAGGAAGTGATGTTTGCCCATGCTACTACCTTTATGGCCTACAACGCCAATATGCGAAACCTTGTAATGGACAAGCTGGTTGGCGGCCAGATGGTTGTTTTTAACCGGCTGACCCCGGGGCAGGACACCATGCCTTTCCACAAGATCGCCCGGGCGGCCAACCGCCGGATCGACATTCTCTATGACTATACTGACGGCAGCACCGCCTTGGACGATATCGAAGATCCGCTGCCCTTTGACATCAACGCTCCGGTGATCACGGTCAATGATGAGGACTATGCCCTGTGGTATCGGGATGTAACAGAAGAACCGAAAAAGTACGACGGCAAAACCGTGTCCTTTAAAGGTCAGGTGGCCATGCTCCGCCGGGAGAAGGGCAATATGTTTGCCCCCGGCCGGTTTGTGATGGCCTGCTGTGAGGATGACATTCAATTCTGCGGCGTACCTTGCCGTTACGAAAAGGCACAAGAATTGACACCCCGTTCCTGGGTGGCGCTGACCGCCACTATCCGGGCGGAAAAGCACATTCTGTATCAGGGAGAGGTTGGCCCTGTGCTTACCGCTCTGCGTGTTGCGCCTGCCGAACCTGCCGATCCGGATGTAGCCACATTCTAAACTGATCCCCCTCCGCCGGGAGGGGGATTTCTTTGAACAAAATTTCGAAAACACCAAATTTAGGGGTGCATTTTTTTACAGTATGTGCTATACTTAGAAAAAACACAGAAAGGAGCATCCTATGTATCAGCCTTTAGCAGATCTTTTGCGACCCACCACCCTGGATGAGGTGTATGGGCAGGAGCATATTCTGGGCAAGGGTGCGGTGCTGCGCCGCTTGATCGATTCCGGGAATATCCCCAATATGATTTTCTACGGCCCAAGCGGTACCGGTAAGACCACCGTTGCCAATATCATTGCTAAGCAGACCAACCGGATGCTCTACCAGCTCAACGCAACCACCGCGTCCACTGCGGATATTAAGAACATTGTATCCCAGCTGGATACCTTCATGGCTCCCAACGGGGTGCTGCTGTATCTGGATGAGATCCAGTCCTTCAACAAAAAGCAGCAGCAGTCTCTGCTGGAGTACATTGAAAACGGCAAGATCACCCTGATCGCCTCTACCACGGAAAATCCCTATTTCTATGTATTCAATGCGATTTTAAGCCGCTCTACGGTCTTTGAGTTTAAGCAGATCTCCGCAGATGCGGCGCTGCAGGCGGTACGCCGGGCAGTTGCCTTTTTGGAGGAGCGAACCGCCCTGCAGGCACAGCCGGAGGAGGGGGCGCTGGAATATATCGCCTCTGCCTGTGGCGGTGATATCCGCAAAGCTATGAATGCGGTGGAAGTGCTGTTCTCCGCGGGAATTCCTGAGGGAAGCACTTTGTCTTTGACGCTGGAGGATGCCAAGGCCGTCACCCAAAAGAGCGCCATGCGGGCCGATCGGGATGGGGATAGCCACTATGATCTGCTCTCGGCTTTGCAGAAATCCATCCGTGGCTCTGACCCGGATGCAGCCTGCCACTATCTGGCCAGACTTCTGGAGGTGGGACAGATGCAGTCTGCCTGCCGTCGGCTGATGGTGATCGCGGCGGAGGATGTGGGTCTTGCCTTTCCCCAGATCATTCCCATTGTGAAAGCCTGTGTGGATATGGCGCTGATGCTGGGTATGCCGGAAGCCAGAATCCCTCTGGGCGATGCGGCGGTGCTGATGGCAACATCTCCCAAATCCAACACCGGCCATGTGGCGCTGGATAGCGCATTGGCGGATATCCGCAAGGGCAAAACCGGAGACTTCCCCCGACACCTGCAAAACATGCACGCCGACTCTTATACCATGGAGCGGGAGCAGGGTTATAAGTACCCCCACGACTACCCGGGCAATTGGGTGCAGCAGCAGTATCTGCCGGATGAATTGCAGGGAAAGCGCTACTATGAATACGGCAATAACAAGCTGGAGCAGGCCGCCAAGCAGTACTGGGCAGCCATCAAGGGAGAGTAAGATGGATATTCAGTTAGAAGATATTCTGGTGATGAAGAAAGCCCACCCCTGCGGGGAGAAGCGGTGGAAGGTGCTCCGCACCGGCGCTGACTTCCGGCTCAAGTGTCTTGGCTGCGGCCATGAGGTGATGGTGCCCCGGTTCAAGGCAGAAAAAAATATCCGTCAGGTTCTCGGGGAGAATTCCTCGACATAACCAATCGGCAGCTGACAGTGTCAGCTTCCGGTTTTTCTGTTTTGTACCCTGTGTCCGCAGAATAACCGTGGCAGACGGCGGAAGCAGGGAGCATTTGGACAGCCCCTTGCGACGGCATTTTTGTTACCCCCGCGGTATACTGAAGACCAAACACAGGGAGGTGAGGGGATTGCCGGTCTATCTGGATGGGGTAATGCTGCTGAATTTTTTGGTGGACTTTCTGCTGCTGATGGGTGCTGCCCGGCTGTGCGGTTTCCCGGCAAGACCGGGCAAATGCGCCCTTGCCGCCCTGCTGGGGGCTGTATATGCCGGGGTATGCCTGCTGCCGGGGTGGTATTTCCTGGGAAATTACCTGTGGCGAACGGTGTCGCTTTGTACGATGGCGGTGATTGCTTTTGGTTGCAGCAGAAGCGCCTTGCGCAGAGGATTGGTATTTGCTTTCCTAAGCTATGCCCTGGGTGGACTTGCTATGAGCATTGGCAGAGGCGGTGTTATGGATGTAATGATCTGCGCAGGGGTGCTGTTTATGCTGTGCGCGGTGGGATTTCGAAACCGGCTTGGAGCGAATGCCTATCTGCCTGTGGAACTGACCTACGGCAATACCCACTTGCACCTGACGGCGCTGCAGGATACTGGCAATACCCTCCGGGATCCGGTGACCGGGGGACAGGTGCTGGTGGTGGAGCCGTCGGTGGCAGAAAAGCTGACGGGTCTTACCCCTGCGCAGCTGCGCAGCCCGGTGGAATCCATAGGCGCCATCCCCGGGCTGCGGCTGATCCCCTTTCGCAGCGTGGGTACAAATGGGGGATTTTTGTTGGCATTAAAATTGCAGAATGTGAAGATCGGCAATTGGCAGGGGAGTACTTTGGTGGCCTTCGCCCCGGAGGGGTTTGGAAAAGAGGGAGCATATCAGGCGTTGACAGGAGGAGCGGCATGAAGTTAACAATTCATAAAATTTTACAGAAACTGGGAATGAAGTCAGATGCTGGAATCTATTACATCGGTGGCAGTGATATCCTGCCGCCGCCGCTGAAAGGGGAGGCGGAGCAGGCGGCGCTGCTGGCTCTGGAACAGGGGGACGAGCAGGCAAAGCAAACCCTGATTGAGCGAAATCTCCGACTGGTGGTGTTTATCGCCCGCCGGTTTGAAAGCACAGGCGTCAATCTGGAGGATTTGATTTCCATCGGCACCATTGGCCTGATCAAGGCGGTGAATACCTACCGCCGGGAGAAAAACATCAAGCTGGCCACCTATGCATCCCGCTGTATTGAAAATGAAATACTAATGCATATCCGGAAGATATCCAATCAGAAGGTGGAAGTGTCCTTAGACGAACCGATCAATATGGATTACGACGGAAACGAACTGTTGCTGTCAGACATTCTGGGGACCGATGAGGATATGATCCTGCGTCCACTGGAGGATGATGTGGACTTAAAGATTTTGCGACAGGCAGTTGGGGAGTTGCCGGAGCGGGAGCGGGAAATCGTTGCCATGCGCTTTGGCCTGTACGGACGGAAAGAATTGACCCAGAAGGAAGTGGCGGGTCTGATGGGGATCTCCCAGTCCTACATATCCCGCTTAGAAAAGCGAATTATGGGAAAACTGAAAAAAGAGTTGATCAGACAGACCAGCTGCGTATAAAAATTTCCTTGTCATCAAACAAAAATTGTGCTACAATCGATATAGAATCGTATCGATATAAAACGAACGAAAGGATTGGGACACATGGAACGCAAGGAAATTTCAAAGGCCGTTCTCAAGCGTCTTCCCGGCTACCTGACATATCTGAAAAATATGCCGGAAGGAAGCGCTACTTATATCTCCGCAACGACTTTGGCAAATGCGTTGGGTATGGGCGAGGTGCAGGTGCGTAAGGATCTTGCACAGGTTTCCGACGGAGGCCGCCCCAAGATCGGCTATCTGCGGGAGCGGCTGATGGATGATATCAGCCAGTTTTTGGGATACGACAACACAACCGATGCTATTTTGGTAGGTGCCGGTAAGCTGGGACAGGCACTTTTGGACTACAGCGGCTTTGAAGCTTACGGATTAAATATTCTGGCAGCTTTTGACATCAAACCCGCAGCAACCCATACAGAAGGGGGCAGACCCATTCTGCCAATGGAGCAGATGGAGAAGTTCTGCCGCACTAACAAGGTGCTGATGGGTATTATTACCGTTCCTGCCCAGCATGCCCAGCAGGTCTGCGACAGGCTGATTGCTTGTGGTATTAAGGCCATTTGGACCTTTGCGCCGGTGCATCTGGATGTGCCTGACCATATACTGGTGCAAAACGAGAATATGGCAACCTCCCTGGCGGTGCTGAGTATGCACCTGCAGGCGCAGATCAAAGAAAAGAAATAAAAAAATCCGTGTATCGTTCGATACACGGATTTTTTTGATGTGTTGCTTATTTGGCAGGCTTAAAGCTGTCCTTCAGGCTGACGGAGCGGTTGAATACCAGATGCTCCGGTGAGGAGTCCTTGGAATCCGGGCAGAAGTAACCCAGACGCATGAACTGGAAGGAGGCAGGCGCCTTAGCATCCTTAAGACTTGCCTCTACCTTACAACCTGTGAGAACCTCCAGAGAGGTGGGGTTCAGGCAGGCCAGGAAGTCCTTGCCGGAGGCATCGGGATCGGCATCATCAAACAGATTGGAGTACTGCCGAACCTCCGCATCACAGCAGTTGTTGCCGTCCACCCAGTGGATGGTTGCGCCCTTGATCTTCCGTCCATCGGCGGGATCGCCGCCCCGGGACTGGGGATCATAGGTGGCCAGAACCTCGGTTACATTGCCGTTTTCATCAGTGACACAGCCGGTGCACTGGATCACATAAGCGCCCTTCAGCCGGCACTCAGGGCCTTCCGGGTACAGCCGCTTGTACTTGGGTACGGGGGCGGGCAGGAAATCATCGGCTTCGATCCACAGATCCCGGGAGAAGGTAACCTGCCGGGTGCCGTCCTCGGGTCGGTTGGGATTGTTCTCGATCTCAAAGACCTCGCTTTGCCCCTGAGGATAATTGGTAATGGTCAGCTTCACAGGCTTTACAACAGCCATGACCCGCTGCGCGGTTTCGTTTAAGTCTTCCCGCAGGCAGTGCTCTAAGAAGGCGTACTCAATGGTGTTGGGGCTCTTTGCAACGCCCACCCGGTCGCAGAAATTGCGGATGGAGGCGGGGGTATAGCCACGGCGGCGCAGGCCGCACAGGGTAGGCATCCGGGGATCGTCCCAGCCGGAGACGCGGCCTTCCTCCACCAGCTGACGGAGCTTGCGCTTGGACAGCACCGTGTGGTCAATGCCCAGACGGGCAAACTCGATCTGCCGGGGGTGGTGGGGTACAGACACATTCTCAACAACCCAGTTGTACAGAGGTCTGTGGTTTTCAAACTCCAAAGAGCACAGGCTGTGGGTAATGCCCTCCAGGGCATCCTGAATGGGATGGGCAAAGTCATACATGGGGTAGATGCACCACTTGTCGCCCTGGCGGTGATGGTGCATATGACGGATCCGGTAGATCACCGGGTCACGCATGTTGAAGTTGCCGGATGCCAGATCGATCTTTGCACGGAGGGTCATAGCATTGTCGGGGAATTCGCCGTTACGCATCCGCTGGAACAGATCCAAGCTTTCTTCTATGGGACGGTCCCGGTAAGGGGAGGTGGCGGGGGTATTCAGATCGCCCCGGTTCTCCTTAAACTCCTCAGGAGTCAGCTCACATACATACGCAAGACCCTTCTTGATCAGCTCTACCGCATACTCGTAGTCCTTCTCGAAGTAATCAGAGCCGTAGTAGAACCGGTCGCCCCAATCAAAACCCAGCCAGTGGATATCCTCCTTGATGGCCTCTACAAACTCCACATCTTCCTTGGTGGGGTTGGTGTCGTCCATCCGCAGATTGCACAGCCCGCCGAACTTCTCGGCAGTGCCGAAGTCGATGATCAGCGCCTTGCAGTGGCCGATGTGCAGATAGCCGTTGGGCTCCGGTGGAAACCGGGTATGCACGGTCTTGCCTGCGTAGCGGCCGCCCTCGGCGATATCCTCTTCAATAAATGCGTGGATGAAATTCTTGCTCTCGGTGATTTCAGCCATCGTAAAATCCTCTCTTTTACTCAAAGTTACAAAATATTATAACCCATTATATGGGATTTTGCAACTGGGAATCTGGAATATACAATGAAATATTGCCTAAGTATGCTTGCGGTTACTGCTTACAAGAGGCAAGCCTTTTTGTGTTGCTGATTTTACTTACGATTGCCACACTAAGGGAATGCAGGCCCTTTCCTGCAAGCAGGGAAATAACGAAGACCGGAATGGTGATACACAGGAAAATCAGCGGATATTTTTCCGGTGTGTGCCATTGGGGCACCAGACCGTAGACCCACACATCCAAAAGCCGGGAAAGAATATAACCCTCGAACACACCGACGGAGAGCCATGCCAGGATTTTGCTGATCCGGCTACTAAATCGTATCCGGTATACGCCCAAAAACAGGGCAACAACCATCATGGTGACCCAGAATCCACCGTAGCCCTGCGTGAAGCCACTGGAGAAGTTTTTGCTTGCCGTTAGTATGGAAACCAAACCAAGCACCATAGCGGTCAGCGCTGCCGCAAGCAGACAAGACCAAGCGGGGAATTTCGGTTGCAGACGCCGAATTACCGCGCCTAACACATATAGCGTAAGCGGATACATAGAAGACCAGTAATCCGGAAACAGATCGATGGCTGTCATGGAGTGCATTGAGGTCACAAACAGGCAGCATCCTGCCAAAACAAGGAGCTTCCGGTGATCGTGAATCTGATTCAGAGCCAAATTCACGATGGGGCTGATGAGGATCAAACCCATATACATCTCAACATACCAAGCATAATTGCTGAAGGTGAAAAATCGCTCTATCCAAACAGATAAAGCATCTTTTTCGCCAATGAGATAATACCGGACCGGATAGGATACAACGCAGGTCAGTACATATCCCACGAGGACCACAAATAGTCCTTTATAATAGGCTTTTCCCCAGGCCTTTGTGGACTTTAAATAGCCTGTAAGCAGCATAAACATTGCATTACAACCGTAAAACAGCCAACGGGAACTGTCAGCGGCCCACATCCATATCCCTTCCTGGGGCGCGCTGTAAAAGCCGTTATATAAGAAGGCGTGCAGGCCATTTACGAAAAGAAGACCCAAGATTCGAAACAGATCGATTCCGGTTTCGCGTTTCATATAGATACCTCCACACATCTATGTAGTAAATAACAGATATTTATATCATTGTAGCATAATCCGCAGAAAACAGCAATGGTGAACCCGCTGCTTTTAAGAAAATCTGGAAGATAAGCAGGCGGAGGGGAGCAGTTTTTGAATTATAGGAAAACATTTTTCGATTTTTGAGAAATAGTTGTTGTCAATTTGCCTGTCTTATTATAAAATAGAACAGAATAAGGAAGGAGTGATCGCGCTTGCCTGCAATTATGTACAAGAGAATCCTGCTGAAGATCAGCGGCGAGGCGTTGGCCGGTGACCAGCACAGAGGTTTGGACTTTGAAATCGTTAATTCTGTCTGCCGGGTGATTAAGAAATGTTCTGACATGGGTGTGCAGATCGGCCTTGTGATCGGCGGCGGTAATTTCTGGCGTGGTGTGAAGGACGGCGCCGATAAGATGCAACGCTCCCACGGCGATGCTATGGGTATGCTGGCAACGGTGATGAATGCCATTGCTGTGGCAGATGCTTTGGAAAAGCACGGTATGGACGCAAGAGTGCTGTCCGCTGTGGAGATGAACAAATTTGCTGAGTACTTCACAAGAGACACAGCTGACCGCTACTTAAATGAGGGCAAGGTGGTTATCTTCGCTGCCGGAACCGGAAACCCCTATTTCTCCACCGATACCGGCGCGGTGCTCCGGGGTGTGGAGATCGAAGCAGATGCTATTTTGATGGCAAAGAATGTGGACGGCATCTACTCAGCTGACCCCAATGTAGACCCCACTGCGGTAAAGTTTGACGAGCTGACCTATGATGAGGTGTTGGCCCGTCACCTGAAGGCCACCGATACCACAGCCATGACCCTGGCAATGGACAATCATATGACTTTGGTTTGTTTCGCGCTGAAGGACCCGGAGAATATCATCCGTGTTGTCAGCGGCGAAAAAATCGGAACAATCGTTAAGGAGGACTAAGTTATGAGCGTAGATTTCAGCGAATACAGCAACAGAATGGAAAAGACCCTGAAGCATCTGGCAGAGGACTTTGATGCAGTGCGTGCCGGCCGTGCCAACCCCAAGGTGCTGGACCGTTTGACTGTGGAGTACTACGGCCAAGAGACCCCCCTGAGCGGCGTGGCTACCATTTCCACTCCCGATGCCCGTACTCTGGTGATTCAGCCTTGGGATGCCCAACTGCTGAAGGAGATCCAGAAGTCTATCCAGATGAGTGATCTGGGCATTAACCCCCAGAACGACGGTCGTGTGATCCGTCTGGTATTCCCCATGCTCACCGAGGAGCGCCGTAAGGAACTGACCAAGCAGGTCAAGAAGTATGCCGAGGATGCCAAAGTTGCCATGCGGAATATTCGCCGGGACGGCATGGACTATGTGAAGAAGCTGAAGAAGAACTCCGAGATCACCGAGGACGACCAGAAGAAGGCCGAGAAGGATCTGCAGGATCTGCTGGATAAGTACACCAAGAAGGTGGACACTGAGCTGGCAGCAAAGGAAAAGGAACTGATGGCAATCTGATTGCCTTACATGGTGAATTGGGGGCGCTTGCGCCCCCATTCGCTACCATTATTGAAGAATGTGAGGAGTCGCAATGACACCTTCTGTGGATATGAATAAATTGCCGGCTCCCCGGCATATTGCTATTATTATGGACGGTAATGGCCGCTGGGCAAAAAAGCGAGGTCTTCCCCGGACAGCAGGTCACGCTGCCGGTGCAGAGGCGTTCCGCCGAATTGCCAATTACTGCCGCACCTTGGGTGTGGAATATCTGACTGTGTATGCCTTTTCCACCGAGAACTGGAAGCGTTCTGCCGACGAGGTGGCAGGCATTATGCGCCTGCTGGGCAAGTACCTGCAGGAAGCTTTGGCGGATATGGAGAAAAACCGGGTTCGGTTTCAGTTCTTCGGTGATCTGTCCCGGTTGAGCCCCCAGCTGCAAAAGCTGTGCCTGGAGGCGCAAAACCGTTCTGAAGACTACGATGTACAGGTGAATTTCTGCCTGAACTACGGTGGCAGGGATGAGATCGTGAAAGCTGCTGCGGCCTTTGCCCGGGATGTGGCAGAGGGAAAGCGCAAGCCAGAGGAACTGACGGAGGAACTGCTGTCATCATATCTGTACTCTGCTGATGTTCCTGACCCGGAGCTGATCATCCGGCCCTCCGGGGAAATGCGTACCAGCAATTTCCTGCTGTGGCAGTCCGCTTATTCGGAATATGTGTTCCTGAATGTTTTATGGCCTGACTTTGAACCTGAGGATCTGGATCGGGCCATTGAAGAATATCATCGTCGAAACCGTCGCTTTGGAGGCGTTTGAATATGAAAAAGCGTATCATTGCTGCAGCGGTTCTGCTGCCGCTGCTGCTGGTAGTGGTTCTTGTATTGCCCAAGATTTATACTGGGATCCTGTTTGGACTTATGGCTGCCATCGGCGCGTATGAGCTGACAAAAGGCACCGGCCTTGTGCAGCAGCCAAGGCTCATTGCCTATGCAATGGGTATGGCATTTTTGTGCGCCGTACCTTGCAGCCTGCCGTACCTGACGCTTTTGTGGAAACCGATCTTGCTGATTTTTGCGGGTCTGCTGTTTGGGGAAATGCTTCTGTCCAAGGCAAAGCTACCCTTTGAAACCGTGGCAGTTACTGTCTTGGCAGGCGCGGTGATCCCGTATTTTTTCACCGCGTTGGTGCGCCTGCACGGATTACCCCAGGGGCGTTTTTACATCCTCTTGCCGTTTGTGATTGCGTTTTTATCCGATACCGGCGCATATTTTGCAGGCCGTGCATTTGGAAAGCGGAAGCTTGCGCCCAACATCAGCCCCAATAAAACAATTGAGGGTGTGTACGGCGGCGTGATTGGCGCGGTGCTTGGGGTGTTTATTTACTGCCTGGTGCTGCAGCTTGCATTTGATTTTAGTGTAAAATACTTATATGTGCCGATCTATGGCATTTTGGGATCTCTTGGCGCGGTGTTTGGAGACCTGAGCTTTTCTGCGGTGAAGCGGCAGGCCGGCATTAAGGATTATGGCAATCTGATCCCCGGTCACGGCGGTATTCTGGATCGTTTTGACTCTATGATCATCGTAGCGCCTATTACAGAGGTACTGATGCTGTGCCTCCCTTTGGTGGTGTAATAAATGGTAAACTGTATTAGCATTCTGGGTTCTACCGGTTCTATCGGCAGACAGACTCTGGATATTGTAGATAATTTGAATATACCCGTCGCAGCACTGACTGCAGGCACCAATGCCGAGCGTATGGCCCAGCAGTGCCGCAAATACTGCCCAGGTCTCGCGGTAATGGCCACAGAAGAGGCGGCTGAGGAACTGTCATCCTTGATTTCTGATCTGCCCACCCGGGTAGCTTGGGGTGAAGAAGGTCTGATCGAAGCGGCTACCGTCCCGGAAGCGGACTGCGTGATCGCAGCGGTTGTGGGTATGGTTGGCTTAAAACCCACCCTTGCCGCCATCCGCGCCGGAAAGCGGATTGGCCTTGCCAATAAGGAGACCCTGGTCTGCGCCGGTGAACTGGTTATGGCAGAGGCGAAACGGCACAATGCGGAAATCATTCCGGTGGACTCGGAACATTCTGCAATTTTCCAATGTCTGATGGGTTGCCACCGGAAAGAGGAGATCAAGCGAATCATCCTTACCTGCTCCGGCGGACCGTTTTTCGGTATGGAAAAGGAGCAGCTGCAAAAGGTTACCAAGGCCGATGCACTCCGCCATCCCAACTGGAAGATGGGCCCGAAGATCACCATCGACTGCGCTACCTTGATGAACAAGGGTCTGGAGGTGATCGAGGCCATGCGGCTGTACGACCTGGCTTTGGAGCAGGTGGATGTGCTGGTACACCGGCAGAGTATCGTTCACTCCATGGTGGAGTTCACGGACGGTGCGGTGATGGCCCAAATGGGAAGTCCCGATATGCGTCTGCCTATTCAGCTGGCTATGACCTACCCTGAGCGGGCGAACTGCCCGGTGGACACCCTGGATCTGTTGACCTGCGGCAGCCTGACCTTTGCAGAGCCGGATATGGAGGCGTTCCCGTGCCTCGCTCTGGCAAGAGCCTGCGCCAAAAAGGGCGGCACGGCTTGCCCTGCCATGAACGGCGCCAATGAAGAAGCGGTGGCTATGTATCTTAATGACGAGATCGGCTTCTATGATATCTATGATCTGGTTTCCCGGGCGGTGGAAGCGGTACCCTTTATTGCCCAGCCCACGCTGGAGCAGATTCTGGAGGCAGACAGGCTGGCCCGGGAGGCTGTGCGCCGGGAAATGAAAAACTAAGCGAGGAAAATAATGAGCATTGTTTTTGCGATACTTCTTTTTAGTATTTTGATTTTTGTTCACGAGCTGGGACACTTTTTGGCGGCGAAAGCCTCCGGTGTCCGGGTAAATGAATTTGCCATGTTTATGGGCCCTGCGATTTTTAAAAAGCAGGTGGGGGAGACCCTCTACTCCATCCGCTGCATTCCCATCGGCGGCTATTGCGCCATGGAGGGTGAGGATCAGGATACCGATGACCCCCGGTCATTCCAGAAGGCGGCCTGGTGGAAGCGGCTGATCATTCTGGTTGCCGGCTCTGCGATGAACTTTCTGATTGGCATTCTGATCATGGTGATCGTATACATGCCCAGCAAGCAGCTCCTTGTACCTGTGATCGAGTACGCAGAACCCGGCTGTACCGTTGTCAGTGAGGAAGGCCTGCATGTTGGCGACGAGATTCTGGAAATTGACGGTGAGAAGATCTATCTGCAATCCGACTTTTCCATGTTTCTGGCGCTGAATCCCGGAGATGTCCACGATCTGGTGGTAAAGCGGAACGGCGAACGGGTGGTTCTGGATGACCTGTTGATGGAAAAACACGAGTTTACAGATCCGGACGGCGGCAGTTCCATGCGGTATGGTTTTAGCTTCACGATTGTGGACGCAACCTTTGGCAGTAAGCTGGCCACCGCCTGGAAGAGCTGCATCAATACTGTACGGACGGTGCGAGTCAGCCTGCAGATGATGTTTAGAGGGCAGGCGGGTCTGAAGGATATGACTGGCCCTGTGGGACTTGTGCAGATCATGTCTGATACCGCCCAGGCAGCACCGAGTGCTCTTGATGCGCTACTGAGTATGTTGTCAATAGGTGGATTCATTGCCATCAATCTGGCGGTAATGAATTTGCTGCCAATTCCCGCCCTGGACGGCGGACGGGTGGTAGGCCTGCTGCTGACCAGCGCCATTGAGGGCATTACAAGAAAGAAACTCAATCCCAAATATGAAGGCTATATCCACGGCGCGGGCATGATCCTGCTGCTGGCGCTGATGGCACTGATTTTCTTCAAGGATATTTTTGTCATTGTGAAGAGGTAATTTATGACTAGACAAATTTGCGTGGGCGGAATCCCCATCGGCGGCGGAGCCCCGGTGGTGATCCAGTCCATGCTCAATACCAAGACCACCGATGTGGCAGGGTCTCTTAGCCAGATCCGGTCTCTTGCGGCAGTAGGCTGCCAGATCGCACGCCTTGCAGTGCCCAATAAGGAAGCGGCCGCTTCTTTTGGGGAGATTTGTAAGGAATCCCCATTGCCCCTGGTGGCGGACATCCATTTTGACTACAAGCTGGCTATCGCGGCTGCTCAGGCAGGCGCTTCCAAGATCCGCATCAACCCCGGCAACATCGGCGGGGAGGAGAATGTGCAGGCGGTGGTTGCCGCCTGTAAGGAGCGGAACATTCCTATCCGGATCGGCGTCAATGGGGGAAGCCTGGATAAGAAACTGCTGGAAAAGTACTCTCACCCCACGGCGGAAGCACTGGTGGAGAGCGCCTTCCAGCATCTGGAATTACTGGAAAAGTACGGATTTTACGACACTTGTGTGTCCATGAAGTCCTCCAATGTACCCACCATGGTGGCAGCTGCCCGGCTGTTCCGGTCGAAGTGTGACTATCCCATCCACATTGGTGTCACCGAAACCGGTCCTGTGCGGATGGGCCTGATGAAGTCCGCTATGGGTATCGGCGCGCTGCTGCTGGATGGCATCGGCGATACCATCCGCGTCAGCCTTACCGACGACCCTGTGGAGGAGGTCTACGCGGCCAAGGATATTTTGAAGGCCGCAGGCCTGCGGAAAGAGGGCGTGAATATTATTTCCTGTCCCACCTGCGGGCGTACCCAGATCGATCTCATCGGTCTTGTGAATCAAGTGGATGAAGCGTTAAAAGATTGCCAAAAACCCATTACCGTTGCGGTTATGGGTTGCGTGGTAAACGGCCCCGGGGAAGCCCGGGAGGCCGATATCGGCATTGCCGGCGGCGACGGCTGCGGCATGCTGTTTGAAAAGGGACAGCAGATCTGTAAGCTTCCTTACGATGAATTGCTGCCCGCACTACTAAAGCGTATTGAGCAACTATAAGAGGATATTATGGCTGAGCAGGTATTTTTCCTGAATATGTTCCCGGACTATGCGCCGCCTGAAGACCTAAAGCAGGTACTTTCTCAGGCGGCCATTGCTGCTGCCGATATTGACCCCCAGAATCGGCGGGTGTCGGTGGCGATCCACACGGAGCAGTATATTCCGTCCCGCCACTTAGAACAGGTGGGACGGGAAATTGCCATGTCCTACGGTCTGCAGCAGGTGGAAGTTACAGCGACGCATCCGGCAGACCAGCTGCAGCAGATAGAGCCGGAGGAACTGATGGCTCTGTTTATGGCGGAAAACTCCATGAGCCGTGGATCTCTGGCAGGCGCCCAGTGGCAGTGGGAGGAGAATACCCTGCATATTCATCTGAAGGCCAACGGCAAGGATACCCTGCAGGAATGTGCGCCTGCGGTAATCAGACAGCTCCGGGAACGATTCGCTGCAGATGTCACTGTGGAAATCCACCCTGGTCAAGTGCTGGAGGGCAAGGCGCTTTACGAAGCTATGTCCAAAATGCGGGGAAGTATGATTTCTGACCTGCCCAGAGTAGCGCCCGCTGCCCCCAAGGAGCAGATTGCATCGGACAATCCTGCCTTCTATGGCAAACCTTTCAAGGGTAAGACAGTTCCCATGAAAGAACTGAACCTGGATATGGGTAGCGTAATCGTGGAAGGCCGTGTGTTCAGTGTGGAGCACAAAGAACTGAAAAAACGCAACGCCTGGGTCATCAATTTCGATATGACCGACAATTACGGCTCTGTGCGGATCAACCGCTTTATGGAGAACAGCGAAGCAAAACCCATTTTGGAGAATGTAAAAGTTGGCTCTGTGCTGAAAGTACAGGGCAGACTCCAAATCAATCAATTTGATAATGAAATGGTGCTCAAACCCTTCTCGATGATGCCCGGCGCTATGGAAAAGCGCACAGACAAGGCTGAAGGGCCTAAGCGGGTGGAGCTGCACCTGCATACCATCATGTCCAATATGGACGCACTGACCAACACCAAGGCTGCTATCAAGCAGGCAGCTGCCTGGGGTCATAAGGCCATTGCCATCACCGACCACGGCTGTTGCCAGTCTTTTACCGACGCCCTGCATACCCTTGAGGACTGGAAGGGCGCGCCTAAGGTGGCCGGAACAGACGAGACCATTAAGATCCTCTATGGCTGCGAGGGATATTATGTAAACGATGTAGACGACCGGATCGTTGTCCACGGCAGCCGGGATATGAACCTGCACGATGCGTTTGTGGCCTTCGATCTGGAGACCACAGGCCTATCCTCCAAGCATGACCAGATCATCGAGATCGGTGCGGTCATTATGAAGGACGGACAGGAGATTGACCGATTCCAGACCTTCGTAAACCCACATAAAAAGCTACAGCGGGAGACGATTGATCTGACCGGCATTACCGACAGTATGCTGGTGGGCGCCCCGTCTATTGAAGAGGCGCTGCCCCGGTTTTTGGAATTTGTGGGAGACCGGGTGCTGGTTGCCCACAACGCGGATTTTGATACCGGTTTTATCCGGGCGGCCTGTGAAAAGCTGGGTTATCCCTACAATTTTACCTCTGCCGATACCTTGATTCTGTCGCAAAATCTTATGCCCCAATTAAGCAGATTCAAGCTGGATGTGGTGGCTAATGCCTTAAGTCTGCCGGAATTTAACCACCACCGGGCCGCCGATGATGCGGTGACCTGCGGCCTCATTATGGACAGACTCCTGCAAAAGCTGGAGGAGATGGACATCCATAACCTGCAGAGCATTAACCCTGCTATGGAGACCCTACGCGCGCAGAGCCGCATCAGTAATCGGCAGGCGCGGCATATTATTCTTTTTGCCAAGAACCAGCTGGGATTGCGAAATCTGTATGAACTGATCTCTTTGTCCAACCTGGAGTACTTTAAGCGTCAGCCCAGAATGCCCAAGTCTGAGATCCTCCGGCTGCGGGAGGGCCTGCTGATCGGTTCTGCCTGTGAAGCGGGAGAGCTGTACCAGGCCGTCATGGACGGAAAAAGTGACGATGAACTTAAACGAATTGCCTCCTTCTATGACTTTTTAGAGATCCAGCCTCTGAGTAATAATGCCTTTATGCTGGGCAAGGGGATCGTCAGCGATCTGGAGGAGATCCGCCAGTTTAACCGGACGATTGTCCGTCTGGGCGAGGAGTTGGGCAAGCCTGTGGTTGCCACAGGCGATGTGCACTTCCTCAATCCCGAGGATGAGGTCTTCCGCCGAATTTTGCTGGCCACCAAGGGCTTTGAAGACTGTGACCGACCCAACCCCCTGTATTTCCGCACCACCGACGAGATGCTGGAGGAATTCAGCTATCTGGGTGAGGAGAAGGCCTATGAGGTGGTGGTCACCAACCCCAATTATATTGCGGATATGTGCGATCTGATCCGCCCTGTGCCCCACAATCTGTTTGCGCCTAAGATCGAAAACTCCGTGGAGGATCTGAAGAGTCTTGTATACGAGAAGTTCCACCGGCTCTATGGCGACAATCCTCCGGAACTCTTTGTTAAGCGCGTGGAGACAGAGCTGAACGACATTATCACCTGTCACTACGATGTGATCTATATGTCCGCCCAGCGTCTGGTGCAGAATTCTCTGGATAACGGATATCTGGTAGGCTCCCGTGGTTCGGTTGGCTCGTCCATCGTAGCCTTCATGTCCGGCATTACGGAGGTAAACTCTTTTCCGCCCCACTACCGCTGTCCTAATCCTGACTGCAAGCATACCATTGTGGACGTGCCCAAGGAATTCAACTGTGGCGCAGACCTGCCGGATATGCTGTGTCCGCTTTGCGGAACCCAGCTGGAAAAGGACGGGTTTAACATTCCCTTCGAGACCTTCCTTGGCTTCGGCGGTGATAAGGTACCGGATATTGATCTGAATTTCTCCGGTGAATACCAAGCAGAAGCCCACAAATACTGTATCTCTATGTTCGGTTCGTCCCATGTGTTCCGGGCGGGTACTGTTGGTACGGTGGCGGAGAAGACAGCCTACGGCTATGTGAAAAAATATCTGCAGGAACGGGGCATATCCGCTCCCGGCGCGGAGATCAACCGACTGGCAGCCGGCTGCGTGGGCGTACGGCGTACCACCGGTCAGCACCCGGGTGGTCTTGTGGTCATTCCGCAGGAGAATGAGATTTGGGATTTCTGCCCGGTACAGCACCCGGCGGATGACCCCAACTCCGACCAGATTACTACTCACTTTGAATACCACTCCATGGAGGAGAACCTGCTGAAGCTGGATATGCTGGGCCACGATGACCCCACCATGATCCGGATGATGGAGGATATGACCGGCGTGGATGCCAAGACCATCCCCTTTGATGACAAAGGTACGATGTCCATATTCACCAGCTCCAAAATTCTGGGTTATGAGGATGACAAGATCCTTGGACCTACCGGCGCAGTGGGTGTACCGGAGTTTAACACCCGGTTTACCCGGGGGGTACTTTTGGATACCAAACCCACCAAATTTGACTTTCTGGTGCGGATCTGCGGCTATACCCACGGCACGGATGTGTGGCTGGGCAACGCCAAGGATCTGATCGTCTCCGGAACGGCGATGGTGGACCAGACCATCGGCGCCCGTGACGATATTATGCTGTATCTGATCAGCTGCGGTATGCCGGAAAAGCGGGCCTTCAAGATCATGGAATCCGTCCGAAAGGGCAAGGGTCTGCCCGCCGGCGCGGAGGAGGAGATGGTGGCGGCAGGGGTGCCGGATTGGTACATCGGCTCCTGCAAGAAGATCAAGTACCTGTTCCCCAAGGCCCACGCAGTGGCGTACTGTATGATGGCGTTCCGGATCGCCTGGTTCAAGGTCTATCACCCGCTGGCCTTCTATGCGGCCTATTTCTACCGCCGCAGCCAGAAGGGTGGTTTTGATGCCAGCCTGATGACAGGGGGCATGGATGCGGTGGTCGCCAACATTAAGGCCATTGAGAATAACGAAGATGCCACCAACAAAGATGAGGATCTGCTGATCACTCTGGAAGTGGCGTATGAGTATTATCTGCGGGGGTTTGAGTTTGCCCCCATCAGTATCTACGAAAGCCACGCCACCAAGTTCCTGATGAAGGACGGCAGGCTGATCCCGCCCTTTGTGGCCATCTCAGGCCTTGGCGAGAGCGCCGCATGGGATCTGATGAACGGCCGGGAGGGGAAGACCTTCCTGTCCATCGAGGAAATCGCGGCAGCTTGTCCCAAGGTTTCCAAGACCCATATGCAAATGCTCAAAGAGGCCGGCGCCTTTGGTGACCTGCCCGACACCAGTCAGGTCAATCTGTTTGATAGCTTTTAAGGAGGATTCTTATGCAGGACATCGGAATGCAATTTCATATTCGCTGCCAAGAGGGTGATGTAGGTAAGTATTGCTTCTTGCCTGGCGACCCCGGCCGCTGTGAAGCAATTGCTGCCCATTTTGACAACCCGGTCCATGTGGGCATGAACAGGGAGTACAACATCTATACAGGCACTTTGCTGGGGGAGAAAGTCTCCGTCTGCTCCACCGGTATTGGCGGCCCTTCCGCCGCCATTGCCATGGAGGAGCTTGCGGCCATCGGCACCCATACCTTCATTCGCATTGGTACTTGCGGTGGTATCCACATGGATGTAAAGCCCGGTGATGTGGTGGTTGCAAGCGGCGCCATCCGGTATGAGCATACTTCTTTGGAATACGCGCCTATCGAGTTCCCGGCAGTTCCTGATTTTGCCGTTACAGCCGCGCTGAAGGCTGCCAGCGAAGAGCTGGGTTATCCCACCCATGTAGGCGTGGTTCAGTGCAAGGACTCCTTCTACGGACAGCATGCTCCTGAGAGAAGTCCTGTGTACTATGACCTGCTGCAGAAGTGGGAGAGCTGGAAGCGTCTGGGGGTTAAGGCCAGCGAGATGGAATCGGCCGCTCTCTTTGTGGTAGCGGCAGCTCTGGGCGTCCGCTGCGGCAGCTGCTTCCACGCTGTGTGGAATCAGGAGCGGGAAAAGGCAGGCCTTGCCATGCCTATGACCGAGGATACCTCCGGTGCAATCCGGGTAGGGATCGAGGCGATGAAACGCATCATCGCCGCAGATAAGCAATAATGTAAAACGAACCGGCAGGTTTCTGCCGGTTCGTTTTACATTCACAGTTGCAAAATAGATAAAAGAATGCTATACTAACATATATTTGAAGTTGGAGGCATTCCATGAATTACGATGTATTGATTATTGGCGCCGGTCCTGGCGGCATTTTTTCTGCCTATGAGCTGGTGAAATTGAATCCCCAGTTAAAAATCGGAATCTTCGATGCTGGTCATCAGCTGAGCAAGCGTCACTGCCCCATTGACGGCGATAAGATAAAAAGCTGTATCGGCTGCAAAAGCTGCTCCATCATGAATGGCTTTGGCGGCGCAGGCGCATTTTCCGACGGTAAGTATAATATCACCAACGACTTCGGTGGTACTCTCCATGAGTACATCGGCAAGCAGCGAGCTCTGGAGCTGATGCATTATGTGGATGAAATCAATATGCGTTACGGCGGAGAGGGTACGAAGCTGTATTCCACTGCCGGCTCCAAATTTAAGAAGCTGTGTATTCAGAATGGCCTGCATCTATTGGAGGCCTCTGTGCGCCATTTGGGAACGGATATCAACTATGTGGTGCTGGAAAACCTGTATAATGATCTGAAGGATAAGGCGGATTTCTTCTTTGACACTCCCGTTGTGTCTGTGGGCTGTATTGATGGCGGTTATGAGGTTCGCTGCACAGACAGTACTTATACCTGCGAAAAGTGCATCATTTCTGTTGGCCGCAGCGGCAGTAAATGGATGGAAACCGTGTGCAAGGATTTAAACATCAGCACAAAGTCCAACCGGGTGGACATTGGCGTTCGTGTGGAACTGCCTGCAGAAGTTTTTTCCCACTTGACTGACGAGCTATACGAGAGCAAAATCCTCTACCGCACCCAGAAGTACGGCGATCTGGTTCGCACCTTTTGCATGAATCCCAGAGGCGCGGTGGTCAACGAGAATACAAACGGTATTGTCACGGTCAATGGCCATAGCTATGAAGACCCTGAAAAGCAGACTAATAATACCAACTTCGCGCTGCTGGTTGCCAAGCATTTCTCTGAGCCCTTTAAGGATAGTAACGGCTATGGCGAGTCCATTGCCCGGCTGAGCAATATGCTGGGTGGCGGTGTGATCGTCCAGCGTTTTGGTGATCTGATCCGCGGACGGCGTTCTACTCCCAACCGGATGAACGACTCCTTCCTGACGCCCACCCTTAATGCAACAGCCGGTGATTTGAGTCTGGTACTGCCCAAGCGGCTTCTGGATGGCATTATCGAGATGATCTATGCGCTGGATAAGATCGCTCCCGGCACGGCCAACGACGACACCCTGCTCTATGGCGTGGAAGTGAAGTTCTACAATATGGAAGTTGCGGTGGATGAGCATTTAGAAAGCTGCCATAAAGGCTTGTATATCATCGGTGACGGCAGTGGTATTACCCACAGCCTGTCCCACGCCTCCGCCAGCGGTGTCCATGTGGCCCGTGACATCGTAGCAAAGCAGTAAAACAAATGAGCCCGCTTAAGCGGGCTCATTTTTTCGTTTTATGAAGTAACAGAACGCGGCAATGGCTGTTTCCATAGGATACAGGATCAGCATACAGATATTGATGACCTTCATACTTGCGTTGTAAATCGTCATATTTCCAGTGGTATACACAGAAATGGGAAGGTATTTGTCGATTGTGCCTTCGTATCGGATTTGCTTCACGGAGGAATTTCTGTTCACATACTGACAAAGAATATTACCGTCCTGATCTTTCAGTGTCTTTACCCGGATTTTCTCCACATCGGTATTAATATCCCGCTCCATAAAGACGGTAAAGCTTTCATAATCATCGAATACCCGGGTGGGTTCTTCAAATAAGGAAACAGGCAAAAACAGATTCAGTAGAATCTGAATGGAAAGTGTTGCTGCCACAGCGATCAGCAACCATTTCGTGCATTTGCGCTTAACTTGCTTGTTTTCCGTTCGAATGGTAGCGCGCTCCGGGGTGATCTGAATCGTTCCGCTTATGATCATAGACTTATACCGGATCTGGCAAATCAGATACCAAACGCCAACTGCGATCAAAGGGAATATCAGCTTTCGCGCAACAAACAAAAGAAGCGTCCAAATGTCTGCATAATTTCTTGCTATCAGCAGGGAAAGAATATTCAACAAAGGCAGACTGAAGGTTGCCAGGAGGATACCAAAGCCAACGGAGCATTGGGCAAATCTTACAACCCGTTCTCTGTATCGCCATACATCCTGCTGGTTAAAATCGTTATCTGCAACACATAAAAGCGCTTGGTTCTTAAAGATGATCTGGCAGATAATTCCAGCAAGATAAAAGGCGCATCCAATCAATAAGCCAACCCCCGCTTTGTTATAGCCAAAAGCTGCGATAAATAGCACGATCAGACCCAGCACATAGATGCCAATTGCGATATACGAACGGTTCTGAAAACGGTTTGAGCCGGAAAGCAGGATCCTTTGCAGTTGCTTTTCTCCTTTTGGGGAGGTGCTATCCCGCTCGTCCTCGGGTTTGCGTTCGCCTCGGAGTAGTTCATCGCAGGTGATGCCGAAAATTTCGGCAATCACAGGGATCAAGGACAGATCCGGAAGACCTTCATCCCGTTCCCAACGGCTGACGGACTTGTCGGACACATCCAGCTTTTCTGCCAGCTCTTTTTGCGTGAGTCCCTGCGCCTTACGCAGTGCAGCAATAAAAGAACCGATGGTTTTCGCTTCCATAAGGGTACCTCCTTGTGTTTGGTGTACTCTCATTCTAATGGTACGACAGTGAGAAAGCAACCTCGAAAGTGTGGAATTCACTCTCGTATTGTGAGAAAAAACAACGAGAGTGCTTAGGGCAGCACTCTCGTTGTTTTCTTGGCTTGTTCCTTGTCCGGCAGTTGGGAAAGAATAATTGCGCCAAATACCAGTACGCAGCCGATACCTTCCCACAAAGTCAGCCGCTCTTTTAGGATCAGCCAACCGGACAGTACGGCAAATACCGACTCCAGACTCATTAGTAGGGAAGCGGCAGCGGGTTCCACGTGCTTTTGCCCGATGATCTGCAGGGAATAGGCAACGCCCATAGAGAGGAAACCTGCATATGCCAAAGACCCGGCGCAGCTACCGATAGCTGCCCAGGAGGGTGTTTCCGTAAACACCATAACCGCGGCAGACAGCACGGCGCAGATCAAACTGTTCAGGCAATTCAGCCGCAGGGGATCTACTTGATTGGCATAGATGTCAACGAACAGAATCTGTACTGCGAAGGCCAGCGCGCAGCCCAGCAGCAGAAGATCGCCGGTGCTGATTTGTGTCACACCCATACAGCTCAGACAGTACAGACCGGCAACACCTAACAGCACACTGAGGGGGACCCACCTGGAGGGTTTCTGCTTCCGAAAGATTCCCAAAATGGGAACGAACACAATGTACATCGCGGTTAAAAAAGCAGATTTTCCCGCATCCGTATCCACAATGCCCATTTGCTGCAGATTGGCGGCCAGGAACAACGGGATGCCGCAAAACAGGCTGGCTTTCAATAGTTTTGGGTCAGCCCAGCGGGACAGGAAGGTCTTTCCGTCCTTGGGTTTTCGGATTCTGTCAGCGATCCACACAATGGGGATCAGAATCAAAGCACCCAGACCGCAGCGGACGGCCTGAAAGGTAAATGGGCCGATATGGTCCATGCCCACGCTTTGGGCAACAAAGGTAGAACCCCAGATAATGGTTGCAAATATCAGGGCGAGGCTGCCCCGGAGTTGTTGTTTCATAAATCAATCACCGTTTGACACTTTACCACATTTGTAAAATAAAAACAAGTCTGCATTGCAATTTCTTCCGGGTGTGTTATAATAACGAAAAAAGCAATTTAGGAGGAACACTATGGCTGACACCACGAAAATCAGAGAACGCTGTGAGATCCCTGTAGAGGATACCTGGGCAACCGAGGACCTGTTTGTTACCGATGAGGCTTGGGAGCAGGAGCTGGAAGCGCTGAATGCAGAAAAGGATGTGCTGGCTGCCTATGCGGGCCGTCTCAGCCAGAGCGGCGAGACCCTGTATGAGTACCTGTACAAGATGGAAATGTCCGATGCCCGTGGTCACCTGCTGGGTAACTACTGTATGCGCAAGGCGGATGTGGACACCCGCAATGCCACCTATCAGGCTATGCGTGGCAAGTTTATGAGCGTGGTTGTGGCGATGGGCGCGGCGCTCAGCTTTGAGACTCCCGAGATTATGGCGATCTCCGACGATACGCTGAACAGCTTCTACGCCGAATGCCCCAAGCTGGAGCGTTACCGCCGGTATCTGACCAATATGCGCCGGAAGAAGGATCATGTATTGTCTCCCGCCGAGGAGAAGCTGCTGGCAGCCGCCGGTGAGATCTCCCAGGCACCCAGCGACACCTACGGTATGTTTGCCAATGCGGATATTAAGTTTGCCGATGCCGTGGATTCTGACGGTAATTCTCACGCCGTATCCCAGGGTACTTTTGTACCCATCCAGAGCGGTACTGACCGGCTTCTGCGGAAGAATGCCTACGAGAGCCTGTATGATGGCTTCACCGGTTACAAGAACACCGCTGCGTCCTTGCTCAATGCCCAGAATAAGCAGCTGAAGTTTTTTGCTGAGGCAAGAAAGTATGACAATGCCTTTGAGGCATCTCTGGACAATACCAATGTGCCTACCTCTGTGTATCTGAACCTGATCGATACGGTCCATAAGAATATGGATAAGATGCACCGGTATGTCCGCCTGCGTAAGAAGATGCTGGGCGTGGACGAGCTGCATTTCTATGATGTGTACGCACCGCTGGTTGCTGATGTGGGCAAGAACATTCCCTTTGCCGAAGCTAAGCAGACCGTCTATGACGCGCTGGCGCCTCTGGGTGAGGATTACCGCAAGGTGCTGAAGGAAGGCTTTGAAAACCGCTGGATCGATGTCTATCAGAATGTGGGCAAGCGCAGCGGCGCATATTCCGCCGGCGCAGCGGTACATCCGTTTGTGTTGCTGAACTACTCCGGAACCCTGGACAGCCAGTTTACCTTGGCTCACGAAATGGGTCACGCACTGCATTCTTATCTGTCCAACAAGCATCAGAACCCCATTGACGCCGGTTATGTAATCTTTGTAGCAGAGGTAGCCTTCACCTGCAACGAAGCGCTGCTGATGGAATACCTGCTGAATAAGACCACTGATAAGAAGGAGAGGATCTATCTTATCAACCACTTCCTAGAGCAGTTCAAGAGCACCCTCTACCGCCAGACTATGTTCGCCGAGTTTGAGCTGAATATCGGTCGGATGGCTGCCAAGGGTCAGACCCTGACTGCCGATGCCCTGTGCGCCGAGTACCGCCGCCTGAACGAGGAATACTTCGGACCGGATATGGTGGTGGATGACCGGATCGCTATGGAATGGGCAAGAATTCCCCATTTCTACTATAACTACTATGTGTTCCAGTATGCCACCGGCTACTCTGCGGCCATCGCCCTGTCCCGGAAGATCCTGGCAGAAGGTGAGCCTGCAGTGAAGAAGTACTTGGAATTCCTGTCCGGCGGCTGCTCCAAGAGCCCCATTGACCTGTTGAAGGGCGCCGGTGTGGATATGACCGGTCCTGCGCCTGTTGAGGAAGCGCTGCAGCTGTTCGGCGAACTGCTGGATGAGATGGAAGCTCTGATTGGTGAGTAAGATGCCGGATATCTTTCTACCGACTCTGCACACCTTCGCTATGAACAATCCCTTCACCGGGTCCTGCGGGCAGCTTCGGTTTAAGATCGTTCCCAATGTGGAAATGCTGACGCCCAAAGAGGTGGATATGGAAAACAGCTCCATCTTTGCAGAATACTGGCATGGCCCACTGTGCTATGAAAAGAGCCAGATCGAAGGAAATGCGACCTTCCCTATGAGCGAAGATGGCAGAACTGCTCTAAAAGCGTGGCTTGAAGAGAAAATATAAAGAGCAGGCTATCTTTGACCACCTTCAACATTGACGATACTTATTATCCTGTTATGATAAAGGATGATGATGATCCGTCTTCCTTACAGCGTAGAAATCATCAAATCACTGCAATCAAGAGGCTTGGCCTAACCGGTCAAGCCTCTTGCGTATGATTCTTGCATTTTTGGGATCATAGATGTATAATAAATCAAGTAGGGGGGACGGTAGCATATGAAGCTGTGGCAACATTTCAAAACAATTACAAAACACCGCTTGCTGGTGATGGAAGGCTGTTTCCGGGTAGGCCTGATCTGGCAGGGTCTGACCCATGACCTGTCCAAATACGCGCCTACGGAGTTTCTCAACGGCATCCGATACTACCAGGGCAATCGAAGCCCCAATAACGCGGAGCGGGAAGACAAGGGCTACAGTGAGTCCTGGATGCACCATAAGGGCAGAAACCGTCACCATTATGAATATTGGACAGACCTGAATCTGCAGACCCGCCAGTATGAGTCACTTCCCATGCCTCGAAAATATCTGGTGGAGATGGTGATGGACCGGCGGGCGGCGTGCAAAACCTATGCAGGCAAGGCGTATACAAACGCGTCTGCCTACACATACTTTGACAGAAGCCTGGAAAAGCACCGTATGCATCCCCAGACCCGGCAGGAGCTGGCATACTTGCTGCAGATGCTGCGGGACCAGGGGGAAAAGAAGACCTTTGCCTATCTGCGCAATCATGTGCTGAAGGGGCAGCCTTTCCCCTGGGAACAGGAATAGACCGGACAGAAAAATATTTGCAAAACCGGAAAAATGTTCTTGACATTTTTGACGATTTGCGTATAATAACATTTGTCCGTGCGATAGAGGATTAGTGTAACGGTAGCACACCGGACTCTGACTCCGTTTGCGGGGGTTCGAATCCCTCATCCTC
>JAZNRW010000087.1:0-3055 GCA_045590835.1 Faecousia sp.
GATGCGGTTGTTGACCTTGGCGCCCACCATGGAGTTACCCACGCCGGAGTGGATGGCATAGGCAAAGTCGATGGGCGTGGAACCGGCGGGCAGACCCACGATCTTGCCCTTGGGGGTAAAGGTGACCACCTCGTCGTCGAACATATCGATCTTCATAGAGTTCACATAGTCCTCTGCGTCGGTGTCCTGCTGGCTTTCCAAAAGCCGCCGCACCCACTCGAAGTCCTTTTCCTCTCCGTCGCCGGAGCCTTGCTTATACTTCCAGTGGGCGGCGATGCCGTATTCGGCAGTCTCGTGCATATCCCAGGTGCGGATCTGCACCTCAAAGGGAATACCCTGAGAGCCGATGACGGTGGTGTGCAGACTCTGATACATATTGGGCTTGGGGGTGGAGATGTAGTCCTTAAACCGCCCGGGCACCAGATTAAACAGGTCATGGATATGACCCAGCACATTGTAGCAATCGGGAATGGAGTCCACGATCACCCGGAAGGCGTAGATGTCGTACAGCTCCTCCATGGTTTTATCCTGGGCGTTCATCTTCCGGTAGATGGAGTAAACGTGCTTGATCCGGCCGTAGGCAGTGGCTTTGATGCCCATAGCATCCAGCCGGGTGGCGATCTTCTGCTGAATGGTGTGCATGAAGGCCTCGTCCTGCTCCTTGTGGGCGGACAGATACACGGTGATATTGCTGTAGGATTCCGGATCCAGATACCGCAGGGCGATATCCTCCAGCTCCCACTTGATTTTTTGCATACCAAGCCGGTGGGCCAGGGGCGCGTAGATGTCCATAGTCTCCCGGCACTTGAGCACCTGCTTTTCCGGAGTCTGGTACTGCATGGTGCGCATATTGTGGAGCCGGTCGGCGATTTTGATCAGCACCACCCGGATGTCCTTACTCATAGCCATGAACATCTTCCGCAGGTTTTCCATCTGGGCCTCCTCAGAGGAGGAGAAGTTGGCCCGGGTCAGCTTGGTGACGCCCTCCACCAGCTCGGCGCAGGGGCGGCCGAACAGCCGGGAGATCTCGTCAAAGGGGGCATCGGTGTCCTCAATGCAGTCGTGGAGCAATGCGCCTAAGATAGCGTCCATATCCAGACCCATCTCCGCAACCAGCGCGGCCACGGCCAGAGGATGGATGATGTAGGGAGAGCCGTCTTTGCGCTTTTGATCCTTGTGCTTTTCCCGGGCGTATTCCACAGCTTTGTCGATAAGCTCCATGTCCACACCGGGCAGGCATCGGTTCACCGTCTGATACATAGCGCCGTAGTGTTCAGCAAAACTTTCCATAGAATCAACTCTCTTTCGCAGCCAGCAGCTGCTGCATGGTCTGGCTGGTGGTAAGATCAGCCTTCTGTGTCACCGGCAGCAGCCGGATACTGATATGTTTATGGAGCATTTGGGTTTCCAGCAGACCCACATCCCGGAAGATATCCAGGCAGGTTAGCAGCTGACCCAGCCCTAAGGGCGCGCCGGACCACCGTACGATCTTCCGGCACAGGCAAATGGGTGTCATCTGATCAGGAGTCCCGATCTCCGACAGATACCGCCATACCTGTCCCAGCGTAGTCCGGTCCGGCAGCAGCCGGGCGGCGGTGGGAGCGTCCAATTCTTTCCGCTGAAGGAGGTGGTAATCCGCGGTATCGCAGTCCACTTCCCTGTTGCAGGCGGGGCGGATGTCCTGAATGTTCATCTGTACTGTCCGCTCACCCCGGAAGTCATTGATTTGGGGGATAAAAGCCACATCCACCAGATCCCCCGGCGCGATGGCGGCGGTCTGGGCGGTGGCGGAGAAATAGATGGCGTTGAATGCGCCCCGGGAAGACACCAGCCGCAGGCGCATGTGCCGCCCGCCGCCCACTTGGCTGATTCGATCCACCCGCAGGTGTTCCATCACCAGCACCGGCTTAGGACAGCCGCTGCCGCAGGGCTCCAGCGCATCCAGAGATTCGATGTTGTGTAGGGTCAGCAGCTCCGGCGGGATCACGCAGTCGGCCTCCAGCGCGGTTTTTGGACCTGTGCCACAGTAAAATGCGGAGGCAAGCCGGCAGATTCCCTCCCGGAAAGCGCCAATCTGCTGCCGGTTGATAGTAAAGCCCGCTGCCAGCTCGTGACCGCCGTAGCTTTCCAGCAGGTGGGAAAGATTCGTCAGGGAACTGAACAGGTTAAAGCCGCCGAAGCTCCGGGAGCTGGCCTTGCCGTGATCTCCGTCCAGACAGATCAGGAAGGTGGGGCAGCAGTATTCCTCGGCGATACGGCTGGCTACGATGCCCACCACGCCCTGATGCCAGCTCTCGTCAGCCAACACGATGGCCTCCGGGGTCTGCCCCGGGGGCAGCATATCCACAGCCTGCTGGTAGATTTCTGATTCCACAGCCTGCCGCTGGCGGTTCAGCTCGCACAGAGCCTTGGCCAAGGCTTCTCCCTGCTGGGGGTCTCGGGTGAGGAACAGCTCCACAGCCAGATCGATCTGCCCCATCCGTCCGGCGGCGTTGATCCGGGGGGACAGGGTATAGCCGATGGAGGAGGCAGTGACCGTGTGCCGGTCGCAGCCGCTTTGCTCCATCAGCGCCGCAAGACCGGGCCGGTGGGTGTCCCGGATGGCCTGCAGACCCCGGGCAACAAAGGTTCGGTTTTCCCCATGCAGGGGCATCACATCTGCCACAGTGCCAAGGCACACCAGGTCAGCAAACTGCTCCAGCACCTCCTCCTGCGAGCCGGAAAGGGCGGCGGCCAGCTTGAATGCCACGCCCACGCCGGACAGCAGCTTGTGAGGATACCCTCCGTCGGGCCGGTGGGGATCTACTACAGCCACCGCCTCCGGCAGCTGCTCCTTGCACTCGTGATGATCGGTGATCACAAGGTCAATGCCCAACTCCTTGCACAGCCGGGCCTCTTCCAGCGCGGTGATACCGCAGTCCACGGTGATGATCAGCTTGACGCCCAGGGAGTGCAGGTGCTCGATGGCAATGGGGTTCAGACCATAGCCCTCCTCCAGACGGCCGGGGATGTAGGGCACACACTGGCAGCCCTGCTGCCGGAGAAACTCTGTCAG
>JAZNRW010000088.1:0-2139 GCA_045590835.1 Faecousia sp.
GCCAATTTGTCTTCCTAAGACCGCTTTGGCCTCCGACTTGTGCTGTTATTTATGCGGTGCAGGCAGAGGGGAAGAAGGCGGTGTTGTTCACACTCAAATGGTGTTTGCCCATCATGCTGCTGACAGCATTTGTGAACCCGGCATTCAGCCATGAGGGTGTGACGATCCTGCTGTATTTCCCCACGGGAAATCCGCTGACCTTGGAGAGCATTCTCTATGGTCTTTCCTCCGGTGTTATGATCGCTACGGTGATGCTGTGGTTTATGAATTTCAACAGGGTCATTACCTCCGACAAGTTCATTTACCTCTTTGGCCGCATCATCCCGGCTATGTCCCTGATTTTGAGTATGACTCTGCGGTTTATCCCCAAGTTTAAGGCACAGATGGATGCGGTGGTAGATGCCCAACGGAGTATCGGCAGAAATATTTCGGAAGGATCTCTTTGGCATCGGACGAAGATCGCTATTACGGTGCTGTCCATTATGGTTACCTGGGCATTGGAAAATGCCATTGAAACCGCTGACAGCATGAAAAGCCGAGGTTATGGATTGAAGGGGCGCACCGCCTTTTCAATCTACCGCTTTGATGACCGAGACAAGATGGCACTGCTCTATTTGGGTTTCTGCGGATTTTATGTCTTGGCAGGCCTGATCGTGTCTGCCTTCGGTTTCCGGTATTTCCCAAGTATCCGCTATATCGGTCTTAACACCATGACCCTTTCTTTTCAGTTTGTTTATTTGATTCTGTGTTTGATGCCTGTGGTGCTGAACTGGGCAGAGGAGAGAAAATGGAAAGCTATTCATTCAAAAATGTAGATTTTACATACCCGGAGGGTGAGAAGAAGGCCCTTCGCAATATATCCTTTACGGTTCAGCAAGGTGAGTTTGTGATCCTCTGCGGCCCCTCCGGCTGCGGTAAATCCACACTGCTGCGGCATTTGAAATCCTGCTTAACGCCCCATGGTCTGTTCTCCGGTGAGATTCGCTACCAGGGAACGCTGCTGTCCGAACTGTCTCAAAGAGAACAGGCACAGCAGATCGGCTATGTTCTGCAATCCCCGGAAAACCAGGTGGTCACCGACAAGGTGTGGCATGAGTTGGCTTTCGGTTTGGAAAGCTTGGGATACGACACCCCCACCATTCGCCGCCGTGTAGCTGAGATCGCCGCTTTCTTCGGCATTGAGAACTGGTTTTATAAAAATGTCACCGAGCTATCCGGTGGTCAGAAGCAGCTGCTAAGCCTGGCCTCTGTTGTGGCTATGCAGCCGGGTGTGCTGGTGCTGGATGAGCCTACCGCACAGCTTGACCCCATTGCTGCTGCTGACTTTTTGGCGCTACTGGGCAAGATCAACCGTGAACTGGGTACTACCATCATTCTGACAGAACATCGCTTGGAAGAAGCTTTTCCTTTTGCCACACGGGTCATCGTGATGGACGAAGGCTCCATTATCTGCGACGACAGACCCGAGAATGTGGGCTTGCAGCTGAAGGATAAGGGTAACGGAATGTTCCTTGCCATGCCCACCGCCATGCGGGTTTGGGCAGCGGTGGAAACGAAACTTAACTGCCCAATGACTGTCCGTGACGGTAGCAGCTTCCTTACTCAGCGAGTTGAGGAGCAAAAATTCTTACCCCTTTTGGAAAAAGATCCCCCGATATATCCGGAGGAAGTAACTTTAGAGTGTGAAGATCTGTGGTTCCGGTATGAGAAGGACAGCCCGGACATAGTGAAGGGCTTTTCTCTGGCTCTCCGCAAAGGCGAATTTTACGCCATCCTCGGCGGCAACGGTGCAGGTAAGTCTACCACCTTGAAAGTGATCTCTGCTCTACGATCTGCCTATCGTGGCGATGTGCGCTTGCATGGCAAACTGGGACACCTGCCCCAGAATCCCCAAACGCTGTTTGTGAAACGCACAGTCCGGGAGGACTTGTACGAGGTGTTCCGGGGAGAGAGAATTTCTAAGGAAAAGCAGGATGCAGAGGTTGCCCGAATTGTAGAACTTTGTGGTCTGCGGGAATTCTTGGATCGCCATCCCTATGACATTTCCGGTGGTGAGCAGCAGCGCACGGCATTGGCAAAGGTGCTTTTGACGCTACCGGATATTCTGCTGCTGGATGAGCCTACCAAGGGCTTTGACGC
>JAZNRW010000089.1:0-3364 GCA_045590835.1 Faecousia sp.
AGGGTCATTTCGTTCAGATCCGCAACAGTCCGGCATTGCATCAGTTGCCCCCAACGCCCTCCTTCTGCGCATACAGAGAAGAAGTTGGGCATGGACTCATACTGTCCGAGCTTATCTGCATCCAGTTCATCCGGGAATACAAACAGGAATCCGCCGTCAATGGGGATGATGTCCCATACTTGCAGATACCCGGTAGAAGGGGCCAATTCCCCGTAATAGTAGTCAGCAAACTCGCCGTAAGAATACAAATCAAAATGCGGTGCCTCCCGCCATTGCAGAAGTCTTGTCTGATCCGCCCGTCCCTGGGCCGAAAACAGCTTGACCGCCTCCTCTTTGGGTATCCTTTTGCGGATCAGGGGAATGTCCTGTTCCACGATTCTCTGAATTTGCGCTTTCAGCTTTTCAGCGGAAAAATCCGGCTCGTTTTCAATGTGGATATACAAGGCAGGTCCCAAGGTGCAATCCATAGAAGCCTTGGCATTGGGCCAGAGCTGTGACAGAGCCAGGAAAATCACAAACTGGGCAGTACGGGTATACACCTCTCTGCCTGCCGGATCTCCGATTTTAATCAAATGGACGATTCCGCCCGATGCCGCCATTGCTGCGCGGATGGAGGGCCTGTCCGATACAGTATCCGTCTTCCGAACAGGGACGTAATTCAAATTAAACACTTCACCCGCAATTTTTGCGGCCAAAGGTTTCTCTGAAAGCTTCGCTCCACCCATACCTAATCTATGGATGATCTGCAGAAGCGATTCACCACACAAGGGAACACATTGGATCCCGTCTATCTTTAATTCCATATAGATGATTCCCTCCTTCACCTGCCTTTAGCAGAGATTATACATTGCTTGGGATGCTATTCTTTTCTGCCAGATACGCGATCACACCACGACGGATCAAAATGCCGCAGAGAGTATTCCGGCTGTCCACGATGGTAACAAAGTTCTGATTGAGGGCTGCATGAACAACCTCCGTCTCTTCCGCGTCAATGCTGATAGGCGGGCAGAAATCCCGGCGAACAAGCTCTCTGGCTCTGTGGTTTTCCATATCGGTTTTATTCAACGAGCCGGTGTTGAGAATGTGGCGCAGAAAATCGCCTTCGCTGACAGTTCCGATATAGTGCTGCTCTGCGTCCAAAACAGGTATAGCAGTATATCCGTTTCGTGTCATGATCTCCCAGCCTTGCCGGACGGTCTGCTTTTCGTTCAGGAAAACCGTCAGTGCCTTGGGTATCATTATTTTCGCAATGTTCATGGGCCAGCACCCCTTTCATCGTTATTATATCAAAACACAGATAACTTTTGAATATAAAGTGTAAATAATTGACGGACCGCCTTGGGTTTGAGGTGGTCCGCGTAGCTTTCCTTATTCCACCTTCAGCATCCGGTAACCGATGCCAATATGGGTTTGGATATACTGAGTTTGGGAATCCTTTTCCAACTTCTTACGCAGGGTTGCCATATGGACACGAAGGGACGCCATATCGCTTTCCCAGGAGCTGCCCCAGATCTTGTTAGTCAGATAGGTATGGGTCAAGACCTTTCCGGCATCCTTCGCCAGCAGACAGAGCAGCTTGTATTCTGTGGGTGTCAGCTTCATTTCTTCGCCGCTTAAGGTAACACAGCCTGCGCCGTAGTCTATGGTCAGTCCGCCGTTACGGAACACGGAGTCTGCGCTGTTGCTGGCCACCGCAGAAATTCTTCTCTGAGCCACCCGAAGCCTTGCCAGAAGCTCTGTCACGGAGAAGGGCTTTGTCAGGTAATCGTCCGCACCGGCATCCAGTGCGGCAACCTTGTCGGCATCCTCACTCCGGGCAGAAATGACGATAATGGGCATTTGTGACCAGCTGCGAATCCGCTTGATGATGGCAATACCGTCCATATCCGGCAGCCCCAGGTCCAGGAACAAGATATCCGGCTGCTGGGTGGTAGCAGCCGCGATGGCCGCTTCACCTGTGGGCGCAGTGATGAATCGGTATTCGTTTGACTTTAATGTGGTGGTAATGAGGTTGCGGACGGTGGAATCGTCCTCCACTACCAGGATCAAGGGTTTATTCATGGACTTCCACCTCCCCGGCTGGAATAGTAAATGTAAAGACCGTACCGGTAGGTTCATTATCGGTAACGGCAATGGTGCCGCCGTGGACATTCACGATAGATCGGCACAGGCTCAGCCCCAAGCCAAGACTTCTTCGGCAATCGGCAATGGGATTACTGCCGCTGTAGAACATCTCAAATATCTTTTCCTTTTCGCTGTCCGGTACACCTGCGCCGTTATCTGCCACACGGATCTCTATAAAATCCCGATCCCCGGTGGTGGTAATATCAATATGAGACCCCACAGGGGTGTACTTAATGGCATTGTCCACCAAGTTAATAATGACCTGAATGATAAGCCGGGCATCACACTTGGCAAGGAGCAGATCGTTTTCGTGGTGTACCGTGATGGAATGCTCGTCCTGCTTTCTGCTGATATGCTGCAGGGCCTCAGAGACGATCTCCTCGATCAGGTGGGGCTGCATTTTCAGCTCCATACGCCCCTCTTTGATCTTTGTCACCGCCAGCAGGTTTTCCACCAGATTGGTCAGCCATGCGGAATCGTCATAGATATCACCGCACATTTGCCGTATGGTATCGCTGTCCAGCTTTTCCAGGTCGGAAAGCAGCATACCTGCGTTGCCGGAAATGGAGGTCAGAGGTGTGCGCAGATCGTGAGAAATGGAGCGCAGAAGATTGGCGCGGAGCTTTTCCTGCTCAGCCTGCAGCTTTGCATCCTCCATTTCCTTGGTGTTACGGCTGTTTTCCAAGGCAAGGGCGCACTCGCCCAATATGGACAGCAGCACGCTGTTCTCAAATGCCTCCAACGGTTCTTTCCCCTCAATGATGACCGTACCGTAGACTCTGTCCTGCACCCTGATGGGATACTGCAGAGCGTCCTTGCGTCCGCTGGATACAACCCCGGGCAGCACTGAGGCGTGGCGACCCAGAAGCTTTGCGACCTGGGTTCTGACCGTCTGGAAGATCTTATCGTCAGATGCCGCCTTTTGAAGCATCTGGTTGGTTTCCAGCAGCAGATTGGTACGGTAGGCCGCCTGGGTAGATTGCCGTGTCTGTCCCTTCAGTCGGTCTGTCATAGTGCCAACTGTCAGAGATGCGATGAGCATAATAAGAAAGGTCAGAGGTGCACCGTCTGCATATACCCGCAGGGAAAATTGTGGGGTCGTAAATAAGAAGTTAAACACAAGCAAGCTGCCGACAGCCGACAGGACATAGCTGGACCGGGTGGATGTAAAGATGGCTGTCAGCAACACCGCCAATAGGTAGATCGCAATAATATTGGCTTCGCTGAAGCCTACCTTTGA
>JAZNRW010000090.1:0-5235 GCA_045590835.1 Faecousia sp.
GGGGGTCTATTTCACCAAAAGAAGACAAAGAAAAAGCCCAAAACCCATTGTGTTTCTATGATTTTGGGCTATGGCGGAGAAGGAGGGATTTGAATTCCCCCAGGTGATTACTTTTTGTAACAAAAGTTCGTAATATATTGGCAAATATATGCGTTACCGAAACTTTTTAGCACCACTTTTAACCACCATTTACTACCCTATATCACCCCTATAAGGGGAAAAATAAGGGGAAACTATTTTAAGATGCCACATAGCAGGTACCAAAAATATGCACTCAAACTGTTCAAAACATCACATTTGGTGTACAACCCCGCCACTAATCCACCAAATGGAAGGCCGTTTTCAGATCTGCTACTTCTTCTTCAGAGATATGTACGATCTGTCCGATTGCAGAGGCATTGATGATAGAGTGTGCTGTGGATTCCATAACCTCAAGTCGATCAAATGCCTGCAAAAGAGTATTACCGGTAACGATCACACAGCAGTTTTCTACCATAGCCGCCGGTGTTGCCTCGCCAAAATACTCAGCAACAGAATCTTGCTTGGAATAGTATTCCTCATAAGAAATTCGTTTCACATCACGAAGCAGGATATAGCTTTCCGGAATTGTGCGGGGATCAAACTCAGTATCCGTAACAGCAAAAGCCATTGCATGAACAGGCTGAGCCAGCAAAATTGCGCTGATTTCCGGATTGTAGGCATAGATCTTTTGGTGCAGCATTACGGCACGGGAAGGAGTCTTACCCATTTCCTTCATACCTGCTTTCACGCGTACCAAATCGTCTTCTTCCAGATAGGCTCTATCCATGCCAAAGGGTGTAATAATAAAGCTGCCATCTGACAGGCGTACGGAATATGTGCCGTGGGTTGCAGTGAACAATCCTTGCTTATAAGAACGGCGAATTAGCGTAATCATATCTCGTCTTGCAGCCAATTCCTCTACACTGTGAGAGCCGGGAATAAAATCATCCATCTTGGTATGATTTGTGGTCTGTGACAACTTGTACGCTTCATCATCGAGGAATTTAGGCTTACCAATTCGGTTCGCAAGTATTTCCAGATTCGCGGTATAATCCAGTGTTTCAAAGCGTTGGAAGGCTGTGAACATATCCGGTGCGCCGATACAAACACCGTGATTTTCCAACAATACAATGTCACAGTTTTCAGCAAAGCACTTGCCAATATTTTCGCCCAGCTTTTCACTTCCGGGAACTGCATATGTAGCAATCTTTATACTGGGACACATTTTTTGTACCGATGTCAGTAAGTTCAGATCCGGATTCTTTCTCACAATAGAAAAGGATACCAATGCCGGAGGATGTGCGTGCAATACTGCTTTTAGATCCGGCCGCATTTTGTATACCGCCGCATGGAAAGGCAGTTCCGATGAAGGGCGATGCATACCAACAATGGTACCATCCGGTTTAACACAAACAATGTCATTACGGTTTAGCGTGCCCTTATCAACACCAGCCGGAGTGATCCAAATATTACCGTCGTTATCTAAAATTGAAAGGTTACCACCGGAAGTAGTGGTCATACCTTTGTCATAAATACGCTGCATGAACATAACAAGCTGATCTGCAGGGTGGATATAATTAATATTCATAGTATTCTCCTATGCACCTTCTATGGCGATTATCTAAGTATGAAAAATATGCTGTTTGCCGCATTTGCAGTTTTCTTGGATTTCTATTTCGCAACCCTCTGTTACTTATACTTGACCGTCACCACAAAAGGATCATGGTCAGAATACCGATGCTCGCCATCCTCCAGCACGATCCGGTCGTTCAGGAAGCTATGCTCCACAACTTTCACCCGATCCGTATTCAAGAAAATATGGTCGATGTGCTGTTCTTCGTTGCCCACAATGATGTCTACCGGCTTATACACGCCCTGAGTGGCAAGCTGCAGCCACTGGGAATTCTGCTGGCAGTTATAGTCACCGGTGGCAAACAGCAAACTGTCGCCAACTTTTTCTTCCCAGAAGGTACGCAGTTCATTTGCCTGCGTTGTACGGTGTTGATCGCCCGCCTCTGCACTGACCTTGCCGTTCTCATCCCAGTCGATGGACCAGTGGGTATTGGTCATAAATACGGTTTCTCCGGTATATGTATCGGTAAACTTTGCCCACTGATAATGACGCTCCTGCAATTCTGTGGAAGAATATCTTTGGCTGCCGCTCTCCAACAGGTCAAAGCGGTCTGCCTTATATAGAATGATCAGGCCTGCGCTATTAGAGACACGCCCTGCGGGATATCGGGATGCCTGCTCGTCATATGCCTTTTCATTGCCGATGCAAACAGCCTTATAAATGCCATCGCGCTCGATTTTGCTCACAAAATAACCTTGCCAATCGTAGTCGTGACTGCCCGCTTCCTGAAGACCGATCAGATCCATTCCGGATTCGTTTAAATAGGTTTGTAAATGCTGCGCCCGATCACCAACAGGCAAATAGCCGTCATAGCCATCAATGCCCAAAATATTAAAGCTCATACATTTGATTTCCATATTTTTGTTCCCTTTCTTGATAATGAACAAAATGCTACCTGCTAAAAGTAAAACTACAGATACGATAGCAATGATGATAATGACCCTTTTCTTACTCATAGCATTTCCGCCACCAAACAACTGATGCCACCCATATACAAAGCGTTTTCACGGATTTGCACATTATGATTGACGATGACCTGCCCAACGCCCGAAAGGTCATAAACCTTTTCTTCTGCGGAAGGGTTCAGGGCAATCAGGAATTTCTTTCCGGCTACTGTTCTTTCATAAACGAAGGGATAGCCCTCAGCCAAAACCTTGAAATTGGACACATCAGAAAATCCCTTGTTCTGTGTACGCAGTTTTACCAAGGTTCTGATCATATTCAGCAAGGAGTTTTCGTCTTGCCGTTGTGCCTCCACAGTAGGCGCACCGGGCTTGGCATCTGTAGGCAGATAGGGATCGTCGCTTTCTGTGAAGCCGTGGTTTTTCTGACTGTTCCACTGCATCGGTGTACGAGCGCCGGTGCGGATATAGCCCCCCTCTTTCGAGGGAATACCCTTGGCAAAATCCATACCAATCTCATCGCCATAATAAACAAAGGGAACACCGGGCATTGTCAAAATAAAGGTCATAGCTACCTTCATTTCTTCCTGTGTTCGACCATAACCGATTCTGGGTAGATCGTGATTGCCGGTAATCAGGCCAATGTGGCCATCTTCTCCGATTTTCTCGTATTCGGAAAGGAAATGATCCAAGAATATGCGGATATCGCCTTTTCCAGCCTTGTCAAAATAGCTGTTTCCGATAAACTCTCTTGCAACATTTCTGCCTTCTTCGTGTCGGAACAAAGATGTGTAAGCGGGGTGATAGCTATGCAGTAAGAAGTCGCAGTCAAAGCCTGTCCAAACAGCTCTTGCAGGCTTGCCCCATTCGGAGACCAGAATAAACTCCGGATTCTTTGCCTTAACATGGGCTTTCAGTTCGTGCCAAAATTCCCGGGTCACATTTCCCTCTGTATCGCCCTTGATCAAAGTGGGAGCAAGATCCACACGGAAACCGTCTACGCCCATGTCCATCCAGAAGTACATAATCTTTTTCAGTTCTTCCTTGGTGGCAATACAGTCCGGGTGGTCAACAGGAAGCTGCCAGTCTTCCGTGGGGTTGGCATAACCGTAATTCAGAGAAGGCTGTGACCAGAAGAAATTGGGTATATAATTGCCATCTCGCTGGCTGTATCCCCGGATTCCGGGTCCAACCTCGAAAGTACCTTTTGTCCAGATGTAGCGGTTGGTATATTCGTTGATTTCATCCTTTGCCGATTCCTGAAACCAGGGATGGTCAATGGAGGTATGACCGGCTACCAAGTCATAGATGACCTTGATGCCCCGGTTATGGGCCTGACGGCAGAATTCCTGAAAATCCTCATTGGTGCCGTATCGGGGCGCAACCTTATAGTAGTCTGTGATATCATAGCCTGCATCCCGGAAGCTGCTGTCGTTCACAGGATGAAGCCAAATCACATTAAAGCCGCAGTCTTCGATATAGTCTAATTTTTGAATCAGTCCGGGCAAGTCACCGATTCCGTCTCCGTTGGAATCATAAAATGACTGGGGATAGACCTCATAGACAACCGCATTTTTAAGCCAATTTTCCATATCTATCTCCTATTCGGGTTTGGTTTCTAACTTTAAGGGATAGTCACCTAACTTATTTACCTTAAAGCCATTTGCTTTGTATTCCTCGTAATTGAAGGCTTCCAATTCATCAATAGCCAGCTTATGGAACTCATAGAAATTGTACCACCACTCATAACCGCTGCCCAATTCTGCATTTAAGTAGGCATCGGCAATATCGCAGCCCATAGCCGGTGCCACATAGAACGCACCCATTGCCAGCACATTAACACCGTTGCCGGTAATGGCACGCAGTGCCGCAGGAACGCTCTCTACAACGCCGGCGTGGACATGGGGACACTTGCTGGCGGCAATATGGATACCCATACCCGTACCGCAGAATAGCAACGCTCTTTCAAATTCGCCTTCAGAGATCATTGCGCCCACACGAAGGCCTACTCTATGGAACATAAGGTCAGTATCGTTGGGGTCAGAATCAGCACGCACACCCACATCGGTAATTTTCCAGCCTTTTTTCTCCAAATGTGCAACAACCGCCTCCTTCAGCGGATAGCCGGCAAAGTCTGCGCCTACCACAAGGTACTTATCTTTTACTGTTTTCATTCTCTAATCTCCTTTACTTTTCTATGATAGTCTGCACAAGCTGCCATGCAAACAATTCGTGCATTTTTCTTGTAGGGTGGTTCAAACCGTTGGACAGCAGATTTGTAGTATCCACGCCGGATTCATACATCTTCTTCCAAATGGCATAGCAGTCACAAATAACCACATCTTCCTCCCGGCACACCTGCCGTGCAGCATCCATATAAGCATCAAATACGCCGTTTAACTGCCGTGCGGCAAATACATCTGCCAGCGGTTCTAAAATCTCGCCGGGAGATACTTTTCCGGCATGGGTATTCATCATATTGGGGGTCATAAATATGACCTCAATACCAGCCTCTCTTGCAGTGGTAAATATATTGCGCAATGCGGTTTTGTAGGTTTCCAATCCGTCCATCTCCGCATTGGCATCGTTCAGTCCGAAGCAGACCACCAACAGATCAGGAGAAAAAGCCAGCACATCCCGCTTTAACCGTTCATAACCTGCTGTGGCAGAGCTGCCGTT
>JAZNRW010000091.1:0-3264 GCA_045590835.1 Faecousia sp.
TAGGAGGAATGGGTCAGTGCGTTTTGCAGTAGGGTGATGTTTTTAAAACGATACCCGAGAGCGATCTCCAAATCCTTAATCATTGCCCTGCAGCTCCTTCATTGCGGCCAGGCCCTGCTCCAGCTCTGCGGAAATATCGCCGTTCGCCACCTCCATCGCCTGCTTTACCGCATTGCGGAAAGCCAGAGCGTCGGAGGAGCCGTGTGCCTTGATAACGCTCTTGCGGATGCCCAGGAAGGGAGTGCCGCCGATTTCCCGGTAGTCCAGCATGGACATCACCTCATCCACACCCTTCTTGCACAGCAGATATCCAATCATAGACAGGATATTCCGCTTGAAAATCTTATGTTTCATCAGGCTACCCATAAACATGGCAGTTCCCTCGATGGACTTCAGCAGTACATTGCCAGAGAAGCCGTCGCAGACCACCACATCCACCGCGCCCAGAGGCACATCTCTTGCCTCAGCATTGCCCACAAAGTTGATAAGACCCTTTTCGTGGGCGTCGGCGAGCAGGGCGTAGGCCTCTTTCTGCAGAGGTGTTCCCTTCGTGTCCTCTGCGCCGATGTTCAGAAGACCCACCCGGGGGTTTTGGATTCCTAAGTACTTTTTGGCATACAGCGAGCCTACCACGCCAAACTGCAGCAGAAATTCTGCGGTGCATTCTGCGTTTGCGCCGCAGTCCAAAATGACCGTCTTTCCCCCGGCCTTATTGGGCATCACAGGGCCCATAGCTGCCCGGCGGATACCCTTGACCCGCTTGACAAGCAAGGTTGCGCCGGTGAGCAGCGCGCCGGTAGATCCGGCGGAAATGCAGGCATCCCCTGCCCCGTCGGCCAGCATTTTCAGACCCACCATCATGGAGGAGTCTTTGTGCTTTCTCACCGCTGCGGTGGGATCCTCGTGGATATCCACCACATCCTCGGCATTGGCTACTTCCACGCCCTGAGGCAGGGTGTCGATGCCGTTGTCTCCCAAAACCTTCAATATTTCTGCGCCGCGACCCACCAGTGTGATCTGTACACCAAAATCCTTGGCTGCCCGGATGGCACCCAGCACAGGTGCCTGGGGCGCATTGTCGCCGCCCATTGCGTCAAGAATAATTTTCATTGCCGCACCTTCTTTCGTTAAATACCCGCCTGTACCATTTCGTCGATAATCGCCAAAGAGCGATTGGCAATGGCCAGGTTCTTTTCTGCTTTCTTTCGGATCCGCTGTTCCAGCGGCGCTACGATGCTGAAATTCACATTCATAGGCTGGAAATTCTCGATCCGCTCATCACTGATATACAGGCCCAAAGCGCCGATGGCGGTTTCCTTGGGGAAATCGGGCACTTCCCTGCCCTGTACCTTGGCCGCCATGGCAATGCTGGCCAGCATACCGGAGGCGGCGCTTTCCACATACCCTTCCACACCGGTCATCTGTCCGGCAAAAGCTACCAGGGGATTGCGCCGGTCGGCATAATACCGATCCAGCAGCTTGGGACTCTGCAAGAAGGTGTTCTGGTGCATCACACCATAACGGACAAATTCCGCATTTTCCAGTCCGGGGATCATAGAAAACACCCGCTTCTGCTCGCCAAATTTTAGGTGTGTCTGGAAACCCACCAAATTGTATACGCTCTTGGCGGCATTGTCCTGCCGCAGCTGCACCACTGCATAGGGCTCTTTGCCGGTATTGGGATCAATCAGACCAACCGGCTTTAACGGGCCGTAGCGCAGGGTATCCTGACCACGACGAGCCATGACCTCCACAGGCATGCAACCTTCGAAGACCCGCTTATCTTCAAAGCCGTGGACCTCTGCCTCTTCTGCAGAGATCAATTCCTTGATAAAGGTCTCGTACTGCTCCTTATTCATGGCGCAGTTTACATAGTCCGGTGTTCCCCGATCATAGCGGCTCTGCCACCAGGCTTTTTCCATATCCACGGACTCTGCGGTCACCAAAGGAGCTGCCGCATCGAAAAAGTGCAGATAGTCAGTTCCAAAGTATTCACCGATGGCCTTGGACATATCGTCGGAGGTCAAAGGTCCTGTGGCAATAATCACAGGGCCTTCCGGTACTTCGGTCACTTCCCCCGCCATCACGGTGATATTGGGGTGATTGCGGATCTTTTCCGTCACCAGACCGGAAAATCCCTGCCGGTCTACCGCCAGGCACCCGCCGGCCTCCACGCGGGTAGCATCGGCGCAGGCGATGATCAGGCTGCCCAGCCGGCGCATTTCCTCTTTCAAAAGGCCTACGGCATTTTCGATCTTGTCTCCCCGGAGGGAGTTGGAGCACACCAGCTCCGCAAAGGTATCCACATGATGGGCAGGACTTTTTTTGTGGGGCTTCATCTCATAAAGCTCCACCCGGATGCCCCGCTGGGCCAGCTGCCAGGCAGCTTCCGAGCCGGCAAGGCCGGCGCCAATGACTTTTACAGTTGTCATTTTTTTGTCTCCTTGCCCTTGGTGGTCTTTTTTGCGCCGGTTTTCTTGGCAGCCGTCTTTTTGGCAGCAGGCTTACTCTCCGGCGCTGCGCCCTCAGGCAAAACCTCACCGGGTTCTGCTGTTTGCGCAGCTTCCTTTTTCTTATAATAGCCGCGCTTGTCTTCCGGTAAGAAATTCTCGCAGGCGCTGTTGACACAGAACGGCTTATTGCGACCCCGGCCGGACTTTTTGAACATGGTCTGGCCGCACTTGGGGCAGTCTTCCGCCGTGGGAATATCCCAGGTCATAAAGCCGCAGTCGGCGCCTCGCTCACAGGCATAGTAGGCATAACCCCGCTTGGACTTGCGCTTGAGAATGGTGCTGCCGCACTTGGGGCAGCGGCCGGGCATTTTCTCCACCAAAGGCTTTGTGGTTTTACATTCAGGGAAACCGGGGCAAGCCAGGAACTTACCGAATCTGCCCACCTTCACCACCATATTTCTGCCGCAAACCTCGCAGATCTCCTCGGTGACCTCATCGGGCACCTTTAGCCGGACGCCCTCCAGAGCAGCCTCTGCATCCATCAGCTCCTGATGGAATCCCCGATAAAAGTCAGCGAGGACGGTTTTCCAGTTCTGAAGACCGGCTTCCACCTCATCCAGACGGGTCTCCATATTAGCGGTAAACTCTGCATCAATAATATCGGTAAACCGCTCCATCATCAGCGTATTTACTACCTCACCCAGCGCGGTGGGCTGCAGGCGTTTGTCTACCTTATTGACGTATTCTCTATCCTGAATGGTGGATACGATGGTGGCGTAGGTAGAAGGACGGCCCACGCCCTTCTCTTCCA
>JAZNRW010000092.1:0-16430 GCA_045590835.1 Faecousia sp.
CCTGCCATAGGAATACCGTGACGCATAGTGACCTCATTGGAGGTACAGCAGACACCGGAGACGGTGATGCCCTTAGCGCCCAGGCTCTTGGCATAAGCGATCATTTCGGGATCGTTTGCATAGTAAACGATCATTTCAGAAAGAGAAGGATCGTGGCCGTGAACAACGATGTTTACATTGTCTTTCTCCATAACACCGATGTTTGCCTCGGTGTCAATGGGCTTGGGAGTGCCGAACATAACGTCGGAGAACTCAGTACCCATCATAGAGCCGCCCCAGCCGTCAGACAGGCCTGCGCGCAGTGCCTGGCGGATCAGAGCTTCAGGCAGGGAAGAGCAACCCATGTGGGTCATGTGCATAGCGGTGGCGATTTCCCGGTCGATCGCACGGGGCATGATCTCTGCCTTGCGCCACAGCTCCTTGGTGTGCTCGGGAGCACGTTGTGCGAACTTCTGCTCGCCGAAGGGGAAGCCGTACTCCAGCAGGCCAATCTCAGCCATTTCGTGAGCCAGAGCATAAATGTCCTTGCCCTCGGTTTCTACACCCCACTCCTGGGCGATGCGGATCAGCTTCTCAGGATCCTTGACCTGATAGTTGCCGCCCTCCTTGGTCTGGTGCAGAGTGTGCATGATCTCACGGCCGTGGTCAGAGTGTGCGGCCGTACCGCCAACGGTAAAACGCAGATAGTTACGGGCGACGATGCCGTGTACATCGCAGCCGCAGATACCACGGGGTGCCTTGGGGGTGATCCGGCAGGGACCCATGGAGCAGATACGGCAGCAGGTACCGCCTTCGCCGAATCCGCAGTGGGGAGACTGGTTCTTGACACGCTGTTGCCAGGTGTCAGCGCCAACCTTCTTGCCATTTTCCAGCAAGGCATTGGTGGCTTCTTCCATCTCCTCGACGGTGGTAGTGAATGCCCAATCCTTCAATGTGATTTCCTCCTATATACGTGTTTCTTACATCAATATGTTCTATACCAATGCGTAGTATATCAGTATTATTCTACTCGTTTTCGACCGGAAAGTCAATTGTTGTTTGGGCACAAAAAAGATCAAAAAGAAAAACCCCCGGAGGGGGATTTTTGGTGAGTTTGATTATGTCTTCATTTTTGCAAAATTTGCATAAAATTTTGGAGCTGTTTTACAGGTGAGATTCCGAAACGAACAGGCGCAATTGCTTATGAATACGAAATCCAAAAACAGGCCGGAGCGGTCGCTCCGGCCTGTTTTGAAAATGGCAATCGAAATCAGCTCTGTTTAGACATTGCAGAGAAATAGTCTTTTAGGTATGCCAGTGTGTTTTCGGCGGATTCGAAGATCTGTAAGTCCACGTAGGTATCAAAATCGCCGTCTAAATTCGTCAATGAGAACTCAATGGAAAACGGCTGCGCCTCATCTTCGTGATAGCTCCAGTACTGGGCCATATTGCCGGCATCACAGTCTGCGCCAATGGCGTCCAGCAAGCGGGCGATCTGCTCCGGCTCTGTCAGCTTGATTACGCCCATATCCTCGGTGTTCGGTTTGAATCCAAACTTTTCCAGAAGTTCTGGTTCGTAGGAATAAATCTTGACCGATTCGATATTTTTGGATAGTTGCTGGGGTTCATTGACCTGGAAAATATAACGCATATCGCTGAAATAAGCTTTTGCCTGCTGACCTGCCGGAGTGTCTATGCTGATTTGATAGTGCCGGACAAGGCGACTACCGTCTTTGCGGGTGTACTGAATGATCACATTCTCTTTGCGGCCTTCTGTTTCCGTACGATCAACAGTGAGAAAACCGTGGAATTGCCGGAGCTGTTCGATTTCTTCCGGATCGGTGATCTGGAATGGGGCGAACTGGGTATTGTCATTATAGGCATAACTGTAATCCAAGGAATAGACCGCTGCCCATTGTACATCCTCTGTTTTCGGGACTTTTGTGGTGATGCCCAAAGGATCCATTTTGGTCAAGCCAAGGCTCAAGCCGAAGACGGCGATGAAAACGCCGAACTGAAGAAGCATCTTCTTCTTAAAGACCCGGACGGATCGGTTCAGCAGCATTTGTCCTGTGAAGAAACCAACCACAAGACCCACTGCCAAAAACAGGTAAACAGGCTCACCAATAAATAGCTCAGAGGCCAGGAAGAAGACGGCTCCCATACCCAAGGTGTACAGCACCAGAAACACCGGCTTCAGGGGGCGCAGAGACAGGAAATCTCCCGCACTTTCCAGCTGGCGGCGCCGATATACCATAAGGGCAAGCCCTATAAACAACACACCAACGCCGGCGCACAGACCTGCGTAGATCCACAGTTTCGGCTGGATGCCCTGAAAAACGATCTCCATGCTGGTTGGCAGATACAGCAGCGGGACATAATCGCTGTTTTGTAATTGGAACAGGGGGAAGAACCGGTAAAAACTGACAGAATCAAAGGAGATGCCGTACAGCAGGGGCTGATAGATCAGTTCTGCCAGAGCGTATACCAGCATGGTGATCAGGTGGAAGATTCCATAGACCGCAGCCATGCCCAGCCGGCTTCCAGCGCAGAGGGCGGCAAAGACCGCTGTGCCGAAGAAGAACAAAAACTGTAAGGTCATAATAGCTAGCCACAGTAGAGCGATAAAGGCATACTCCGTGGTTAGCGCTGCGGCAATCACTGTGATCAGCGCATTAGGCACCAGACTGAACAGAAGACCGGTGATCACATGGGTGCCCAGCCAGGTCTCCCGCCGCAGGGGCAGGGCATGGAGGGCATTACACATTCGTCCCTGAAACAGGTCGCCCAGCAGCAGAGCCGCACAGAGAAAGGCGTACAGTAGATTCACCCAGACCAAGGGTCCCATACTGTCTGCTAAGTTCCGGGCAGTGCGCCCAGGATACCCGGCGTCGGCAAAGGTGGAGAACACCAACAGCAGGAAGATGGTATACAGCGCCCACACAGGGAAAAACCGGGTGATGTTTTTCCGGAAGATGGCTTTATTAAAGAAGGATATTCTTGACTTCATAGTTGACACCTCCCAGTTCATAGATAAAGATCTCCTCCAAGGATAGAGGCAGGATATCGAAGTAAGCGGGATTGCAGGCGGCCACCTTGGCGGTGATCTCCTCCGCAGAACCCCGGACCACCAAGGTATTCAGCCTGCCGGAGGTGCTGGTGTGCAGAACCTCCAAGCCGGCAGGGGCGTCGCCCACCAGCTGTACCTTTACAGTGCTGCCCTGCATGGAGGCAAGACTCCGCTCCAGCAGCATCTTCCCTTGATTCATAATACCAACATGGTCGCAGATGTCCTCCAGCTCCCGCAGGTTGTGGGAGGAGATCAGCACGGTGGTCTCCCGCTGGGCGACATCGGACAGGATCAGACTCCAGACCTGCCGCCGCATCACCGGATCCAGACCGTCTACGGGCTCATCCAGAACCAGCACCTCCGGATGGGTACAGATACTCAGGTGGAAGGCAGCCTGCTTTTGCATGCCCTTGGAAAACCGGCGGATGGGGGTCTTTTTGGGTAGCTGGAACACATCGTACAGCCGGGTAAACAGCGCATCGTCAAACTGTGGGTAGATGCCCTTGTAAAAACTGCGCATCTCCTCCAGCGAGGCAGAAGGGAAGAAGAAAATCTCGTCAGGGATCAAACCCATCCGGGCTTTGACCGCTGGGTTTTCATACACCGGCTGCCCTTCCATGGTGATGGTGCCGGAATCGGGACGGTAAATGCCGGTGAGCAGCCGGATGGCGGTGGATTTTCCGGCGCCGTTGGGGCCTACCAAGCCGTAGACCGCTCCCTTGGGGATGGTCATAGAAAGGTCAGACAGGGCAGTGAAATCACCAAAGGTTTTGGTGACAGCTTCCATATTAAGCATGTGTATCGCCTCCTTGTGTCAAATGTTGCAGGATCGCCTGCCGGGAAACACCTGCATCCAGCAGGGCAGCGGACGCTTTGTCAAAAGACTCCCAAAAAGGGGCAAGGTCTGCAGTGGCTTCCTCTGCACCACAGACAAAGCTGCCTTTGCCGGGGACGGATGCGATCCACCCCTGGGCTTCCAGTTCCCGGTAGGCCCGCTGGATGGTGTTGGGGTTGATGGCCAGCTCTCCGGCCAGCTCCCGAACGCTGGGCATTTTGTCTCCGGATTGCAGGATTCCGGCGCGAATTTGCGTGCGGAAATTGTCGGCGATCTGGGTGTAAATGGGGCGGGCATCCCGGTAATCCAGGTGCACCATGGCAATCCCTCCTTTACTGTATTAACCGTACTAACTGTACTAGTACAGTTAGTATACACACAGACGGCGTATTTGTCAATAGAAAAAAGCGTCCGCCCAAGAGGGCGGACTTATTTAAGGTTCATTCAGCAACTCCCGGATACACTGAGCGATGGTGCAGTTGGGGGCGTGGATGCAGGTTTCGAAACAGCAGTCAATTTCCACCAGCGCACCGTTTTCGGTGACCACAGTTACCATCCGGCTTTTATCAATGCTGCGGCAGTAGCCGCTTAAGAAACTCTCTTTTTCCATTTAAGATTCCTCCGTAACGCAAAAGCCCATGTGCGCCAGACGCAGCCAGGTGGGGGCAACAGTCTGCAGCTGATGACTCAGCAGCACCTTGCCTGCCGGGATCTCCCAGGGGTCACCGCTGCGGTTGACATAAATCTTCAACTGCCGATCCTGATACCTGCGGGTGAAGGCCAGTTTTCGATCACCGGCGCAGGTGAACCGGATGTCTCCCAGCCGCAGGGTCTCTTCTGCTTTCCGCAAAGCGCCCAGCGCCCGGTAATGGGTCAGTAATCCCGGATCTTCCTGTCCCCAGGGATAGGTTCGGCGGTTGAAGGGGTCTTTATGACCTTCCATGCCGGCTTCGTCGGCATAGTAGATACTGGGCGCGCCGGGGAGCATAAACTGTAAAAACGATGCCATTCGTAACCGCTCTTTGGCCACTTCCAGCTGATCCGTGGACAAGCGTCGAGCGGCGTATTCTGCCCGTGTGCCCTCGAAATCGTCCACAAGTGTGGTGAGAATCCGGGGGGTATCGTGAGTGCCCAACAGATTCATATTGCAGCAGAGCACCTGGGGCGGGTAGTTCTCTGCGATGGTCATCACCGTTTCCTGTAATTGCTTTCCGTCATCCCAGTCTTTCATAAAGTTTATAATGGCAGTTCGGAAGGGGTAGTTCATACAGGAATCCAGCTCGCCGTCCACAAAGTACCGACGGCGTGTGTCATAGGAAACCTTGTTGGAGGCATCCTCCCACACCTCACCCATCAGCAAAGCATCCGGACGGATCTGCCGGATCCGCTGCTTCAGCCGCAGCACAAAAGCGTCAGGCAGCTCGTCCACCACATCCAGCCGGAAGCCGTCCGCGCCCAGCTGTAGCCAATGGGCCACTACGGAATCCTCGGCATCGATGATATAGTCAATAAATGCCGAGTCCATTTTGTTGACGGTGGGCAGGGTGTCAAAGCCCCACCAACTGTTGTAGCTATGGGGATATTGGTAGAAGGTGTACCAGGAGCGGAAAGGGGAGTCAGGATCAGCGTAAGCGCCCTTGCCCCCGAAAGTGCCCTCCCGGTCAAAGTACAGGCTGTTGGAGCCGGTGTGGGAATACACACCGTCCAAAATTACCCGGATGCCCCGATCATGGGCGGCTTGGCACAAAGCCTTAAAGTCCTCTATAGTGCCCAGCATAGGGTCGGGGGTCTTATAGTCGCCGGTGTCGTACCGGTGGCTGGAAAAACTCTTGCTGATGGGGTTCAGGTACAGGATGGTTGTGCCCAGAGAGGCAATATAGTCCATTTTCTCGGTAATACCCCGGAAATTGCCCCCGAAAAAGTCGTTATTGAGGACTTCGCCGGTTTCGGCGGGCGCCCAGTCTACATCCTCGTACCAGTTTTCGTGCACGGTATAAGGCTCCAGCTTGCCGGAAAGTGAGGGAGAACCCACTTTGCAGAACCGGTCGGGAAAAACCTGATAAATGGTTGCGCCTTTTGCCCAGTCCGGCGTGGTGAAATCGGCAGGGGTGCAGGTCAGCTGCCAGCGGTCGCCGGCTTCCATATTGGTGTCGTGGCCCTGCTTGAACAGCCGGAAAGAGCCGTCTTTCTTATAAATTCGGAAGTAATAGAAATAAAGACCCGGCGTGGCAATGGAGAAGGTGCCGGAAAAGATATCGTAAGCGCCCCGTGTTTCCTCCGGGGCCATAGGTGCTATCAGTCCGGGTGTCCCGTCCTCAAAATCCAGAATACACTCTGCCCGGACAGCACCCACATCGGCAGGAATATGCATATGCAGGGAGCAAGTCTGCCCCTGGGCCAGTGTGCCGAAAGGCGTTTTATATATAGATTGTTGGGAATCAAATAAAATACGCATTGCCTTCTCCTGTTGACGGAAATCTTACCTATAGCATACGGCATTTTTCCAAAAAGGTCAAGAAAAACCGGGGCGGTTTATCCGCCCCGGTAGCTTATTATAGATTATTGCGCCAGCATCTTGTGAAACAGTTCCATATAACGCTCAGCCGGCTTATCCCAGCTGAAATCCTGCTGCATGTCGGTGCGCTGTAGGGCCCGGAAATCCTCCCGGTGGTTGTGATACAGATCAAGACAACGCTCCAGTGCCCCCCGGAAGTCGTCGGCATTGTAACTCTGGAAGGTGAAACCCAACCCGTTTTGCCCGTTTTCATCCACCCCGGGGACGGTGTCCCGCAGACCGCCGGTGGCGTGAACCACGGGCACAGTGCCGTAGCGCATGGCGTTCATCTGGCTCAGACCGCAGGGCTCACTCTTGGAGGGCATCAGATAGATGTCGCCGCCGGCGTAGATCCGGGCAGCCAGCGCCAGATTAAAGGTGATCTTGGCAGATACCCGATCGGGGAACTCCTTTTGCAGATCCCGGAAGAACTGCTCGTAATGGGCCTCACCCGTGCCCAGGATCAGCAGCTGGCAATCCTGCTCCCACATGAGCTGCCGGGCGATATGGCACAGTAAGTCCAATCCTTTATGGCCGGCAAGTCTTGTGACCATGACCATCAGAGGAACATCCGGCTTGATGGGCAGACCCACTTCCTCCTGCAGGGCAGCCTTGCAGGCGGCTTTGCCGGCAACAAGGCTGTCGGCATTGTAGTGGCAGGGAAGGGCAGGGTCGGTTTCGGGGTTAAAGGTGTTTGTGTCGATGCCGTTGGTGATGCCGGTGAGCTTCCATGCGTTGCCGGAGAGCACACCGTCCAGACCGTGGGCGTAGTAGGGATACATCAGCTCCCGGGCGTAGGTTTCCGATACAGTGGTCACAAGATCCGCCGTCTCAATAGCGCCCTTCATGGTGTTGACAGAGTTGTCCATATCCAGACAGCTCCGGTACTCCCGGGGCAGCGCCAGCACATCATCGAAGAAATCACCGTGGGCCCAGCCCTGATATTCGATGTTGTGGATGGTTTACATGCACTTTGTGTTGGGGAACAAGGGTTGATACCGAGCCTTCAGGAATACAGGCACCAGGGAGGTCTGCCAGTCGTTGCACTGAATCACATCGGGGATGTAGTCCAAAGCTACTAGCGCGTCCAGACAAGCCTTGGAGAAGAAGGCAAACCGTTCCCCGTCATCTATGTCGCCGTAGATCGCGCCCTCCCGGGCACCGAAATAATACAGATTATCGATGAAGTATACCTGCACCCCATCGGTGCGGCCAAGCAGCCTGTAGATGCCGGCATACTGCTGCCGCCAGCCCAGAGCCACATAGAACTGAGCTACCTGCTCCACCGGATAAGCGGGGTTATCCATAATTTTTTTGTAATAGGGGAGGATCAGCGTCACTTCATTGCCGGGGATCCGGGCCAGGGCGGAGGGCAGCGCCTCCATCACATCGCCCAGGCCGCCGGACTTGGCGTAGGGCGCGCCTTCCGATGCCAAAATGGCAATTTTCATACGATTTCTCCTCGCTTGATGATAATGGGATTGGCGGGAGTGCCAAACAGCTTGGAACCGGGACGGACGACCACATCCTTGTCCAGGATCACATACTTAAGCTGGCAGTTTTCACCCACCACGGTGTCGTTCATGATCAGGCAGTTTTCAATATCGCAACCTTCCTTCACGCACACCTGACGGAACAGCACGGAGCTGGATACATTGCCCTCCAGCATACAGCCATCAGCTACGATACAGTTGTCAATGTTGCTCTCTTCACCGTAGTAGCTGGGGACCCGGTCACGGACTTTGGTAAAGACCGGATGATTCCGATAGAACAGATCCTGGCGCACATCCTTGTTAATCAGGGCCAGAGAGTTGCGGAAATACTCTTCTACATTCTCATTAAACATGGCAAGACCGCCGAACTGATACACATTGATGGTGATCTTGCCCTGCTGCCAGGATCCCAGGATCAGATCCCGGTCCATATGGAACAGGTTTCGGGCAATGCACTCCCGCACCAGCTTTTTCAGAAGTTCCTTGGAGATGACAAACAGGTCCATGGAGGCAAGATAGCCTTCCGGTGCCACATAGTCTACCGCAAGGTCGGCTACTTCACCCTTTTTGTCCAGAGCAATGGCAAGATCCAGTTGCTTGCGTCCGTCAGCAATGCCGGCCTTGGTCACAACCGTCACATCCTTGCCGCTGGCGATGTGGCTGGAGACCACCTTGTTCAGATCCAGATTGGCCAGAATTGCGGAGTCAGCCAGAACGACATATTCATCATCGGTGCCGTAGCTTAGGAAGCTCATGCTGTTGTACAGATTCTCCAGCTTGCCCCGGTAGCTGTGGGAGGTGGACATAGCGTAGGGGGTCAGAAATTCCAGACCGCCCTCTTCCAGCTCCAGACCCCATTCTTCACCGGAGCCGATGTGATTCATCAGGCTCTGGTAATTCCGGCGGGAGATAATGCCCACATGGCGGATGCCCGCAGCAGCCATGTTAGACAGGTGGAAGTCCACCTGGCGGTACCGGCCGCCAAAGGGAATACTGCCCATGGTACGCTTGTCAGACAGATCGCCCATATTGGCGTCATTGGCAAAGATGATACCCATTACGTTCATTGTATTCCCCTCCTTTACAGCATTTCGCCGGGCAGCAGCACAGTGCCGGCTTCCACAACAGTGCCCTTGGCGGTGACACTGATCTTCTTTTTCTCCTTAGGTCCAAAGGCGCCGCCCACCACGGCGTTGCGGCAGACCTTGGAATTTTCACCCAGAATGGCGTGGCGGACAATAGCGCCGGGCTCGATCACCACACCGGGCATTACCACGGAATCCTCCACAAGTGCGCCTTCTCCCACAGTACAGCCGGTGGAGATTACGCTGTGGCGGACATTGCCGAAAACCTCAGAACCTTCTGCAATGAAGCAGTTGACGGTGTTGGCGTTGGCATCAATATAAGAGGAGGGCAGGGCATAGTTCCGGGCATAGATTCTGGCCCGATCCTCACCCCGGATATTGAAGTCCGGGTTCTTGCCCAACAGCTCCATGTTGGCCTCCCATAGGGAGTCGATAGTACCCACATCCTTCCAATAGCCGTCGAAGGGATAAGCCATCATCTTGTGGCCGGCAGCCAGAAGGCTGGGGATGATATTCTTACCAAAGTCGTTGGAGGATTTGGGGTCATCCTCGTCTGCAAGCAGCGCCTGATGCAGCACATCCCAGTTGAACACGTAAATGCCCATAGAGGCGTTGGTGGACTTGGGCTTTGCAGGCTTCTCTTCAAATTCGTAAATGGAATTGTCGGGGTTGGTATTTAGGATGCCGAACCGGCTGGCTTCGCTCAGCGGCACATCCCGGACAGCGATGGTGCAGGAGGCGTGGTTCTTTTCGTGGTATTCAACCATGGCGTTGTAGTCCATCTTATAAATGTGGTCTCCGGACAGGATCACCACATAGTCCGGGTTGAAGCGCTGGATGAAATCGATATTCTGGTAGATGGCGTTAGCGGTGCCCTTGTACCAGCCGCACTTTTTATCGTGGCGTTCGAAAGGGTGCAGCACCTGGGCGCAGCTGTGGGTCTTGTTCAGACCCCAGGGCTGGCCGTTGCCGATGTATTCATTCAGTTCCAGGGGCTGATACTGGGTCAGAATACCCACAGTGTCAATGCCGGAGTTCACGCAGTTGCTAAGGGGAAAATCAATAATACGGTACTTGCCGCCAAAGGGTACTGCAGGCTTTGCGGTTTTTTCTGTCAGTACTTTCAGTCGGCTGCCCTGACCGCCGGCCAACAGCATGGCAATGCAACGCTTTTTCTGAAAATGCATGGTTACAGCTCCTTATGTAGTATTTGTGGGATGTTTTGGCTATGCAAAACATCATAAAATTCCATGAATAACATAACATATTTTATGGTAGAAAGAAAGTGTTATTTTGGAGAAAAATTTACCAATATTTCGGCAAAACTGCATAAAAATAAAGGCAGACTGCGTCGAATCGATGTGTATAATGACACAAACTAATGAGAAAATGATGGCTGCATGCTTTTTTGGGAGAGGAGAAGGTTGCCATTTGGGACCCTGTGTGATATGATTTCCGTAATCAGAAGAGGGAAGGACAGGTCCTATGGAGCGTAAGGAATTTAACGATATCTATGATGCGGACAGGAACCTGACAGGCCGTGTTCATCAGCGGGGCAAACGCTGGAAACGGGGGGAGTACGGTCTTGTGGTTTGTGTTTGGGTTCATGACGGCAAAGGAAAGCTCCTGCTGACCCGCCGGGCGCCGGAAAAATCCTTTCCCGGAACTTGGGAGAATTCCGGCGGCGCGGCGCAGGCAGGGGAGACCAGCCGGCAGGCCATCGCACGGGAGCTGTTTGAAGAGACCGGCATCCGGGCAGAGGAGGAAGAATTCGAGCTACTGGGCTCCGGCACGGATCGGCATACCCACTACGATTATTACTGTATCCGGAAGAACACACCTTTGTCCGAAATCGTTCTGCTGCCCGGCGAGACCGACGGCGCGCAGTGGGTCACCTTTCAGCAGGTTCGGCAGATGATTTTTGAGAAGAAGATTTGCAGAATTATTGCCCGCCAGTTTGAACTGCAGGAGCAGATGCTCCTGGACAGACAGGAAAAAGAATAAGAAATACCCCCCTGCTTGGGCAGGGGGGCAAATTTTTATGCTTATAGCCGGTGTGTTTCCTCCAGGGTCATTTCGGAAAAGTCGGCAATGTACATACCGACTGACAGACCTTTGGCGCTTTCAAAAAACAGCACGTTGGCCTCGTCCAGATACATTGTAAAATAGGTATACCGGGGAATGTTCAGCAGGCTGCGGCAGGTTTGCGCGGGGATGTCGATTTCCATGATTGTATTGCCTTCTAAGAAATACAGCTTGCCGCTGCCGTAGACAAGTTCGGAAAGGGTGCTATCGGCGGTATAAATCGTATTGCGAACAGTTCCGTCGTAACTGACCTGCACCAGCATGTTGTCGGGGGTGATGCCGTAAATATAGTCGGGGGCAAATTTTACTTCCGTCAGATCTAAATCAAACAGAATCTGGAATACATCTGTCTCTGTTTCGCGACAAATGAAGCCGTCTATATAGGCATAATTTGTGTTTATATAGGCAAACAAATCCTCTTCGTACAGCCTCTGGGGCTCCTCCGGCAGGGAGATACTGGAAACGGTGACCGCTTCGGATACATTCCATTCCGGGGTCATGTCGTATTCGTTGGGGTCGGAATGGTCGTGGGAGTAGCCGGAGCCATACCAGCAGTTATCAATGATGGCGGTACTTTTCTCGCAAGTACCGTCAGCGGGATTGTAGGAATATGTAGCCCAGTTATGGATCCCGGTGTGGTTCTGAATACTGTGTAAAAGCATATAAGGGGGGACGTTGCGCCCGTCCACGGAATCTAAGTCCATCTTGCCCCAAATGGAAGAAAAGTCATCTGGTTCTGCCTTACCTCTGAAGTTGCTGATTTTGTAGATGCTGTCGGGATTAGCCAGTTCTTTTCGCAAAATTGCGGTCATATCCGGATTGAGCATGCTCCAGGAAACCGGCCCCTGGGTGGATTGGCGGGCAACTAGATTGAAGAAATACGGGGGCGTGTCGACAGGGATCCCTTCGTAAAGGATGTCCACATCCAGGGTGGGCAGGTACATTTGATAAATATTCCACTGTCCTGCGTCCTCTGCGCAGTAGAATAGCACGACGCCATCCAGAAGAAAGATGTCTATCAGCCGCTTACAGGTAAGAACGGTCTTCTGCTGGCCGGTTAGCAGATCTACCTGAACCACATCGCTGGCGGAATTCAGATAGGCATAATGTCCGTCACTGCCAATGAGGGAGAAGCTTGTGAGGCTGTCACAGCCGGGAACGGCGTGTGAGCCGTCGCTGCTTTGCACAGACAATTGGGCGGATTCCGGGTTCCAGTCAAGCCGAGCGCGATGCAAGGTGTCGTCCTGACGGGTATACCAGGCACTGCGATAGCGATAGGAGGTTAGTGGGCGGTCAGTAGAGAAGAATTCATCATAACCCAAATACTCCGGATCCTCGATGTACCACAAAGGCATTTCCGGCTCCGGGGCAGTGGCGGTAGAAGCGGCATCGGTGGGATCTGTGGTAATTTGGGGTGTCGGGGGATTGGCTGCATCGGCGGCCGGAGCGCTAGTCCCGCGGCAGGCGGCGCAGAATATGGTCAGGCACAATACGATTACAATAACAGAGCGGTACCGCATAACGCTTCCCTCCTTTGTTTATTGGATAATATTATTATAAATATAGAAAGAGAGGAACGCAAGAAAAATCTCTTGATTTTCCGGCGCATACGGGATATAATGAAAAAAAGCGTTTTTTCATTGTCCGGCCGAAAACGCTTGCGCCGGATGAGAAAAACGCTTTCTTTTTATTTACAGAAGGAGGGATTTTGAAATGATCGATCTGAAAGAATTTACCACCCAGCGGGGGAATGTGCCCCTGCGGTACGCACGGGGACATTTTGCTACCAACCACAGCCACATCAATTATTATATTGATATTACTTATCAGAAGACCCGCCTCAGCGAAGCCAAAGCGGTGGCTCGCCACCTGAAGAGCCGCCTGAACCCGGCGGAGATGGTGGACACCGTTTTGTGCCTGGACGGCACTGCGGTCATCGGCACCTGCCTGGCGGACGAACTGACTAAGAGCGGTTTGCGAAGCAACAGGCAACAGAGTGTTTTCGTGTTGGAACCGGAATACAATGCCAATTCCCAGATGATGTTCCGGGACAATGTGAAAGATATGATCAAGGGTAAGCATGTGCTGGTGCTGATGGCCAGTATGACCACCGGCTTTACTGCAAAGCGCAGCATTGAGGCCATTGGCTACTACGGTGGATTCGTTGCCGGCGTTGCAGCTATGTACAGCGCGGTGGATTCCGCCGGCGGCTACCCGGTGGCATCGGTGTATTCCCTAAGCGATCTGCCGGACTATGCCAGTTATGATTACCGGGAATGTCCCTACTGCAAGCAGGGAGTGCCCATCGACGCGCTGGTCAATAGTTTTGGCTACTCGGCGCTGTGATACATATTGAAGGCGGCAGGGAAGGACCTGCCACCTTATACATTATAACATTATAATTATCCCCCTGCTTCCTATGCGGAGCAGGGGGGTCGTTTATAAGGGCATAAAAAATACCCGGGAAACCCAGGTAAAATGTGGAAAAACTTATTGACATGAAAAAATTTATGTGATAAAATGGAACTCCATACTGTGGGAGTATACGGTTTTGCCGATTTTCCCCAGCATGGACATTATAACACAGGACGGTTTGGATGTCAAGTGTAAATGTTTACAAACTAACAACTGTACCGTGCGTATTAAACTATAAGCAACACATGATTCCGGTGAAATACCGAAAGAAAGGCTGTGATGATCCATATGGCAATGGTCAAAGACCAGATGTTTGGTAAGACCATGCGTAAGTCTTACGCAAAGTATCAGGAAATCCTGAAGATGCCCAATATGCTGAAGATCCAGAAGGACTCCTATCAGTGGTTCCTGGACGAAGGTCTGCGGGAAGTATTCAAGGATGTTGGCGTAATCAGCGACTTCTCCGGCAAACTGGAGCTGAGTTTCCTGGATTACTCCATGAACGACAAGCCCAAGTACACCATTGAGGAGTGCAAGGAGCGGGATGCTACCTATGCAAAGCCTATTAAGGTGCGGGTGCGTCTGCGCAACACCGAGACCGACGAGATCAAGGAGCAGGAGATCTTCATGGGTGATTTCCCCATTATGACAAATGGCGGCACCTTTGTGATCAATGGCGCTGAGCGTGTCATCGTCTCCCAGATCGTCCGTTCTCCCGGCATGTACTATACCCACGATGTGGACAAGGCTGACCAGCATACCTACACCGCTACCGTCATTCCTTACCGTGGCGCCTGGCTGGAGTATGAGTCTGACCTGTCCGACATTTTCTGGGTTCGTATCGATAAGAACCGCAAGCTGCCCATCACCTGCCTGATCCGGGCTCTGGGTGTGGATACCGACGAGAAGATCAAGGAACTGTTCGGCGATGACCCCAGAATCCTGGCTACTCTGGAAAAGGATACCTGCAAGACCCGGGAAGAGGGCCTACTGGAAATTTACCGCCGGCTGCGTGCCGGTGAGCCTCCCACGGTGGAGACTGCCATCGCTCACCTGGAGGGTCTGCTGTTTGACGCCCACCGGTATGATGTGAGCGCCGTTGGCCGCTATAAGTTCAATAAGAAGATGGACATCTGGAACCGCCTGTCCGGTCAGGAGGCTGCAGAGCCCATTGCTGACCCCATGACCGGTGAGATTCTGGTAATGCCCGGTGAGATCATCTCTCGCAACATGGCCCACACCCTGTCTGACAAGGGCGTTTCCGAGGCCGTGGTGAAGATCGGTGACCAGAATGTGAAGGTCCTGTCCAACCGCATGGTGGATATGTCCAAGTTCGTGGACTTCGATCCCAAGCAGTACGGCGTGAAGGAGAAGGTTCGTTTCTCCGTTCTGAAGGAAATGCTGGAGACTGCCGATATCAATTGGGAAGAAGCTATCGCCGAGCGGATCGACGACCTGATCCCCAAGCACATCATAGCAGACGATATCATGGCCTCCATCAACTACCTCAACTGCGTGGCTATGGGCATTGGCCTGCCGGATGACATTGACCATCTGGGCAACCGCCGCCTGCGCTGCGTGGGCGAGCTGCTGCAGAACCAGTTCCGGATCGGTTTCTCCCGTCTGGACCGTGTGATCCGCGAGCGGATGACCGTGCAGGATCTGGATGCTGTTACTCCCCAGAGCCTGATCAATATCCGTCCTGTGACCGCAGTGATCAAGGAGTTCTTCGGCTCCTCCCCGCTGTCTCAGTTTATGGACCAGAATAACCCCTTGGCCGAGCTGACCCACAAGCGCCGTCTGTCCGCTCTGGGCCCCGGCGGCTTGAGCCGTGAGCGCGCATCCTTCGACGTGCGTGATATTCACTACACCCACTACGGCCGTATGTGTCCTATCGAGACCCCCGAAGGTCCCAACATCGGCCTGATCAACTATCTGGCTACTTTTGCCAAGATCAACGAGTACGGCTTCGTGGAAGCTCCCTACCGCAAGGTGGACAAGAAGACCGGCAAGGTTACCGACCTTGTTGAGTATATGACCGCTGATGTGGAAGATGATTTCTACATCGGCCAGGCCAACGAGCCTCTGGACGAGAACGGCTGCCTGGCAAACGAGCGTATCACCTGCCGTCACCGTAACGAAATCATCGAGGTTGACCGGGAACTGATCGATTACATCGACGTGTCTCCCAGAATGATGATCTCCATCGCAACCTCTTTCATTCCCTTCCTGCAGAACGACGACGCAAACCGCGCCTTGATGGGTGCAAACATGCAGCGTCAGGCTGTGCCTCTGCTGACCACTGAGCCTCCCATCGTTGCGACCGGTATCGAGCATGCCGCAGCCGTGGATTCCGAGGTCTGCCTGAAGGCCACCGGCGACGGTACTGTCACCGCAGTTTCCGCCGACGAGATCACCATCTGCTATGACGACGGCGAGGTGGTTACCTCCCGTCTGACCAAGTTTGCCCGCAGCAATGCCGGCACCTGCGTCAACCAGCGGCCCATCGTGACCGTAGGCGAGCGGGTCACCGACGAGCAGATCATTGCCGACGGTCCTTCCTGCTCCGGCGGCGAAGTGGCTCTGGGTAAGAACGTGCTGATCGGCTTCGTCACCTGGGAAGGCTACAACTACGAGGACGCCATTCTGCTGAACGAGCGTCTGGTCCGTGAGGACGTGTTCACCTCCATCCACATCGAGGAGCACGAGACCGAGGCCCGGGATACCAAGCTGGGACCCGAGGAGATCACCCGTGACATCCCCAACGTGGGCGAGGATACCCTGAAGGATCTGGACGAGAACGGTATCATCCGCGTGGGCGCTGAGGTCCACTCCGGTGACTACCTGGTCGGTAAGGTCACTCCCAAGGGTGAAACTGAGCTGACTCCCGAGGAGCGCTTGCTGCGTGCGATCT
>JAZNRW010000093.1:0-36242 GCA_045590835.1 Faecousia sp.
TTCGATCATCTCCAGAGGACCAATGCCGTTGCCCAGAGACTTACTCATCTTGCGACCCTTGTCATCACGAACCAGACCGTGGATCAGCACTGTGTGGAAGGGAGTCTTACCGGTGTGCTCGCAGCCGGAGAAGATCATTCTGGCGACCCAGAAGAAGATGATATCGTAGCCGGTGACCAGAACGTTTGTCGGATAGAAGTAGTTCAGATCCTCAGTGTTTTCAGGCCAGCCCAGGGTCTCAAAGGGCCACAGAGCAGAGCTGAACCAGGTATCCAGCACATCAGGGTCCCGCTCAATGTTGGTGCTTCCGCACTTTTTGCACTTGCAGGCGTCCTCCCGGGAAACTGTAATATGACCACAATCAGCGCAGGTCCATGCAGGGATTTGGTGACCCCACCACAGCTGACGGGAGATACACCAGTCCCGGACATTTTCCATCCAGTTCAGATATGTCTTGGAGAACCGTTCGGGGACGAACTTAGTTTCGTTCTCTTTCACCACACGAATGGCTTCCTCAGCCAGAGGCTTCATCTTTACAAACCACTGTGCAGAGATAATGGGCTCCACATCATTGTGGCAGCGGTAGCAGGTGCCTACATTGTGGGCATGGTCCTCAATCTTGACAAGATATCCCTGCTCCTCCAGATCCGCGACAATGGCCTTCCGTGCTTCGTAGCGGTCCATCCCCTGGTACTTGCCGCCGAATTCATTCACCACGCCATTGTCATCCAGCACGCGAATGACTTCCAGATTGTGCCGCAGGCCGACCTCGAAGTCGTTTGGGTCATGGGCAGGGGTCATCTTTACGCAGCCGGTACCGAATTCCATTTGGGCATAATCGTCGGCAACAACAGGAATTTCCTTGTTAACCAGAGGCAGGATCACCTTCTTGCCAACAATTGCGGCGTACCGCTCATCGTTGGGGTTGACACAGACACCGGTATCGCCCAGCATGGTTTCAGGACGGGTGGTGGCCACCACCACTTCGCCGGAACCGTCAGCCAGCGGATACCGGATATGCCACAGGTGGCCGGGCTTGTCCACATATTCCACCTCTGCATCGGACAGGGCGGTCACACAGTGGGGACACCAGTTGATGATCCGGCTTCCCTTATAAATCAAACCCTTTTCATACAGAGAGACAAACACCTCACGGACAGCATTGGAGCAACCCTCGTCCATGGTAAAACGGGCACGGTCCCAGTCGCAGGATGCGCCCAGCTTCTTCTGCTGTTCAACAATCCGGTTGCCGTATTTGTGCTTCCACTCCCAGACCTTCTCCAGGAACTTCTCCCGACCCAAATCATGCCGGGTCAAGCCGTCCTTGCGCAGCTCTTCCTCCACCTTGATTTGGGTGGCAATGCCGGCGTGGTCAACGCCGGGGAGCCACAGTGCGTTATAGCCCTGCATTCTCTTAAACCGAATCAATGTGTCCTGCAGGGTGGCGTCCATAGCATGACCCATGTGCAGCTGACCGGTCACGTTGGGGGGAGGCATCACGATGGTGAAGGGCTTGGCGCTTTTCGGCTTATTGGGCTTAAAATGGCCGTTCTCCTCCCACATCTTATAGATTTCATTTTCTACCTGCTGGGGTTCATAAACTTTGGGCAGTTCTCTTGCCATAAAAAACACTCCTTTGTAAACAAAAACGCCCTGAGCAAAGGCTCAGGACGAAAAAATTTCCGTGGTACCACCTGAATTTCCGCAGAAAGCGGACACTCTTTCGGCTGTAACGGGCCAACCCGTGCTCCCCTACTATGTTTCAAGAAGCAAGCTCCGGGACGACAATCCGTAATCACTTTGTGCGCTCACACCCACCGCGCACTCTCTGAAAAAAGTAAACCTACGGAAACTTCCCATCAAAGCCATTACATATCTAGTTAAAAATATCATATTTGCCGGCTATTGTCAACGATATTTTCTTTTTTCGCTACAGTATCATATTGAAGGCTTTTCTGTTATGTCCGCTCCGATTCTGGAAATTTTTTCGCGAATTTCAAGCAGATCCTCAAAAGTTTCCGGGCGTTTGGACGGATCCCGCAGCAGTGCTGACGGGTGGTAGATCGCTGTCATCCAAATGTTATTTCGGTGAATCCAGGTGCCGTGTTCCCTGGTGATCCGGTACTCCGGGTCAATGATCCTTCTGGCTGCGATTCGCCCCAGGCATACAATGATCCTTGGTTGCACCAGAGCCACCTGCTGTCTTAAATAATCGATACAGGCATCCTGCTCCTCATCCTTTGGATCCCGGTTCATAGGCGGTCGGCATTTTACAATATTGGCAATATACACATTGCTTCGGTTCAGATCAATAATGGACAGCATTTCGTCCAAAAAACGACCTGCAGCTCCTACGAATGGAACCCCCTGCAGATCCTCCTGCTCTCCGGGCCCCTCCCCGATGAACATCACATCCGCATCCGTACGGCCAACTCCAAAAACCACATTGTGCCGTCCGTTGTACAATGCACACTTTGTGCAGTTATGACAGTTTTCTTTCAGGGTCTCCCAATTTCCCACAGCTACCAACTCCTTCTGCGGTTTCTGCTATGACGGCGACTGCGTTTTTTTGCCGCGCGGATCCTAACTGCACGGATCATACACAGGACAACAAACCCCAGTAAAATCACAGAAAAAATAACACCCAGGATTACGAAAAAAACGCTTCCAAGCTTAAGTCGATTGCTTCCGTTTTGGTCATCCAAGTTGATTGGGTCCACCGCATCAACTTTATTCAGCGCAAACAGATCTGCCTTCGCAACACATACCGTTCCACTCCATACCTCCAGCTCGGTTATCTTTTGTCCCTTTTCAATAGGTGCTGTCAGATTCCTGATCTCCCCATAACGGTAGGTGAGAGTTTTACTGCTGCTGTCATAGGGCAACACCGAAGATGCGGATATATTCGGGCCGATCACCAAAGCTGAGTCTCCATTGGGTACATCAAGCTGCTGGATCGGCTGGTTCGCATAAAAGACCTGCGCAGTTTTATATCCTTCAAAGCCTAAATTCAGAAGATTCGAGGTTTCCTGATAACCGCCGAAAACCTTGACCGTGTATCCGTCATCCTTATAAACAGACTTAGCGCCAAGCACAACACTGATAAGGGTTAGGTCTCCGCTCTCAGCCACAGATGCAATACACCTGGTTCTGTCGGTGGTCTCACCGGTTCTACTGCCTGTGACGCGGCTGTCATAATATATTTCAACATCCTGAACATTCATTAAATAGTTGCCGGAAGAGAGGTTGCGGGACGGGTGCATATTGGTTTCAGGCAAAGAATAATCGATCGTACCAAAAATTTTACAGAATGTCTCGTTCTTTAACGCGTGGGCTAATATTCTACAGACATCTCTGGCTGTTGTATACTGCCCGTCATCATGTAAGCCATGCACATTGGTGAAGTTGGTATTGACACAACCCAATTCCTGAGCATATCGGTTCATTTCATCCACAAAGGCTTGTTGGCTACCCATCACATGATCTGCAAGCACTGCTGCTGCATCATTGGCAGAGCCAACCATCAAACAGTACAGAAGGTCCTCCACACTGAGCACCTCATCTACCTTAAGATCTGCATCCACAGCATCCTCCGGGATGGTATCCAAAACATCGGCGCGAACAACAACAGCATCTGTCAGTGTCCCTTGTTCGATGGCAATCAAAGCCGTCAGAATTTTCACAAGACTTGCCGGGTAGGCTTGGGCATCAGCGTTATATGCATACATCAGTGTATCGGTGGTTACTTCGTACAGAATCACCGACTCGGCATTTTCAATTTTCTGCTCACTGCCCAGAAATGTCACAAAACCATCCAAGGTGTTACAACCGTTCTTGACAGAGCTATCCTGTGTTTCTACTGCCGATGCCGGCAACACGAAGCACACCAGCATTGATAGAACCAAAACAATTGCACTAATTTTTTTCATATTTCTCCTTTAATATTCCATAACGGACTTGTCCGACGGCAAAAACTTGTGTATAATATTTGTAATATTATATCAGCTTTTGCTGTTGCAGTCAATGCAGGAGGAGAAAGAATGAGAAAACCGCAATGGGTCCTCATCGGTGTCACCGGTGTTTTTCTGTGCGTCATGCTGGGTGTGTTCATCGGGAGAAAAACAGACCGGGTCTATATCCCACTGGACGCCTTTTCCCCTGCCACTACGGAAGGCAGTCCGCAGATAAACGACGCCGGCAAAATCGACTTGAATACCGCCACTTTGCAGCAGCTACAGCTGCTTCCGGGAATCGGTCCTGCCATGGCGCAGCGGATCCTGGATTACCGGGACACCGCCGGCGGATTTGAGACGATCCAAGATATCACCAACGTATCAGGCATCGGTGAGAAGACATTTGAACAATTGAAAGATTATATTAAGGTGGAGGTAGCCTATGAAAATTCTGGTGGTTGATGATGAAGAACTGTTGGTAAAAGGCATTCGTTTTAATCTGCAAAATGACGGCTATGAGGTCATTACCGGCTCCAACGGCCTGGAAGCTATCGAAGCAGCAGAAAAGGAAAACCCCGACCTGATCGTGCTGGATGTGATGATGCCGGAGCTGGACCGTCTGACAGCCTGTTCCAGAATCCGTGAGTTTTCCAATGTACCGATCATTCTGCTGACGGCTAAGGCCGATGATATGGATAAGCTGATCGGGTTTGACAGCGGCGCGGATGACTATCTGACAAAACCCTTTAATATTCTGGAATTGAAAGCGCGGATCCGTGCTATGCTCCGCAGGGCAAGCGGCAAAAGGGAAACCGAATCCAACATCTTGTCGATCGGCAGCATCACCCTTGATCTGGATGCCAGAAATGCCTACCATTCCGGAGTTTTGGCCGATTTGACCGCAAAAGAATTCGATGTAGTTGAGTTTTTAATGCGCAATCCCAACCGGGTGTACTCCAGAGAAGCTCTGTTGGATGCTATATGGACTTACGAGTATCGAAGTGACATTCGAACCTTGGATGTTCACATTCGCAGGTTACGGGAGAAACTGGAAGACAATCCGGCAGATCCCCAGCACATTATGACGAAATGGGGCGTTGGCTATTACTTCCGAAAATAAACCAAAGAGAAAAATTCATTTTAGAAGTTCCCAAGTCCGGTACGCCTGCATTTATGTGGTCGTTACCTTTATTGTGTTGCTGTTTTTAAACATCTACTCCTCTCAGATCAGCCAAAAACTCTTCTACAACAGCAAAGAAGTCTCCATGATTGAAAAGTGTCATCTTGCCGGCGCGGAGATCAGCAAGCTGGAGATTATGAATCCCACCACCGTTGCAAATGCTGTTGCAGAGCTTGGAAGTCTAAAAGTAAGCCGACTCTTGGTCACGGATCAAGGCGGAAAGATCATTTACGATACCGGCAGCGCCGCAGATACGCTGGGTAAATATGCTCTGTTCCCCGAGATCACAGAAGCACTGGGCTGGAATAATGTATTCAGCTGGAACTATTATGAAGGCACTATGCAGTCCAGAGCCGCCACACCGATCGTGTCCTATGGCACGCTCATCGGTTGCGTATACATGATGGAATATGACACCCAACAGGGCGAACTGATTCAGTCTCTGCAAAGCAACACCTTCACCATCACATTGATACTGGAGGTTGCTGTCATTATCTTTTCTGTGATTTTCGCCCACACCTTCTCCGGCCGTCTGAAGCGGATCTCCGCTTCTATGCGTACCATTCGTGAGGGTGACTACTCACACTCGGTTGACATAGGCGGCAACGATGAATTGACCGTTCTGGGCGAGGAATTTAACGATCTGATTGATAGACTCCAGACCTCTGAGCAAAAGCGCAGCAATTTCGTTTCCGATGCGTCCCACGAATTGAATACACCTCTGGCTTCTATTAAGCTTCTGTCTGATTCCATTTTGCAGAATGACATGGATATTACAACCATTCGGGAGTTTGTCGGTGATATTGGCAATGAGGCGGACAGACTAAACCGCATGTCCCAAAAGCTGCTGTCTCTATCCAGAATCGAATCTCAGGAGGACAGTACCTGCGAAATTATCTATATGGCGCCCACGGTAGAACGTGTTATGCGTATGCTGGACAAAATTGCCTACAACAACTGTATTACCATCATTCCGGATTTTAAGGAAGATTGCCCCATTTTGATCATGGAGGATGACCTGTATCAGATCGTTTTCAATCTTGTGGAAAACGGCATTAAATATAACGTCCCTGGCGGGAAGCTGTTCATCACCCTCCACCGTCAGGATGAGAATGCCATTCTTCAGGTTCGGGATACCGGTGTGGGCATTCCGGAGGATGCTTTGACGCACATTTTCGAACGGTTTTACCGGGTTGATAAAGCCCGTTCCAGAAAATCCGGCGGAAGCGGCTTGGGCCTGTCCATTGTGCGCAATATGGTAGAACGCAATCAAGGTGAGATCCAGGTATCCAGTGTTGTTGGTGAAGGCACCACCTTCACCTTGATCTTCCCGGTGTTTGATACGGAGGAACCCATATGAGACGATGGATTTGCTTGTTGATACCGGCTATTATGCTGTTATTGATTCTTGGCTGCACCAATAATAAAACAGAATATATACAGCCGGTCAGCGTGTATTACTGTAGAAGTCAAATCATCTACAATGCAATCGATGGCGTATTGGCGCCCGAAACAAGAGAATTTTCGGGTTTTGAGAATGATCTGCGAGGTTTCCTAAACCAGTATTTAAAGGGGCCGTATAGCGACAAACTGTCTTCTCCCTTCCCCACAGGCGGTTGGATTCTTGCATTGGACCGCCAGAATGCGCAGATGCATATCAGGCTCAGTATGCATTTTTCCCAGTTAAGCGGAAAAGAACAGACACTGGCCTGCGCCTGTATCAGTAAAACCGTCTTTGAACTGATAGATTGCGAAAGCGTCTGCCTGTATATCGATGGCTCCCAGGACAGCGAAGATATTGCCATTACCATAACAAAAGAAGACCTTCTTTTGATGGATACAACAACGACAAATTAACACAGCGGAGGAAACCACATGCGTTTTATCTCCTGGAATGTAAACGGGTTTCGCGCCTGTGTACAAAAAGGGTTTACCCAGTTCTTTAAGACGATAGATGCCGATTGCGTATGCCTGCAAGAAACCAAGCTGCAGGCAGGCCAAATCCAGCTGGAGACAGACGGCTATCAACAATTCTGGAATTATGCTGACAAGAAAGGCTACTCCGGAACTGCAATTATTACCCGGATTCAGCCCATAGGCGTTTCCTACGGCATCGGTGTAGAGGCATTAGACACAGAGGGCCGGGTAATTACGCTGGAGTTTGACAACTTCTATCTTGTCACCTGCTACACACCCAATGCACAGCAGGAGCTGGCAAGAATCGACTTCCGGATGGCTTGGGAAGATGCGTTTCTGGCCCATGTAAAAAGGCTGGATGCGCAAAAGCCTGTGGTTATCTGCGGGGATTTAAATGTTGCGCATCAGGAAATTGACCTGAAGAATCCAGGACCAAATCGCGGCAGTGCCGGCTTCTCCGACCAGGAGCGGGGCGCCTTCAGCAGGCTTCTGGAGAATGGATTTACCGATACTTTTCGCTACTTGAATCCGGATGCTACCGGCGCATACACTTGGTGGAGTTATCGGTTTAACGCCCGCAAAAACAACGCCGGTTGGCGGATCGACTATTTCCTGGTGTCCAGCCGTTTGGCGGGACAAATACTGGCTACCCCTATTTATGCAGATATTCTTGGCTCCGACCACTGTCCCATTGGTCTGGAGTTGCAGACACACCCATAACATCGGACAGGTACTCCTGCATTTCGTCCACATAAGCCTTCTGCTCTGCAGTCAAAGAATTGATGACCCTGTTCAGTGTAGCTTCGTTCAGTTTGCTCATCTTGTTTCTGAGTCTGTTCTCAGCCTCCTGACGAGCCTGCCAGTTGTCATACCCATCGGTAGGCATCTTGTCCAGGTCTTTGAGCATCTGCGTGCAGGTCTTCACCAGTGCCTCCTCGGAGTCACTCAGGTCTACGCCAAGCCCATTACGGAGCATATCGTATGTACCGTAGTTGTCGGTGAAGAGGATCTCAGCTGCCTGCAGAGCCTTGGTGACAACAGGCTGAAGGTCTTCCTTGACATTCAGTTTCTTATTACCCCTTTTCAGGAGCTTGTCCAGGTCACGGATAGCCTTGCGGATCTTGTGCCGGAGTTCGGTCCGCTCCGCACGAGCCTTCTTGTTCTGCTGGATTTCCTTAACGTGTTCCTTGGTTTTCTGCGCTTCCTTCTTCCGTTCACGCTCGATAACCTTACGGAGAGGCTCGGAGGCTTCCAGAGAGAGGAGTTTCTTATCGTTGCGGTTGATATTCTCGGCAACCTTCTTCGCCTCTGTCTGCAGCTCCTTGAGCTTCTTGGAGTCACGCCCACCCTCTGTGCCGAAGGTCAGCTTGCGAATCTCGGCATTCAGCTTAGCCAGCTTCTCCTCGTACTCATTGAGGATCTTGATCCGTCCCTTGTACTCCTGGATCAGTTTGTACTCGTTGCTGTTCTGCGTGATACCCTCAAAGGCATTGGCAAGCAAGGAGCGGTTGGAGTAGTCGGTCTCGTGGCCGGAGTACAGAGCGTCTTTTCCAAGATCTCCTTCAGGTCTGGCATCGTATCCATAGTGCTTCAAAACATCTTCCGGTAGGATGTCAGGGAAATATTTGTTGACAAGGTCGAGCAATTCCGCTATACTGATAGTGGAATCGGTAACGGGGCCTTGAAACCCTGGGAGCATTGAGCTCGGCCGATTCTCACTGGAGTCGGTACGGATAGCAGAGTTTTCTGTGAGTCTGGGCAGCAATGCAGCCGGCTCCTTTTTTGCGTTTATTGCATACAGGACATCCATAGAAGCAAGTTCATTGCTAAACCTATTGATCACAGATCGGACGATATACATATCGCCGTTTTCATTCCGTGCCGTACCAATCAAGATATAACTCTCAGACGCATCTTCCTTTTTAGGCGTCATCTCGTTGATGCGAATAGAGTTATGTAAGATTTCACCGGCCCTCAGCACCACAGGTGCATTGACGCCAAAGCGCCTATCTAAACTGTGCTTCAACCCGTTGGTTGCCAACACAACCTCCGCCCCAACATCATCCACATACACACTCACGCTGCCAGTTTTGGGATCAAATGTCCCCACCTTGGCGGCGTTTTGTTTTGCCTGGTATACCACATCAGCGCGGTTCTTCGGCACATTGCCATTCACGGTAGTGACCACCATATCCGGCTTGCTGATAAGAGTGTTGTAAGCATACGGATGCGCATTGGAGTCGAGATCGGTTTCTTGGGAGGAGTATTGCTGACCTTTCTTCTTAGCCGCAGTTGCTGCCTCTGCTGGTGCTACATATTCCATATCGCCTTCCAACAGTCCAGGAAGTGCCTTGTCTGCATTCGCTTCCATCTGTGCATAAACGCCGTCGATCTGTTGCTTAATGGATTCCATATCGGAGAATTGCGCCATATACGCTTGCATTTCTCCGCCATTCGAAGCATAAGCTTTGCCGACATACCAGGCATAGAATTCTTCAATGATTTCCGCTTTAAATTTGGCGGCAGAAACATCGCTTACGGTGTAGGCATACAGGTCTGCAATTACGGATACAAACTGTTCAAAAGATGCGCTTTCAGTATCCACATTGCTCGCAATAATATTGGCGATTTCCCCATGATACTTCGCAAACTTGCCGTTTCTGGTTGCATGGAAAGCCTCGTGATAAGCAGTTTCCATACCGTCAATATCAAGTTCAGAAGAGATAAAGATTGTCTGTCGGACAGTAGTGCCGGCAACAGAAGTTCCGGTGACGCCTTCTTGATTGTGCCGAAGCTCTCCAGTATAGACAACTACTTCAAAACCGTATTGTGTCAGTTTCTCCGCTGCCGCTTTGGCGTTCTCATTCCAACTTGACTCGGGTGCAACTTGGACCGCCATTGCAGTGCCGCCGACCTCCACATACATAAGACCGTCTCTGCGAGACCTATTTTCAAACGATTCCCGGGTTTCTCTTAGCTCTACTCGTCCTCGCCCAGAAGCGCTCTTCTTACCTCTGCTGGAGGCCTTCTTTCGTAGTATCTCTTTAATTCTTCTCTCACAGCTTTCTCGTGCGCTGCCTTCTCCTCCGGAGTTTTCTTTGCCCACTCTTCTCGAGCTTTCAGCATTGACTCTGTGGGAAACTTCTTCTCTTCTGACATTGGTTTTATCCTCCTGTTCTGTTTCCTTTTTGGCACTATCATAATCGGAATCCGCATCTGTGTCAATATCCGTCTCCTGCGAAGAATGCTGCTCAGTTGCCTCAATCGTCTGACCTTCAGCCGCAGTAATAGCCGTCTGATAGTTCTCGCTTGCCTCTACCGATTGATAAATAGCTGCCCGTTTTGGTTTACAAGACGGGCAGTTTTTAGCTTCATAAGCTGCGGAAACGGTTGATGCGGCAGCACCGGTAGCATACTTGCTGGTTCTATATACTCCGTCAGCATAAACTTCATTTCTCCTTGTGGAATTATTTTAGAAGGGATGCTTGTACGCAGCACAAAATTCCCCTGCTCAGGAATACAAAGCCCCAGATCCAATTCCCACTCCCCTGCTTTTGCATATACATGATACCTGCCCGGAGTGTCGGGTCTGTAGCTGCAATCAAACCGGCAGTATAGTCCCACTTTTTCCATCTTGACAGAACCAACCACCTCATTGTTTTTGAATAACGGATACATAAAATCCCCCCTGAGGCAGTGTATGCCGCAGAGGGGACTGTATGATCGTTATCTGGGTTCATTGAGACCGAAACTTACCGCAATGGCATCATCCACCATAGACATCTGATTATCGTTCAAATGCCCCATATGCTCCCGTAGGCGTCGCTTGTCAATGGTGCGGATCTGCTCAAGCAAAATCACCGAATCCTTGCTCAGTCCCACACTGCCACCTGCAATGTTAATATGTGTAGGCAGACGGGCCTTGCCGGTCTGGCTGGTAATGGCTGCTGCAATGACTGTTGGAGAATGTCGATTTCCGGTATCATTCTGTATAATCAGCACAGGGCGGGTTCCGCCCTGTTCACTTCCGATTACCGGAGACAGATCCGCATAAAAGATATCTCCACGTTTGACCAAACTGTCCATGTGCTTCACACTCCGAAGAATCATTGCCAGCGCTACCGGATGATCCTTATGTAACGCGGCTGTTGGTATTCTCCCACGCACACAGGCAAAATATACGGTAGTGCTGTCAAATTATCCTATGCAAAGCAACGCAGAAAGCTACAAAATTGTGAAATTATCGACTTGCAGTGTAAGTATCCGACGGTTATTCCAGAAAATCTCCCCACCGGTGGGTACGGTATTCGAATCGGTATAAATTCGAAGCTGCAAAGAAGATTCTGCATACGTATCATCGATCTCAATGCACAGACCGTCTTCCGTTTGCACACAACTTTTTAAATACCCACTTCTAAGTGTCTTCATAAATACCCAAGGGGCTGATACCGGCGTCAAATAACCGTCTGCAATGGTTTCAAATGCCAGAACCTTGTCATCAAAGGTCAAGGCCCCCTCCGTACCGGTAACCCTGCCGCAAATACCCGCTATAGTTGTAGGTGCGGTAACGGAAAATGTGAGATTGCCGTCCTTGTCGCCCTGGCAATCCATACCAAAGGTGTAGATTTTCTCCCCATAGTCGGCTGTAACTTCGCACCCAAAAGAACATCCGCTGCCGGCGAGAAGGTCTGTTCGCAGATGAATCGCTTTGTCCATATTATTTTGGCTACCGCAGCCGGACAACAGACACATCACACACGCCAATACCGCCAACCGAAGTTTCATATTTTTCCCTGCCCTATTTCAGTAATCGTGGCAGGGCATGGAGCATGTCCGTAGGAAGCATACCGTATTGACCCAGTTCCTCAGCGCACAGGTCTCCTGCAGCACCGTGAAGCCATGCTCCACAAGCGGCTGCCTGCAACGGCGGGAGTCCCTGCCCCAACAGAGCGGTGATCATACCGGCTAACACATCCCCGCTTCCACCGACGGCCATTCCCGGATTGCCTGTTTTGTTAACATAGCATTCTTTCCCGTCGGTAATCACGGTGTCATGCCCTTTCAGCACCACAATTGCTTGCAATTGCTGTGCCATGTTAACTGCAGATTGGACACGGTCGCCTTCTATGACACCGCCCATCCGGAGGAATTCACCTGCATGGGGCGTTAGGATCGTTGGGCCTGTCCTGCCACGTATTACATCTATATGCTTTCCCATAACATTTATGCCGTCGGCGTCCAGCACAAGTGGCCCATCATAGGTTTCTGCAATCTTGCGGACCACTGCTATTGTGCCTTCTGTTTGTCCCAAGCCGGGGCCCACCAGAACAGCATCCATATTGGGCAGGCGTTTGAGAATCTCATCTAAGGCAGAGCTGTCCAAGCAGCCATCTGTATCCGCCAACGGAAACACGATGGGTTCTGTCAGTTTCACCGCCTCAATCTCATAGATGCACGCCGGAACACCCAGGTGTACCAATCCTGCGCCACAGCGCAGCGCACCCATTGCAGCCAGCGCCGCAGCACCGGTATATCCCCTGCTGCCGCAAAGCAGCAAGAGTCTGCCGAAATTTCCCTTATGGGCACACGGATCTCGCTCTGGCAGCAGAGAAAGAACAGATTTATAATCCAGCGTTTTGATTTTCATAGTGTGACCTCAAAGGTTATATAAGGCAGAATACTTCTTTGCCAGGTAATCGGTGTAATATTTCGCGTCAAACTTGCCGCAAACAGTTTCGAACAGCTGTCCCGGCTTATAGAAACTGGCGTGCCGGTGGATCTTATCTTTGAGCCATTCGGTAACCTTGGCGAGATCTCCTGCTTCCACCAGCGCATCCACAGATCCGATTTCCTGTTCCATAGTCGCAAGCAGCTGAGGGCCGTAGGCGCTGCCCAATGCATAGGAGGGGAAATAACCAATGCTGCCGCCGGACCAGTGAGAGTCCTGCAGACATCCTTGGGTATCGTCGGGAACATCTACGCCAAGGTACTGCTGATACAGACGGTTCCACGCAGTAGGTACATCATTGACAGAAAGAGATCCGTCAATGAGCTGCTTTTCAATTTCATAACGAACCATCACGTGTAGTGTGTAGGTCAGGTCATCTGCCTCGGTGCGGATCAAGGAAGGCGTTGCCTGATTGATCGCCCGGTAGAATGCTTCTGCAGTGACAGATCCCAGCTGCTCCGGAAACAGTTCCTGCAGTTTGGGGTAAATCAGCTTCACAAACGCAAGAGACCGGCCGATAATATTCTCATAAAACCGACTCTGGCTCTCGTGGATACCCATAGACACACCACCGGAGAGGAGGCTATGGTTGTATTCGTCGCCGCAGCCCAGTTCATACAGTGCATGACCGCCCTCGTGGATCACAGAGTACATAGAAGACGCAACCATATCCGCATGATAGTGAGTGGTGATACGCACATCCTTATTATTGAAATTAATTGTAAACGGATGCTCGGATTCTGCGATGCCGCAGTAGTTTCGGTCAAGGCCCATCACATCCATCAGATAGTCAGAAAGTATCCGCTGCTGATCTACAGGATAGTTCCGGTTCAGGAAGCTGTCATCCACAGGGGGCGCATTTTTGATCTTGGCCACCAAAGGCACGATCGTTTCCCGCAGCTGGGCGAAAAATGCGTCCAGAGTCTGCATGGTCAGCCCTTCCTCATACTCATTCAGCAGGGCATCGTAAGGCTTCATCTCCGGATGGAAATAGCCGGCTTTTTTCCGATTAAACTCTACGATTTTTTCCAAATACGGCGCAAAGGCAGCAAAATCATTTTCATTTTTTGCCTTCTCCCAAACCGCCTGCGCATCGTTAAGCAGCACTTCGTAGGCTACATATTCCTCTGCGGGAATCCGGTGGATCTGGTCATACTCCTTTCGAAGCACCTGGGTCTTTCTCCGGTCAATGTCGGATAGCTCTTCCACATGTGATTCCAAATAGTTCAGTAGAATCCCATTGTCCGGGTTTGCCACCAAATCATAGGTGACCTGAGATAAGATACCAAGGGTCTTGCCCCGTCCCTCATAAGAGCCTTTCGGCGCAGCGGTAGCTGCATCAAGATAGGATACACCCATCACATGAGAGTAGGCGGCAATTGTCTCCTCCAGCTTATGCAGCGCATCAAGCGCTTGCTTCACGGATTCATATTTCATAAGAATCCCCCCCTTTTTTTGATACAAAAACCATATCACAATGGCGTAATTTCGTCAAGATTTCCAAATAAAGACTTGCATTTTTTACAGAAGTATGCTACTATTCAAAAAGATATTCAAAAGCTATGATTGGGTTGCCTTGTATTGACAATGCGCTGTCAGAGAGAGCGGGATGGTGGAAGCCGCTTACGCACAATACCGGGCCTTCCCCCAGGAGCTGCTGCCTGAACCTTTTTAGTAGGGTCTGCCGGGTGATTCCGTTATGGATCTTAGGTGTGTCAGCACCGAAAAGTGCGCCTTCAGGCGAATTGCGGGTGGTACCGCGGAGGAAAGTCCTTCGTCCCGATTGTGGGATGATGGGCTGTTTTTTATTATCAATTACCTGTTATCAGGAAGGAGAAACGTATATGAAACAACAATTGGAGCAGATCAGGCAGCAAGCACTGGCTGCATTGAACGAAGCCTCTACACCCGCCGCATTGGAAGAACTGCGGGTGCGTTTTCTTGGAAAAAAAGGTGAAGTTACCGCAGTATTAAAGATGATGGGCAGCCTCTCTGCTGAGGAGCGCCCTGTCATGGGTCAGCTGGCAAACTCCGTCCGCGCGGAGATCGAGCAGAAGCTGGAAGAACGCAAAACTGAAATTCACGCCGCTGTTCTGGATGCCAAGCTGGCAGAAGAGGCGCTGGATGTCACCATCCCCGGTAAGGAGATCGCTATGGGTCATCAGCACCCCATGAACCAGGTGCTGGATCAAATTAAAGAGATCTTTGTTGGCTTGGGCTATCAGGTGGTTGACGGTCCGGAAGTAGAGCTGGCATCCTATAATTTCACCCGGCTGAACATTGAAGAGGGTCATCCCTCCCGAGACCGCAGCGACACCTTCTACTTTAACGATGAGGATTCCGTGCTGCTGCGTACCCAGACCAGTCCCATGCAGATCCGCTATATGGAAAACCACAAGCCTCCCCTGTGCATGCTGGCTCCCGGTCGTGTGTTCCGGAAGGACGAGGCCGATGCCACCCACTCCCCCATGTTCCACCAGATCGAAGGTCTTGTGGTAGACGAGCACATCACCATGGGCGACCTGAAGGGCGCACTGGTTGCCATTATGAAGAAGATTTACGGTGAGGATTCCGTCATGCGATTCCGCCCCCACCACTTCCCCTTCACAGAGCCCAGCTGCGAAATGGACATGCAGTGCCATAAGTGTCACGGCTCCGGTGAGGTTGACGGTCAAACCTGCTCCACCTGTCACGGAGAAGGCTGGATCGAACTGCTGGGTGCCGGTATGGTCCACCCGGATGTTCTGCGGAACTGCGGTATCGATCCTGAGAAGTACTCCGGCTTTGCCTTCGGCATGGGTCTGGAGCGTATGGCTATGGGCCGTCTGCGGATCAACGACCTGCGTCTGATCTTCGATAACGATGTCAGATTCCTGAACCAGTTCTAAGGAGGTACAAGCAATGAAACTGAACAGAAAGTGGCTCCATGAAGAATTTGTTGATCTGTCTAACGTTTCTGACAAGGAGTATGTGGAAAAGCTGACCATCTTCGGTCAGAAGGTTGAAACCTATGAGCGGATGGACGCTGAGATTAAGAATGTTGTTGTTGGCAAGGTGGTTTCCATCGTCCGTCATGAAAATTCCGACCACATGTGGGTCTGTCAGGTAGATGTGGGCGAAAATGAGCCTGTCCAGATCGTCACCGGCGCTCAGAATGTCCATGAGGGCGATCTGGTTCCCGCTGCTCTGCACAACTCCTGGCTGCCCGGCGGCGTACACATCACCAAAGGCAAGCTCCGCGGTGAAAAGTCCAACGGTATGCTCTGCTCTTATCTGGAACTGGGTCTGACCCAGAATGATCTGCCCGGCACATTTGCAGATGGCATCTGGATCCTGAACGATCTTAACTGCAAGCCCGGCGATGACATCAATCTGGTCATCGGCAATGACGATACCATTGTTGATTTTGAGATTACCAACAACCGTCCCGACTGCTATTCCATCATCGGTCTTGCCCGGGAGTCTGCTGCCGCATTTGGTCTGCCTATGAAGCACCACGAGCCTGTGGTAAATGGCAGCGACGCCGGTTCTATGTACGACTATCTGGACGTGGAAGTGCCTGCAGAAACGCTCTGCAACCGCTACACCTCCCGGATGGTGGCCAATGTAAAAATCGCTCCCTCCCCCAAGTGGCTCCGGCAGCGTCTCCGCGCCAATGGTGTACGCCCCATCAATAACATCGTTGATATCACCAACTATGTAATGCTGGAGTACGGCCAGCCCATGCATGCCTTTGACTACCGGTATGTTGGTTCCGGCAAGATCGTTGTCCGAGAGGCTGAAGAGGGCGAAACACTGACCACTCTGGACGGCACTGTCCGGAATCTGAAGCCCGGCATGCTGGTGATTGCTGATGAGAATAAGCCCATCGGCCTTGCCGGTATCATGGGCGGCGAGAATTCTGAAATCCTCGATGACACCACTACCGTTGTCTTTGAGTCTGCCAACTTCAATGGCACCTCTATCCGTCAGACCGCGTTGGCGCTGGGTATGCGTACCGAGTCCTCCGGCAAATTCGAGAAAAACCTGGATCCCATGATGACAGTTCCCGCTGTCCAGAGAGCCTGTGAGCTGGTTGAACTACTCCAGTGCGGCGATGTGTTGGACGGCATGATCGATATTATCAACCATGTACCCGCTCCCAAAACTGTCAAGCTTGAGACCGAAAAAATCAACAACCTGTTGGGTACTGAAATCTCCCGTGAGGATATGGTCAAGTACCTGAATCTACTGGAGATTGAGGTTGACGGAGAGGATATTCTGGTACCCTCCTGGCGTCCCGACCTGAACCTGATGGCTGACATCGCAGAGGAGATCGGCCGTTCTTTCGGCTATAACGAGATCCCCACCACAGAGTTTAAGACCTCCACCCAGGGCGGCTATTCTGAGGAAATGCTGATGGAAGCCTCCGCCGGTCGTTTGTGCCGTGCATTGGGTTACAGTGAGATCATTACCTATTCTTTCGTCTCCCCCGCTGTCTTTGATCAGGTCCGAATTCCTGCCGACAGCAGCCTGCGCAGCGCCATCCGCATCCAGAATCCTCTTGGCGAGGATACCTCCATCATGCGCACCACCGCACTGCCCTCTATGCTGGACATCCTGGCGCGAAACAGTGCCTACCACAACAAGTCCGCCAAGCTCTATGAGCTGGCTAAGATCTATCTGCCTGTGGAGGGCGAGGTGCTGCCCGAAGAACCTAAGATCATGGTGCTGGGCACCTATGGTGCCGGCGAGACCTTCTTCACTCTGAAGGGTGAGCTGGAGGCTATATTTGCAGGTCTGCGGCTGCCCAAGGCTTCTTATGAGGCAGATTGCTCTAACCCCACCTATCACCCCGGTCGCTGCGCAAAGGTCAGCATCGGTGACACAGAAGTGGGCTGTATCGGTCAGATCCATCCCCTTGTAGCCAAAAATTACGGTATGGACTGTGAGGTCTACTGCGCTGAGATCAACTTCACCAAGCTCTTTACTCTGCGCAAGCCTGAACCCACCTATGTTCCCCTGCCCAAGTATCCTTCCGTTACCCGGGACATGTCTGTGGTCTGCGATGAGGAAATCACCGTTGCGCAGGCAGAATCCGTGATTGAGAAAGCAGCCGGCAAATTGCTCCGCAACATTCGCCTGTTTGATATCTACCGGGGTACCGGTGTTACCGAGGGCAAAAAGAGTCTGGCCTTCTCTCTGGAACTGCGGGCAGATGACCGCACGCTTACCGATACTGACTCTGAACAGGTTCTCAGCAAGGTTTTGACGGCGCTAAAAGAACAGCTGGGTGTCATTCTGCGGTAATTTCAGAAAAAATTTACAAGTAAGCTCTTTACACCCCAGAAAAATTGGGATATAATACCTTTACTATACAAAGGAGGTCGTACAGGATGGATAACAATCAAAGCACTATTAAGTTCACCGTGCCCGGTGATGAAAAAGAAAATATGCGCACCATTCTCCGGAATGTTTTCGACGCTCTGAATGAAAAGGGGTACAATCCTATCAACCAGATCGTCGGTTACCTGCTGACAGAGGATCCCACCTATATCACCAATTACAGCAATGCCCGCAGCATGATCTGTAAGATTGACCGTGATGAACTCCTGCAAGAGCTGGTGCGTTGCTATCTGTTTGAAAACACCTGAACCAAACGGGAGGCTTTTGCCACCGCAAAAGCCTCCCGATTTCATTGTCTTGAGGAGGTTACTATGGCTGAAGAAAAGAATGTATTGATGTATAAAGGTCATCCTTTGATGAGAAAGGATAATCTTATTTACTACGGCTCCATGGCTGACAGCCATATCGTTATGCTCCAGGTTTTGGAGTCCAAGAAGGTAAACGATGTGGATATTGCAACCCGTGTATCAGTTCAGCTGCAGCTGACTGATCCCGCCGCCAAAAGCCGTGACAGAGTGGTTAAGAAAAGCGAGAAACCCGGTTTCTACACCGCGCTGGATGTAGGCTGTGTTTGGTTGGAGCGGGCTCTGGCCGGAAAATAATGCTTAAAAACGACCGATGCAAATGCATCGGTCGTTTTTTCATATTTCTGCGTAAAACAGGCACACTATCTGCAAAGGATGGTGTGTCTATGTCTAACAAAAAAATGGGTGCCCAGAGCTTCCTGCTGGGACAGCCACCTGTAATCACAACCTGGTCCAGTGTCGCCGGAAAAAAGGAATCGGAAGGCCCCCTTAGAGGCTATTTCGATATAAAGGAATCGGACGCCTACTTTGGTCAGAAAACTTGGGAGCAGGGCGAAAAACGGATGCAACAAATCGCACTGACAACCCTGCTGAAAAAAGCAGGCATTCAAAACAGCGATTTGGATCTGGTCTTTTCCGGGGATCTTTTGAATCAATGTATCGGTTCCTCGTTTACTTTACGCAATATGGGAATACCCCATATCGGTCTGTATGGCGCTTGCTCTACGATGGCTGAGAGTCTTCTCATGGCATCCATGGCTGTAGGAGGCGGCTTTTTCGACCGTGTTGTTGCTATGACCTCCTCCCATTTTGCAGGATCTGAGCGGCAGTATCGCTTTCCTTTGGGATACGGCGGTCAGCGAACGCCCACCTCCCAATGGACGGTCACCGGCTCCGGTGCAGCTCTGGTCTGCAAGGACGGCGACGGGCCTAAAATCACAGCCTGTACCATCGGTTCTGTAACAGACCTCGGCATTACAGACGCAAACAACATGGGTCCGGCAATGGCACCTGCAGCCTTGAGTACCATAAAAGCGCATTTTCAGGATCTGGGAGTCAGTGCTGACGATTTCGACCTGATCATTACTGGGGACCTGGGACAGTTGGGAAAGGATGTTTTGCTGACGCTTGCAAACCGCGAGGGCATCCCCTTGGGCGGAAAATTAGCAGATTGCGGTACCATGGTGTTTGATTTGCAGCGGCAGGATGTGCATTCCGGCGGTTCCGGCTGCGGATGCAGCGCCATTACCCTGTGCGGTTATTTTTTAGACCGGTTAAAAACCGGTAAGCTGAAAAAAATTCTGTTTTGCGGCACCGGAGCGCTACTCTCCCCTGTATCCACACAACAGGGATTGCCGATTCCCGGTGTTTGTCACGCGGTTTCAATTATTGGAGGATGAATATGGATTATGTAAAAGCCTTTTTTGTCGGCGGAATTTTATGTGTGATCGGTCAGATCCTAATCGATCGGACAAAACTGACGCCTGCGAGAATTTTGGTCAGCTATGTTGTGGCCGGTGTGGTTTTGGGCGCGCTGGGCGTGTATGAACCACTGGTAGATTTTGCCGGGGCTGGCGCAACCGTACCATTAACGGGTTTTGGATACACCCTGGCAAAAGGCGTAAAAGAAGCAATTGGAGAAGATGGTTTTCTTGGAATATTTTCCGGTGGACTAAAGGCTACTGCCGGTGGAATAACCGCGGCTGTAATTTTTGGGCTTATTGTCAGCCTCCTGTTCCGCCCAAAGGATAAATCCTAAGGATCTGGGCATACTGAATCCGGGGAAACCCAATAACAAACGGAGGAAAGTTATATGAATAATCAGAATAAGAATCAGAACAACAACCAGAACAACAACCAGAACAACAACCAGAACAACAACCAGAACAACAGCAACAACCAGAACCGCACACAGAATCAGAACAACAGATAACAAGAGAAGCCGCCGATGGGACTCCCCTCGGCGGCTTTTCATTATATCAGGACAAAACGATCCAACGCAAAAAAGTATAAAGCAGCATAAGTGACCGGTTTCTGATAGATTCGCTCCAATGCACGAACATAGGCCGCTACCTGTGAACTGTACTTATCCGCTACGGTCAGGATGGTATCTTCCGTAACATAGTCAGTTTTAAAATCAATGACTTGTATGCAGTCATCTTCCACAACTGCGCAATCCACCACACCCTGTAGGAGAATTTTTTCATCCCCGGCATCGGGATAGTATCTGTCGGCATCATCCAGAATCGAAAATTTGAACTCCCGGAGAACACTGTTACTGTTACACAGTTTTCTGCCAAATTCGCTGAAAAAGAATCGGGCGATTTTTTCACAATCCACCACTGTAGCCTGTTCCGGAGAAATCAGCTGCTCTGCGGTCAGGCGCTGAATTTCTGCCCGAACCCCATCTATTGTGGAACATTCAGAAAAGCGGATGTGCTGCAAAACTGCGTGGATGACATTTCCGTACTCTCTGCCAACGGATCTCATGCCGCCCATGCGGGGTTTGCGGAAGTCGGAGGAGATTCGACCTGCCGTTCCTTCGGATACCTCTGTGTCTTTTTGCCGACCTTTTAGCTGTGTGGCTGTCAGCTTGGACGGGATTTGTGTAGCCGGAACATGGGAATAGCTGAATGAAACTGAGCTTGACAGCTGGGCAAGGATTTCCCGGGAAATGCCCTCCTGCGCCTGCGGTGACTCCACGCTGCAGCCACTGGGCTGTGCAGCGGTGAGTACCCGTATCTGCCAGGGTTGATTCGATGTCTGTGCGCACCCCGGATTTCCACCGACGGCGTATAATTCCCCAGCCTCTGTTCGTGTCATGGCGGTTTGCAGCACCCAGGTTCCCGGGCAGTCTGCCTCGGCAGTCATCAGTTCCCTGCTGCTTAATTTCAACCGCTGACTGATATCCTGAAGATCGGATTGCAGATATTTGGATGCATAGGTCATGATCAGGCGATCTCTTGCTCGCGTCATTGCCACATACAGCACCCGCATTTCTTCAGAAATGCTCTGCTGGAGCATCTTTCTGGAAATTGCCCGCTTAGCAATGGACGGATACCGGATTCGTTGGTTCATATCAACACAGTTCAGTCCCAAACCCAGCTCCCGGTCGCAAAGTACCTGCTGGCGAACACTTTCCTGGTTAAATCCCCTGGACAGACCGCTTAAGAATACCACAGGAAATTCCAAACCCTTGGATTTGTGAATGCTCATCAGCGTCACAGCGCCCTTTTCCTGCTGTGAACCGTTTTTAGCCAACCCACGCTCCTGCGCCGCCTCCAGATATTCCAAAAAACGCCCCAAATCCTTCTGCCCGGAGCATTCGTACTCCGATGTAATTTGATAGAACAGCTGGAGGTTCTCCAGTTTCTCATCACCGGTTAACATTGCCGCATAAATACTCAGCATATTGGTGCGGAGAAATACTTCCCCCAGCAGCTGGGTAACCGATACCAGCCGCGCCTGCTGACGCAGTTCATTCAAAGCGGAAAGAAACGCAACTGACTTATTATCCGTAGCATTTTGAAGGAGCTGATAGAGGCTGCTGTGGTGATCGTTGCTGCGCAGAACCGACAGATCCTCCGCGGTAAAACCAAACACCGGACTGGTCAGTACCGCTGCAAGAGGGATATCCTGCAGGGGATTGTAAATAATTTGCAATATACTGACCAGTGTACCAATCTCCTCTGTCTGAAGCAAGTCTGCTGAATCTCCGGTGACGCAGCGAATGCCCCTGCTTTGCAACGCCAATCGGAATTCTCCTCCCACAGAGCCGGGGCTGCGCAGCAAAATCGCAATATCCTCCGCTCTGACAGGACGAAGCACGTCTTTATCACGCACATAGTGACTTCCGTCCAGAAGCTTGGCAATCTCATCAGCTACGATACCGGCCTCTTCTGCGTAGGTGTCGCTGTCAACATCAATCGCAAGTAAGCTTACCTCAGGCTCTGTCAGAGGAATGTGCGGGATTCCTTCCCGGAGCATTTCCTCTTCACCATAGTTAAGGCCTCCTACCGATTCAGACATACAGTGCCCAAACACATCATTGACTCCCGCAATTACACCGGCCGAAGAACGAAAATTACTGCTCAGCAAAATTCGACGTCCCTGCCCTGCAGCAGCAGTTTCCGCAGGTGCGTATGTATGGTATTTCTCAAGAAAAATTCCAGGGTCAGCTAAGCGGAATTGGTAAATAGACTGTTTTACATCGCCAACCATAAAACAGTTCTTCCGTCTTTGGGTCAATGCGTAAAAGATGGCGTCCTGAATTGCGTTAGAATCCTGGTATTCGTCCACCATAATCTCACGGAATCTGCTCCCGATTTCTGCTGCCACTGCGGTAACGGAACCTCTGGACCGTCCCAGCAGAAGATCGAGGGTACGATGCTCCAAATCACCAAAATCCAGAACACCTCTCGCCTGCTTATATCCATCATACCGCTTCCAAAATTCCTGCACCAAATCAATAAGTCCCGCTGCAGCCACAGCGCATTGAGCAAGATCCTGTAATATCACATTGCTTTTCTCGCTGAAATACTTAAGCCGCCCTTCGACTCCTGCTTTGCAGTTATTGCGGATCGACTTGATCTGCTCTGCAAGCTCCATATCCGGACACTTTTTGGAAAAGACCAAACGGCCATAGTCAACAGCGCCGCAATCAACCACCGCATCCCAGGTCTCACATGCACACAAGGAGGATAACTGGTGAACTGTTGCCGATAAAAGCGCCACAGGCTTTTCCATCTCATCTACCTGTGATGCAAGGGCAATACACCGATTCAGGGTTTCAATTTGCTGTTTCAAATATGCCTTTAGATCATCAAGAAGATACTTGCCCCATGGGGTCTGGGAGGCATCTGTCTTTTGAAGAATCTGTTCATCCGGCACGCACCACTGCAGCCATTGCATTGGATCCAGATGACACCGCGCACTCTGATAAACCTTCAAAATAATCTGTGGGATCTGACGGTCGTCCCGCCCCAACCCCTGGGTATCGATAAAGGCACGGAATTCTGGCTGCTCCAGCGCAGTATCATAAGCATGGTTGAGCACATCCTCCAGCGCCTGTAACTGCAGTTGCGCACATTCACCCTCGTCCGCCACACGAAAATCCTGTGATATATCCAGACGATACGCATATTCCCGGAGAATGTCTGAGCAGAAACCGTGGACTGTGGAAATCTTCGCCAGATACAGTCTTTGCATTTGCTGCTGCAAATGGCGGTTTTGGGGATCTTCCGCAATTAGTTCCGTCAGCTTGGAGGCAATTTTTGCCCGCAGTTCTGCCGCTGCTGCTTTGGTGTAGGTAATGATCAGAAAATCATCAATATTGGCAGGATCGGTGCGATCGAGAATGTAGCGCAGCAGACGGTCTACCAAGACCTTCGTCTTTCCGGAGCCTGCAGCCGCAGATACCAAGAGATTACCGCCGCGGTTTTCAACAGCCTGCCTTTGTTGCGGAGTCAAAACTTCAGCCATGCCCATGCGCCTCCTTTTCTACTTCCTCCCAGAACTTTTGCGCACTCATAGCAGCAAAATCTCTGCGGCCTTCCACTGTTTCTTTGTGACAGATGTCTCCGTATGGGCAAAATGCGCAGGCATTATGCCGAGACCCTCTTGTATAAGGATTCGGCTCCACAGAGCCAGAAGCAATATCATCCACAATGCTGCTTAGCAGGGTATAAACATATGCCTTCAGCAGCTTAAGCTGTTCCCTGTCTGCCAAATCGCCGGAAAGCGAGCCGTCCTTGCGCCGTGTGAAATTCAGTCTTTTTGGCTTTTCGCTGTCTTCCATTGCCGATAGAACTGCATCATCGCGTAAAAGAAGGCCTTTCCGCTTCCACAATTTATCCCGCTCCTGGTGGATATCTTCATAATTTATGGAACTGTCAACGGATACGACAGGGGCTCTGGCAGGGAAATATTGGACACCAGCAGCCACCGGATGTTCTCCCAGAACCTGCTGTCCTTTTTCTTCCAATGCAAACAGATACAGCAGCATCTGCAGGCCAAGGCCGTTAAAGATATCGCAGTAATCGAAATCCTTCTTGCCGGTCTTGTAGTCCACAACCCGATAGTAGGTCATTCCATTATTTTGCCACGAATCCACACGATCCACAAGGCCACGCAGCTTTGCGGGGATCGCCCCGCCAGGAATGTCGATGGAATCCAGTTCGCCAGCCATGCCGAACGCAAGCTCAAAGGCTATTGGTTCAAATTCCGAATCCTGCAGTTCCTGCCAAAGCTCCGTAACCACCATTTCCAGCTCCTGGGCATTTCTGTGGAACAGATAATTCACCCGCTGGGAATCGATCTGCTGAAATCGCTCGGCAATATATGCCTGTGAATAGTCTCTGGCGATTTCCAACGTATCTTCCAGAGAAACTGCCCGGAATCCGCCCCGCCGCATAACTTCACGCCCACACTGCTCAAGTACCGCGTGGACATATGTACCAAATTCAGCTGGGTCAATTTCAGCAATCTTTCTCTCTTTCAGACGCAGACCGTACCGCAAAAAGTAGCCCAATCGGCAATCTGCTGCCTTATCCACTTGCGAGGCAGAAAGATTGAGGCAATCGCCATATATACCGCGGATAGCCTGTTCGCTTACCTGTCCCAGCGTATGGTCCGTATGCGTCCGGAGAATCCGGAACTTATCTTCCAGTTTCAGTTCTTTCGCCGCGTCATGGCCATTCCTTCTGACAAGGTACGCCGCGGTTTCCATAGTATCTGCCCAAGAAAAACCCTTTGGCGAATACAACGTATCGCCGCCCGCCATCTTACTAAGGCGGCGATATAAATAGGACGGCTCAGAATTATCACAGCTGACAAATATGCATTTTTGCGCGCCGCAGAAAACACCGTAGATCTCAGCAAATTCCGCCTGCAAGCCTTCTACAGCGCCACCGGTCAACGGCACGCCCAATCGGCGCAGCATGGTTCTCTCCTGGTCTGTCAGCACACCGGTTGAGCCGCTGTAACCGGGCAACGCTCCCTCTGCCGCACCCAGGACAAACAGATACTCCGGCTGCTGACAGCGCATGGCGCTGACAGAGCCAACCGTAACCGCGTCCAATACAGCCGGGATCGTTCCCACATCATACTGGCTAAGCAAGAGCTTTAAAAGCTTTGTAAAGGTATGCACTTCCCAAACGGTGCTACCCAGCATATCGCTAAGCTGCTCCAGCGCCTGCAACAAAATCTCCCATAACTGATTGAGAATTTGCTCGTTGCGCAGGTCTCCTTCTTCGTGCATCTTATGCGCAAGCTGAGAAAGTCTAGTGTCCAGCTGCAACTCTTCCAGAAAACTGTAAAGCGCATCCACCATTTCCTGCAGCGTATGTGCCTGCTGCAGGCGATCAGACAGGTGAAACAAGGGCGTCAGCGCGGTCTCCCGGGCTTCATTAAGGGCGTTAAGATCTGCCCGGTCTTTATCCAACCAAACCGTCTGTAGGCCAGCCGGATGATTTTCCCAATTCTTTTTCCAGCCGTTGCCGGAAATATTCCAGATAATAGCATAATTCTCCAATCTGTCACACATAGACAGATCCAGCGGCGAAAGCATTGACTTTAAGTAACGGAACACCTCTGTCTGCTCAAAACCGCCGATCGCCGCATCCAACGCAGATAAGACGGTTGTGATCACACTCTTCTCCAGGATATCCTCCGTACCGGACCGATACACCGGGATGTGAAATCTGGACAATACCATGTTCAGTAGATTCACGTAAATACTCTCATCTGCACAGACAATGCTAATATCACGATACCGGCAGCCGGATTGCACTAAATGGCTGATCTGCTCCGCCACCGCAAGACATTCGTCATATACCGATTGGGTGTGGTATACTTTTAACACCTGCTGCATACCTGGATCCGGTTGAATCTTTCCGAAAAACAGGTTGCGGCAAATGCTGGAGATCAGTTTATTGTGCGGCTCCACCTGCTGGATATTTACCGGTACTCCCTGCTCCTTTGCCAGTCGCAGAAGCTCTGCAGCCGTTGCGCCCGCCTTTTCAAATGCAGGATCGTCAGACCCCGGCGCTTCGCAGGTGAGGCTTACTACCACAGTGGCAGAAGATCCGATCAAGTGGGAAAGGATCGCTGTGTGCTGCCGGGTGAAGTCCGGAAATCCGTCTATGTAAAATACATGCTCCTGAGCAAAGGTGCAGTCTTCAAGCTGTTCCAAAAGCCAAGTCATTTGATCCCTTGGATCTCGCTTGCCACGGGCACACAGGCTGTTATAGGCCTCCAGAATAAGGGCCAGTTCTTCTAGTTTCTGTGCCAGGCTGCCCTCCGTTGCTGCTGAGGCTGCTTTTAGATCATCCGGAGAAATACAACAACGTTTGAATTCATCAACTGCATCCAAAAGGCCGCAGAGAAACTCCGGTCGGGTTTCCACAGAGGCGTAGGCTTTCAGTATGCTGTGCAGGTTTCTTGCAGCATAGGCCATGGCAACCAGCCTTCCGCCGTTGTCAAGACACTCCGGGGCGCCGAATCCGGCCGCATCCGAAACCCGCTGTGCAAGTCGGGTAAATGTCAACACCTCCGCGAATCGACTGGCAGTATCTCCGGCAGCAGTGCAGAGCCTGCGCTCCGTGTCATGGCTGATCAGCTCCGGCACAACCAAGACCCGTCCCGGGCGCTGCTGCGCCACATCGGAAGCCACCATATTTAAGATTGCGTCCCGGTTGGCTGTCCAATCCGTTCCCAAAAGCAATGTGAGCATTCCGATCCCTCCTTTTATCTATATAATATCACATATTGCGTCCAATTTATAGGGTGTAAATCAGTATCTGTGAAATAAATTCCCCAACCTGCCAAGGCAGTCCAGCAGGAAAAAACGAACTTCATATCCCGATTGCCGCGCCAATGTTGATGACAATGCAGAATCAAACCCTGCTGATGTTGCTGTTGTGCAGAACGCTTCCTGCGTTTTAGGAAAACACAGCGACGGAAATGCCACGCACCACCAGTTTTTCCCCTCTGCTTCACCGATTTCAATACGAAGGGAATCGTATACACCGGCCGGCAGAGAAAAAGTGTCATATTCCCGGGTGTCAAATTCCTCTTCTTGCAAGGTAACAGTGCCCTGCTGCCCTGTCTGCAGATCTGACAGTACATTGTTTACCAGTGTATTCAGCTCCGTTAAATGCTCCTTCAGGTATGCCTGTACCTGCTCCTTTTCGGAAAATTTGGCAACAATCGGCTCCAAATAGGCGATCACCGCATCCCGTACCAGCAGCTTGTTCTGCTGATCCTCAGTCGAATCGGAATCAGCAACCACATGCAGACGGATAATATCCTCCTGCAGCCTGTTCATATCCACCTGCAGATCCGCATACCCAAGCACAATCAACAGCAGCACCAGCAAACCTGCCCATTTGATCAGTTTTCTCATAAAAACAACGTCCATACTGAAATAATTTCAGTATGGACGGCTTCAGACAATATTATACAGGCGCGGCAATATAAACCTGCGGATAGTTCTCCTTAAGCATATTGCAAATGACCGCAGCAGTTTCGAAATCGCCTACCATAGCATACACAGCAGAGCCAGATCCGGTCATCTGGTAGCCAATAGCGCCGTAACTATTGAAAATAGATTTAATATAATTCAGTTCCAGGTGTTCCTGCGTCACCACAGGGTCAAACACATTAAATACCTGTTCTGCCACTTTCAACAAGTCACCGGAAAGAAGCGCGCTCTCCATAGCTTGATTGTCCGGATGTTTGGCGATAACTGTTTCATCCAGTTTCTTATACAACTCCGGTGTGGATGAAGAAAAGTCCGGCTTACAGACCACAAAAATACACTCCGGCATATCCGGCAGCCTTCTTAACGACTCTCCCCTGCCTTCTACCATGGCTGTGCCGCAAAGGGTACAAAAGGGCACATCACTGCCAACGAGGCCCCCCAACTCTGCCAAGGCCAGTATGGAAAGGGGGTTTCCGTAATGCCTGTTCAGCGCACGCAGCACAGCGCCTGCATCGGCACTTCCGCCGCCAAGACCTGCTTCCGACGGAATCCGCTTGGTAATGCGAATCTCAATACCGGTGGTCTCATACTTTGTGTGGGCATAGAATACCTCCGCAGCCTTCCATGCCAGGTTCCGCTCATCCGTGGGAATCCCTTCCTGATCGCAAACAAGCGCCCAGGGTTTGCCTGTATCTACATCGATCTGTATATCATCACGAATTGATATGGTCTGCATAACACTTTTCAGATCGTGATATCCATCCGCTCTCTTTCCAAGAACATCCAATGTTAAATTAATTTTTGCATATGCGGCTTCATACAATGTTGTCATATTCAAATTCCTTCCAGATTCTATCGCTGTTATTCGGGCATATTATACTGTCAGTTGCGTAATTTTGCAATCAATTTACTTAAATTTTTGTATATTTCCTGCCGTTGGGGAGATGCTAGTACCATCCAATCTTAATAAAGGGAGGTATCGGCATGGATACTATAGCATTGATTCTATCCATTATCGGTTCGTTGAACTGGGGTCTGGTAGGTATTTTTAAATTTGATTTGGTGGCCTGGATCTTCGGCGGACAGACTGCTGTCATCAGCAGAATTATCTATGCATTGGTGGGTCTTGCTGGTCTGTGGTGCATCACCTTGCTGTTCCGCAGAAACAGAGACAGCATAAATGCAGAATAATGGCATGAAACGGCGGTGTCCACAGAGACACCGCCGTTGATCAATTTTAAATATCAGCCGTCTTCGCTGATTCCGCCACCGCTGCCGGAGACACCGGAGCTGCTGCTGAAGGAGCAGCGGATAATGCAGCTGACCTTCACGCCGTTATACTCCGCATGTACTTCCGTGACACCGTAACCCACAGCAACAGCATTGCCTTCTGTGATGGTGACAACAGATTCGTCATCGGAAGTCCAGGTGATCAAATTCTTAGCAATGCTTCCGTCGTAGAGCATCCAGCTTTCACCCTTATAGCTGAAGGTGATATCCTTACGGTTCAGGCGAAGATCCTCCTCTGTAACAGTAGGCTCTGTGGTTTCTTCAGTCGGTTCTGTTGTTTCCTCGGTAGGTACTGTAGTTTCCTCAGGAATCTCACACTTAACATTGCACACTGCAGTAATATTGCCGCAGGTCACTGTAATGATGGCTTCACCGTTGCCCACCGCCATCACTCTGCCGTCCTCATTGACCGTTGCAACGGATTCATCGCTGGAAGAGAACGTAATGACATCGGTGGTGTTTTGCGGTTCAGCGGTTACATACAGCATTCTGGCTGTGTCGATGGTATCGAACAGCATAGCCGTAGTATCCAGCTCCAGCGTAACACAAGGCACAGCCGGGGCAGGTCCGCCAGTATCGTTTGTATCGCCGGTTGCGGTATTGTCTTTATTGGGATTGCCCATATCAGAAATAGGAGCAAAGAAACGGACTGCTACATAACCCACCACGACAAGGATCGCCAGCAGCAAAACAGCGGCAGTGATCACAAGCCCAATATTATTCTTAGACTTTTGGGAATTCTGATTATATTTGCCGGATGTTTTTGTATCGCCCCGTACTGCATTGGAGGAAACGACAGGACGCACACCGGTAGTGGTAACCTGCGCCTTTGCGCGCTTCTTTACATTAGACTTGGAATAGCGGCCACCCTTCACATAGGTATAGCCGGAAGAATTGGAACCAGTAGCTTTTGCAGCGTTCTTTGCATCCGCAGGACGAACACAGCCGCAGATTGGACACTGGGCCGAAGTATCAGGATAAGTAGTTCCACAGACATCACAAATTATCTTACTCATATTGTACCTCCTAGTTTGTGAGGATATTCCGCACATTATTACAAATTGATTATAACATTTCCTACGCAATAAAACAACTACAAACTAGTTGCAATTTTATGAATTTTATTTTATTATATATTATAGCAAAAAAGGAGGCGAGCGAAATGTTTGAACCGAAACTGATTTCGCCAATGTTAGATCAGTTTGCCATGGGTGCTCCCATTAGTGACCACCATGGTGTGCGGTGTTGCCCCGCAATGGAAAATGACTCCGATGATAAGTACATCGTTAAGATTATTTCTATTCCCGCATCTCAGACGCAATTGGACGCAATGCTTTTGTCCGGCGCATTTGCCGATGAAGCAGCTGCATTGGACTATTACAAAAACATTGTAGACGGAATCGTCAATGAAGTGCGTATTCTCGAAGATCTGTCCGTAATTGATGGCTTTACCCCCTACAAGGATTATCAAATTGTCCCTATGGATAACGGAAAGGGATATGATATTTACCTGCTGGGATCTTATAAGCGCACCCTTGCCAAGCATTTTAAGCGCCACATTATGACCCATCTGGATGCATTAAATCTTGGATTGGATCTTTGCGCCGCTCTAGCTGTCTGCAGAAGAAGCGGTTATCTGTATGTGGATCTGAAACCCTCGAACATCTTCGTGGTTGGTGACCGCGGATATAAGCTCGGCGACCTTGGTTTTGTGCGTCTGGATTCCCTGAAATACGCTTCCCTGCCGGATCGGTACATAAGTGAATACACCGCTCCGGAGGTAACCGACGCTTTTTCTGCACTCAATACGACCGTTGATATTTACGCCGCAGGCTTGGTTCTGTATCAGGTCTACAACAACGCAGAATTACCCAAGCCGTCCGAAGACGGTCAGTTAACACCACCCTTATATGCTGATTATGAGATGAGCGAGATCATTCTTAAGGCCTGCGCCCCTCGCCCTGAAGACCGGTGGCAGGATCCTATGCAGATGGGACAAGCTATTATCAGTTATATGCAGCGCAACGGCGCCAGTGATCTTCCCATTGTCCCCCCTCCTGCCGAAACCGCAGCTGCGCCCGCAGGGGAAGCACAACCGGAAGAACCTACATCTGATGAAGAAGTAACTGACCACGAAGAGAATGGTGCTGTCGGTACCGCTGAACCAGATGTAATTACTTCTGGTGAAGATACCGATGAGGCTGTCAGTCAGGATGAAGATTTCGAAAACCTGTCCTTTTTGGATGAGGAATTGCTGGATGAAACAGACCCGGTAAATGAACAGGAGCAGATCGATTATGCTGAGGTGACCGGCGAGGTTTCCGACATTCTGTCACAGGCCGATGAGTTGGCAGCCTTAACAGTCCCGGAGCCTGTGGTCATCCCCGAGCACATAGACCTTCCGATGCCTGAACCGCCGGAAGAGCCTGAATCGGAGTCTGATCTAGAGGCTGAGGATGCGCCGACTGTTGACGATGACCAGGAAGCGGATCCAGACGAGCCATTCCTTGATGAAGAGCCTACTCAGGTTATAAACAGACGCTGGCTGAAGCACTGTATCATTGTGGCTGTTCTGCTGGCATTGGTTTTCGGTGCCGTTTACTACTATCAAAATTATTATCTCCAACCCATCGATGCGATCATCTTGGAAGGCAGTGAGGATTCCCTGGTGGTTCAGGTGTCTGCAGAAATAGATGAATCCCTGCTGACCGTCATCTGCTCCGATACCTATGGCAATCAAATTCCTGCCCCTGTGGTAGATGGTAAGGCAACCTTTACCGGCTTGGTGCCTGATACAGCCTATCGGATTCATGTGGTCGCCAAGGGATTCCACCGCCTGACAGGCAATACAGCAAAAGCGTACTCCACACCCATCCAAACCAACATTGTACAATTTAACGCTGTCACAGGCAACACCGACGGCAGCGTCATTCTGAGCTTTACCGTAGACGGACCTGACAGTGACGAATGGATCGTTACCTATTCTACAGAGAACGAGGAACCCCAAGTCTTAACCTTCCCTTCTCATACGATTACCATTACGGGCCTCACAATTGGCAGTGAGTACACATTCAACATTCAGCCGAAGGAAGCTCTGTATTTGAGCGGACCGGACACCCTGTCCTTTACTCCAAGTAAGGTTATTAGCGCACAGGATCTGTCTGTGGATAGCTTTATGAACAATGCGCTGTCTGTCAGTTGGTCTGCTCCTGAAGATGTTGAAGTTGCCAATTGGACTGTTCGCTGCCACAACGACAACTACAATGAAACCATTGTCACCCCCGCAACAGAAGCTGTTTTTGAGGGAATCGACCACGGTCAATCGTACCAGATTGAGGTAACTGCTCAAGGCATGAGTGTCAGCCAAATCGTTTCCGTGGAGAATGACACTGTTACCGCCTATGATTTTACTGTGGATGTTACCGCCTCCGCTGCAAACTTAAGCTGGAAAACAAGCCATGAGATCACAGAAGACGGTTGGGTTTTGCGGTATTATGCTGAAGGCCTTGATTCAGACAGAATTATTCCTTGCGATCAAAACAGTGCTATGATTGCACCTCTGATCCCCGGTGCTACCTATCATTATCAACTGGAGGACATCTCCGGAAACATTCTGCTGGGCTCTGACGGCGTTATTACTATACCGGATGCCCCTACATTTACCTGTGATTATCAAGGTATTGCGGTAACCGCCGAGGATCTTGTATTTAATATGTGCCGCACTCCGGAAAAGAGCAACTGGGATCGGTATGATCTGTGGGATGACGATTACACCACCACCTTCCATATAGGTGAAAACGCATCCTTCCTTGTCCGCCTGTCAAAAACCTACGGTGTCTCCGACGAGGACATTACCACCTTGTTTGTCATTCGCAGCAAGGACGGCGCACTTGTGGATGCCGGTCATGTTACTAACACCTGGGTTTCCATGTGGTATCGTAACTACTGCGAGCTGAATATGCCCATTATGCCTGCTGAACCCGGTGAATATATCGTCTATATATATTTCAACGGCGCACAGGCCGCAACACAGGAATTCACCGTAATAAATTGATCGAAAAGGCAGCCGATTTGGCTGCCTTTTCTGTTTAAAATTATACTTGCAAAATATGGTGCATCGTGTTATAGTAACAGTAGCTATAGTATTTGGAGGCCAGTTATGGTTACATCTGTAAATGCTGCACAGTTTTACTTTGGCTACTATTACTTTTTCTTCCGCAAAAAGTAATAGCATTTTGTGCTGCATTTGCAATCATAGTACTTGTATTTACAGACGCTGCACAGAATCTTAACTGTGCAGCGTTTTTATATTTAGGGAGATGTTAGAAAATGATTGCTATTTTAAAACCCGGTACAACCCCTCAGCAAACTGCGCACCTGCTTACCTGGCTCAAGCATATGGATTTGGATGTGCATGTATCTGAAGGAAAAGAATTTACCATTTTGGGTTTGATTGGCGACACCAGTCGTGTAGACATCGAGCTGCTGGGCAGCTTGGAAATTGTGGAAAGTGTCCGCCGGGTTTCTGAACCCTTTAAGCAAGCCAACCGGAAATTTAACCCCACCGACAGTGTTATTTCCATTGGGGATGTAAAAATCGGTGGCGGTCATTTTGCCATGATTGCAGGTCCTTGCTCCGTGGAAAGCGAAGAACAAATCATTGAAGTTGCCACCGCTGTGAAAGCCTCCGGCGCGCACATTCTCCGTGGCGGCGCGTTTAAGCCCCGCACCTCTCCCTACGCTTTTCAGGGACTAAAGGACGAAGGCATCCGTCTGCTTCTGGAGGCAAAAAAGGTCACCGGTATGCCCATTATCACGGAGATTATGAATATTCGGTCTCTGGATCTGTTCCAGGATGTGGATGTGATCCAGGTTGGCGCCCGGAATATGCAGAACTTTGATCTTCTGCAGGAACTGGGTAAGACCGACAAGCCCATCCTCCTCAAGCGTGGTCTAGCCAATACCCTGCAGGAGCTGCTGATGAGTGCCGAGTATATCATGAGCGAGGGCAACGAAAACATCATTCTGTGTGAACGAGGTATCAGAACCTATGAGACCTATACCCGCAATACATTGGATCTGTCAGCAATTCCCGTATTGCACGAGCTGTCTCACTTGCCGGTTGTGATCGACCCCAGCCACGCCACCGGTCGGGCATCTTTGGTGCCCTCTATGGCCATGGGCGCCGCTGCAGCCGGTGCTGACGGTATTATGATTGAAGTACATAACAACCCGAATTGCGCCCTGTGCGACGGTCCTCAGTCCCTGACACCGGCACAGTTTGATGAACTGAATAAGCGCGTGCAAAAAATCCGTGAGGTAATAAAATGAATGTGGGTATTTTAGGTCTGGGCCTGATCGGTGGCTCTCTTGCCAGAGCATACTCTAAGGCTGGTCACACTGTCTTTGCCTGTGAGCTGGATCAGAGTATTCTGGAATTTGCCCAGCTGGCAGGCGCTGTCCACGGTGTTTTGAATGAACAATCGATCCCCGACTGCGACTTGATTCTGCTATCTATTTATACAGACGGTTCCGCCACTTGGTTAGAGAAGCATTGTACCTTGATTCCACACAATACCCTTGTGATAGATTGCTGCGGCATCAAAGAAGAGATCTGCCACCGCTGCTTCCCCCTTGCCCAGCGGCACGGGTTCACCTTTATCGGCGGTCATCCCATGGCAGGCTCTCACTTTTCCGGCTTTAAATACAGCCGTTCCAACCTGTTTCAGGGCGCACCTATGGTACTGGTACCCCCGAAACACGATGATCCGGAGCTGCTGCAGCGGGCTGTGGATGCATTGGAACCCTGTAAGTTTGGCTCTTTTTCTGTAACAACAGCAGCTGAGCACGATGCCATGATCGCGTTTACTTCTCAAATGCCCCACATCCTTAGTAATGCGTTTATTAAATCCCCCACCGCCACCCAGCACAAGGGTTTCTCAGCAGGCAGCTATAAGGATTTTACCCGTGTCGCTTGGCTGAATCCTGTTATGTGGGCGGAGTTGTTCCTGTCCAACAAAGAAAACGTCCTTAAGGAATTGCAGATCTATATGGACAGCTTGCTCCAATATCGGTCTGCATTGGAGCATAATGACAAAGACACTCTGATTGCCCTATTGGAAGAAGGCAAGCGCCGTAAGGAGGAGGTAGACGGATGATTCGGATTTCCGTTCCCGCATCCCGCAAATATGATGTATTGTTAGAATCCGGTCTGCTTGACTGCACCGGTACTTATCTGCAGGATGTATGCAAGATTGGATCTAAGATTGCGATCATCAGCGACACCAATGTATGGCCCCTCTACGGTGATCGTATACAGGATAGTCTGAAGCAAGCGGGCTTTCAGGTGATTCACTATGTTTTCCCCGCCGGGGAAGCCAGCAAAAATACCGCTACTTATCTGGATATTCTAAACTTCCTTGCGCAAAATCATTTGACCCGTTCTGACGCCCTTTTAGCGCTGGGCGGCGGTGTTGTGGGTGATATTACCGGCTTTGCGGCTGCAACCTATTTGCGTGGAATTGCTTATATTCAAGTACCTACTTCCCTGCTGGCAATGGTGGACTCCTCCGTTGGCGGTAAGACTGCCATTGACCTTCCCGCGGGCAAGAATTTAGTAGGCGCATTTTATCAGCCCGCAGTGGTCCTGTGTGACCCGGCTGTTTTGCAGACGCTTCCCCCGCCCTTTTTTACCGACGGATGCGCAGAGGTCATCAAATACGGCGTGCTGTATGATGCACAATTGTTTGCGCAGCTGCAAAAAGAAGGCCTTAGCTTTGAGCAGGAGTCTGTGATCAGCAGATGCATCTGTCTTAAACGGGATGTGGTCTGTATGGATGAGTTTGACACCGGTCTGCGGCAAAAGCTCAACCTAGGACACACCATCGGTCACGGTGTGGAAGCCCGAAGTGAATTTGCAGTTTCCCACGGTCAGGGCGTCAGCATTGGTATGGCCATTGTGGCTCGCAGTGCTGCTGCCAGCGGAATGTGCAGCGATGTCTGC
>JAZNRW010000094.1:0-16681 GCA_045590835.1 Faecousia sp.
ATTCGAACCCATAGCAGTGCAACATGCCGGTGGCATGTTGCATCGACCAGTGCAAACACTGGTCGATACAATTATTTTCTTTCGCCCGTGCGAAAGAAAATGCATATCGAATCCGTCCTCCTATATAGAGTGTTTGTATTAACCGACCTGGCTTTTCCGCTTCAAAAGCGAATCCGTCCGTCCCGTAAGATAAAAAACCCAGCCCGAAAGGGCTGGGTTTTGGCTTTAAATATGACGCTAAGGCGCATATTATCAAATTATATTCGAGGTTCTACTTGCTATCTTCCTCCGCATGGCCGCAGTTTCCGTTACACTTGCCGCCGCACTGCTTGGAATAAGGACAACCGATGCAGGCCTCTCCGCGTTTTTTTGCGCCTATGAGATACCATATGATACCTGCCACGATTGCAAGCAGAATCAAAACCAGGACAACATTTTCCATAAGAAGCTCCTCGGGAATGGCTTTATTTCTTAGCGCCGCTTAATGCATACGCAGCTTTCAGCTTTTTATTCGCGTTGGTAATAAGACCGACCACAACAGCAGCCATAGTGGCCACGGCAATAAATCCGCCGATTGCAGCAACCCCATTAAGATCGCCGCCTGTTACGATCGTACCGATGGTATAAACGAAATAAGCTACGGAGTAACCGATGGCAAGCTGCAGGCCGATGCCGCCCCAAAGCCATTTTCTGCTCTTCATTTCGGCGTTCATAGCGCCAATAGCGGCAAAGCAGGGGGGTGTGTAAAGGTTAAACATCAAGTATGCAAGCGCCGCGACTTTGGTGATCGCCATAATACCTGCAACCTCAGCGCCGGCACCTTCCAAAATCACAAGCTCTTCTGTGTCAATAAAGTTTTCAAGACCGACAAAGCAAACTGCCAGGGTGCCAACAACATTTTCTTTGGCGATAAAACCGGTGATTGCCGCTGCTGCTAACTGCCAAGAGAGTACGCCCACAATGGGAACGAGCAGGAATGCAAACGGAGATGCGATAGAGGCCAGGATGGAAGCGTCTGCGGTTTCAGCAACCTGGAAGCTCCAAGTAAATGTCTGCATCAGGTGTATGGCCATATTGCACAGAAGAATGATGGTAGCGGCTTTCACGATGTAAGCCCAACCCCGGCTGCACATGGACTTAAAGGCGCCCCAAAAAGAAGGAACCTTGTATTCGGGAAGTTCGATGATAAAGAAGGATTTTCTTGCTTTGTAGCCGGTGATCTTATTAACAAGCAGCGCGCCTAAGAAAATAAGTACAATACCGCACAGGTACATCAAGGTGCTCACCCAGCCTGCATTATCAAAGAATGCGCCGGCAAACAGAGCGATAACAGGAATCTTTGCGCCGCAGGGCATAAAGGGCGCAAGCATAGCGGTAGCTCTGCGCTCACGCTCGTTGCGGATCGTGCGGGAAGCCATAATACCGGGAACGGCACAGCCGACGGTGATTACAAAAGGAATGACCGACTTGCCGGAAAGACCTACCTTCTTGAAAATAGGATCCAGAACCACGGCAACCCGGGACATATAGCCGCAATCCTCCAATAGAGCGATAAGGAAGTACATGATCATAACCAGAGGCAGGAAACCAACAACGGCAACCACACCGCCAATCACACCGTCAACAATGATTGCAGAAATCAATGGATTCGCGTTTTCAAGAAGTCCGCCTACCCAACCCTGGAATGTTTCAAGATGCGGTACAAGTCCTTGTACGAATACACCGCGAATCTCAACTCCTTCGGCAATCCAAGTGCCGAGGGTAGTCTGCGAGATATAGAAAACAAGAAACATTACCACGGCAAAAATCGGAATGCCAAGCCATTTGTTGGTAAGGACGGCATCGATCTTATCGTCGAAGTTCTTGTCTTTCGTCAGAATCTTGCGGGTTTCAACTTCTCTAACGATCTTATTTACAAATGCGAAGCGCTTGCGGTCAGCGGCTTCTACAGCTTTCTTGTCGGTCAGATCGATATCACCCTGATGATAAGGGGCTTTCTGCGGAGCGCCAACCTGTGCAACTGCGGCTTTGACCACGGCTGTCAGGCCGTCAGCAGAAGTGGAGACCGTTTCCACAACGGGGCAGCCGAGCTTTGCACGCAAAGCGTCAACGTCAATCACCGTTTGCTTTTTCTCGTTGATATCACTTTTGTTCAGCGCAATCACAACAGGAATCCCCAGCTCCAAAAGTTGTGTGGTAAAGAAAAGGCTGCGGCTGAGATTGGTAGCATCTACGATGTTGACAATAACATCGGGATTTTCTTTTTTTACGTAGGAACTGGTGATGCCTTCCTCGCTGGTAAAAGGTGACATAGAATACGCGCCGGGAAGGTCAACGGCAATCATCTGCTCAGAGCCGGTACAATACACCTTTTTGATTGGGTGTTCTTTCTTGTCTACGGTAACGCCGGCCCAGTTTCCAACCTTTTCATTTCGGCCGGTCAGCGCGTTGTACATGGTGGTCTTGCCGGAGTTTGGGTTGCCTGTTAAAGCAATTCTCATGGGGGAGTCCTCCTTGCGTCTTAGCTATATATAAATGCTTTTGGATAAAGTTAGATATGGGTTCTGGTGGTTAGCGGGGGCTAACTTCGAGGCCAGAAAACCAGCTTGCTGTTTGAAGCATATGATCTGTGCGCCGGCAAAATTATACAACAATAGCTTCAGCAAGCTGATTATCAATATTATATCTGCCATCTTTGATGGCTACAATACACCCGCTTTTAAGGCGACTTACTACGGTAATCGTTTCGCCGCTGTAGCATCCAAGGGAAAACAAGAAAGCATCAAGCTCTTCATCATCGGTATCGATTCTGCTTATGATGTACTCTTTTCCTTCTTTTGCTTCAAGCAAATTCATGGTAAGCCTTCCTCCAATCATTCAGTATGCCTAGAAGGTTAGCTGATGCTAACTGTGTGTATTTTACTCTGATTTCCTTATTTTGTCAATACAATTTTGCGTGCTTTAGCAATTTCGTATCCTTACACAATGCTGTTAGCCGGTGTAAACAGCAAAGCCAGCATCCTATACAAATACATTTGTGTGCGCAGGCGTATTCGCTGCAGATAGAAGGCGAGAGTGAATCGAAGCTTTCAAACAGACTTGGAAAAAGTCCAACACCTTTGGTGTTGGACTTTTTTGTGTTTATAATGAAAAAAGCGGGTATGACAGCTTGCTATTTCGCCCTGAATTTGGTAAAATAGTTCTGCAAAATTAACCTAAACCATAAGCCCATTGGACCAGGCATGGCGGTACTTTAGCGGCGTAACACCCTCCTGCTTTTTGAAGACGGAGATGAAATAGCTTGTGCTTTCAAACCCTACGGAGTTTGCGACCATGCTGATGGAGTGCTCTGTTGTGCGGAGCAGCTCCTTGGCTTTGGTAACCCGTATGTTTTGCAGGTAATCGTTAGGGGACAGCCCAAGGTGATGCTGGAATGTACGCAGCAGGTAGAACTTACTGATGTTAAACTGGGCGGATAAGGTATCCAGCGTGATGTTTTGGTTGTAATGCTCAAAAAGATAATCCCGAATGGAAGATATCGTCTGGGGAAGTCTGGGCGTGGAAGGGGAGGAGATGGACTCCAGAAACAGCGACAGTAGCTGGGTCAGCAGGTTCGCGCCCTGAATATCCACCTTGATTTGTCCGGAGGAATCATCATACAGCTGCAGGATCAGTTCCATGATCTGCTTGGCTTTGCGAACATCTGACAGATGCCCCACGGGGCTTTCCCGATTGAGCTGCTGAAACAGCTGGTAGTAATTTGCCGCGCCCCCACCGTAAAAATGAATCCAAAGAACATGCCAGTGGCCCGGCTCTTTTGCTGTGCGGTAATCCTGGTGTTCGTTGCAATCGATCCAGAAAAAGTCTCCCGGTTTGATGTCATAAACACTGTCTTTGTATGTCAGCGCGCCTTTGCCGGAGAGCGTCAGCTTGATCAGGTAGGAGCGGAGATTTTTGCGGGTGGTATAATAGCCGGGACCGGAATAAAACATACCCGCTTCCTGCAGATACATAAGGGTTTGCTTTGCGGTAGGGTTGGCAGATACGATCTCCCATTTAGAGCGATCTTCCATGTCGATGCGGTATTCTAACAGCTGTGCCATGCAAAATTCCTCCCCAAAGAGCAATGTAACGATATAATGCAGCAAAATAGAATGACTTCTTTCGTTTATTTTATCATATAATGTCAATATGGCAAGCAATATTTCTATAAATAATCAACAAACAGCATAAAATTTTGTAACAAAATACGGATATTTTGGAGGTAAACCTATGAATGACAATCAGATTTTGAAGGGCTACGAGTATGCAAAGGCCCGCTACGCCGATATCGGCATTGATGTGGATGCCGCTATGGAAAAGGCGGACAAGATCCCCGTCTCCATGCACTGCTGGCAGGGCGACGATGTGATCGGCTTCGACGGCGTGGGTGAGCTCACCGGCGGCATTGCAACCACCGGCAACTATCCCGGCAGAGCCAGAACCCCCGACGAGCTGCGGCAGGACATCCGCTTCGCCAAGAGTCTGATTCCCGGCGCTACCCAGCTGAATATGCACGCCTGTTACGCAGAAAAGAACGGCAAGAAGGTGGATCGTGACGAGTACACTGTTGAGCAGTTCCAGGGCTGGGTGGATTTGGCCAAGGAGTTGGACATGGGTCTGGACTTCAACCCCACATTCTTCTCCCATCCTAAGATGGACGGCGACTTCTCCCTGTCCAGCTTTGATGCCGACACCCGGAAGTTCTGGGTGGAGCACGGCAGGCGCTGCCACGAGATCGGTCAGGAATTCTACAAGCAGACCGGCAAGACCTGCGCCATCAACTACTGGATGCCCGACGGCTACAAGGACATCTGCGCTGATACCAAGGCTCACCGTGACCTGATGACCGAGTCTTTGGACGAGATTTTCAGCACCTTCACCGATCGTGAGCATGTGGTTTGCGGTCTGGAGAGTAAGCTGTTCGGCGTGGGCGTGGAGAGCTACACCGTGGCAAGCCACGAGTACTCCTACGGCTATGCTGTTAAGAACGGTCTGGCCTACACCCTGGACGCCGGCCACTTCCATCCCACGGAAGTCATCAGCGCAAAGCTGTCCGCTTGCCTGCAGTTCCTGGACAATGTGATCCTGCATGTATCCCGTGGCGTCCGTTGGGACTCCGACCATGTGATCACCTGGGACGATGAGCTCCAGAAGATTATGGATGAGATCGTACATAACGACTTCCAGAATCAGACCTTCATCGGTCTTGACTATTTCGATGCTTCCATCAACCGGATCGCCTGCTGGGCCATCGGTATGCGTAACGCCCGTAAGGCTCTGCTGAGCGCTTGCCTGGCTCCCATCGACAGCGTTAAAAATGCCGAGCGCAGCGGTGACCTGACCAGCCGCCTGGCTGTTATGGAAGAGCGGAAGACCCTGCCCTTTGGCGCTATTTGGGATTACTACTGTATGAAGAACGGCGTGGGCGTCAGCACCGAGTGGCTGCTGAAGGTCAAGCAGTACGAGCAGGACGTTCTGTCTGCCCGCTAAGGAGGAGTCTACAATGTTCTTTGAAGAAAATGCCAAGCTGCTGGCTGATTTTTCCCGGCTGTCTCAGGCAGCCGGTGCCCGGGCTGACTATGTACAGGGCGGCGGCGGTAACACCTCCGTAAAGCTGGAGGGAGGACTCATGGCCATCAAGGCCTCCGGCTACTGCCTGTCTGACATCCGCCCCGATAAGGCGTATGCGGTGCTGGATGCTTCTGCACTGCGGAAGTTCTACCTGGACAACGAGCCTGCTGACCTTGAAGATGTGGAAAAGCAGGGTTCTGCCTGCGCCAAGGAGAACACCAAGGTGATCGAGGGCCTGGACGCCCTGCGTCCTTCTGTGGAGGCAGGTTTCCACTCCATTCTGAAGACCTTTGTTCTGCACACCCACAGCGTGTATGCCAATCTGGCTGCCTGCTCCACCGCCTGCCGGGAGATTGCAGAAATTGCATTTGCCGGCGCTCCCTACAGCTGGGGCTGGGTTCCCTACACCGATCCCGGTGCAAACCTGACCTTCGCCATCCGGGACGAGCTGCGCCGGGTGGAGAAAGAGACCGGCAAGGTTCCTGCGGTGATCCTGATGCAGAACCACGGCATTATCGTCCATGATGACGATGCAAACCGTTGCCTTGCCATCCATGCAGATGCCAACGAGCGGCTGGCCAAGATGTTTGGCCTCACCGGCAACTCCTTCCCGGAGATCTATGTGGAAGAGCTCTCTGCCGGCTACTACGCCGCAGCCACCGAATATCTGGCAGAGCAGCTGATGATCGGCGGCCACACCCAGCAGAGCCTGCTGGAAGAGCCTCTGTACCCCGACCAGATGGTATTTTTGGTGGACACCTTCTTTATGGATGCCGACACCATCGAGGATGGTCAGTGTGTGGCAAGCAGCAAGACCGGTCATATGCTCATGCGGATGCCTGAGAAGAAGGCGCAGACCTTGACCGAGACCCTCACCGCGGTTTGCTTTATCATGGAGACCATTCAGGCAAACGGCTACACCCTGTCCACTATGGGCGAGGCTGCCAAGAACTTTATTGCCAACTGGGAAAGTGAAAAATATCGGAAATCTCTTGCCGGAAAGAAAGGTTGATTCTTATGAAAAATCTTCTTGCGTTTGATCTTGGTGCCAGCAATGGCCGCGCTATTTTGGGTCAGCTGGAGAACGGAAAACTGACCATGCGGGAACTGCATCGGTTTGAAAACAACTATGTGGAAATGAACGGTGTGTTCTATTGGGATCTGCCGTACCTGTACAACCAGCTGAAGCAGGGTCTGCTTGCTTTCAAGCAGGCGGATGTGGGCGAGCTGGATTGCATCGGCATCGATACTTGGGGCGTGGACTACGGTCTGCTGGACCGGAACGGTCACCTGCTGGGCAATCCCCGCTCCTACCGCTATGCTGTGGACGAGGACATGGAAGCAACAGCAGAGGTTGTGGATTTTCCCACTCTGTTCTCCCGGACCGGCATTGCCAATATGAACTTTAATACTGTCTATCAGCTCTACCGCCGGAAGCGGCAGGGTGATGTGGCTTTGGAGCAGGCAGATAAGCTGCTGATGATGCCGGACCTGCTGGGCTACTTCCTGACCGGTGAAATGAAGAGCGAGTACACCAATGTAAGCACCTCTATGCTCTACAACCCCACCACCCGGGATTGGGATTGGCAGACCATCCGTGAACTGGGCCTGCCGGAGCATATCTTTACCGAGATGGACCGGGCCGGTCAGCTGCGTGGAAAGCTCCGTCCGGAGCTGGCAGAGGAGCTGGGTCTGAACCAGGCCAACTTCGCAGCCGTGGGCACCCACGATACCGCCTCTGCGGTGGCGGCCATCCCCGGCAGCGGCAGCTTTGCCTTCTGCTCCTCCGGCACATGGAGCCTGTTTGGCGTAGAGACCGATGAGCCGATTTTGGCCGATTCCGTCCGGGATGCCAACTTCTCCAACGAAGGCACCATTCAGGGTGGCTTCCGTCCCCTGAAGAACATTATGGGTCTTTGGCTGATCCAGGAGTGCCGCCGGGATTGGATCAAGGCCGGCACCAAGTACAGCTGGGACGAGATCGTTCAGGAAGCTAAAAAAGCAGAACCCCTGCGGAGCATCATTGACCCAGACTTCGGCGAATTCTTCGCCGGCGGTAATATGGTCAAGAAGATCCAGCAGTTCTGTAAGGATACCAACCAGCCTGTCCCCGAGACCGTAGGCGAAATCGCCCGGTGTATCTACGAATCCTTGGCGCTGAAGTACCGCTGGGCACTGGAGCGGCTGGAGGAAATCAAGGGACAGAGCATCGACACCTTGAACATCGTTGGCGGCGGTATCCAGAACAAGCTGCTGAACCAAATGGTCGCTGACTCCATCAACCGTCCTGTGATCACCGGCCCTGTAGAGGGCGCTGCCATCGGCAACCTGCTGGCGCAGGCTATGGCGCTGGGTGAAATTAAGGATCTGGCGGAGCTGCGGCAGGTGGTTCGCAACTCCGAACCTGTGGAGGAGTATGCTCCCAACCATACCCAGGCTTGGGAGGATGCTTACCAGCGGCTGCTGAAGCTGCAGTAATCTTCTGAAAAGGAGGATTCCTATGAACATTCAATATATCCATCCTGCTGACCAACTGGTCATGTTTATGCAGCGGATCTATGATAAGGGTCTTACCACCACCTCCGGCGGTAACCTGTCCATTATGGACGACGATGGCAACATCTGGATCACCCCCGCCGGCGTGGATAAGGGCACGCTGACCCGTGGCGACATCGTCTGTGTGAAACCGGACGGTACCACCGTTGGCCCCCACAGGCCCTCCTCCGAACTGCCGTTCCACGCATCGGTTTATAAGATGCGCCCGGATCTGCGGGCTGTGCTTCACGCACATCCCCCGGCACTGGTGGCATTCTCCATTGTTCGCCGCTGCCCCAATTTGGATCTGGTGCCTTCTGTGCGAAAGGTTTGCTCCGATGTGCAGATCGCTGTGTACGACGTGCCCGGCAGCGATGCTTTGGGCGAGAAGATCGGCTCTGTGTTTGCAAACGGCTGCGACATTGCTATTTTGGAGAATCACGGTGTCTGTATCGGCGCGCCGGATATGTTCACCGCCTTCCAGCGGTTTGAGACCCTGAACTATACCGCAACTCTGGAGGGCCTTGCCAAGAAAGTGGGCAAGATCCACGCTCTGCCTGCGGAAGGTTACCGGGTCAGCCAGACTACCTATCACACGAAGATGGATGACTTCATCCCCCACAGCCGTTCTTCCGAGGAGCTGGCTGCCCGCCGGGATATGATCACCCTGATCAAACGCTCCTATAAGATGGGTCTGTTTACCGCTACCCACGGAACGTATTCTGTCCGCCTTGCCGACGGCAGCTTCCTGATCACCCCCTACAACTGTGACCGGGCGTATCTGACCGAGGATGATCTGGTTCGGGTGAAGGCAGATATGAAGGAACAGGGCAAGACCCCCTCTCGGGCGGTGCTGTTCCATGCAAAGATCTACCAGAAACACCCGGAGATCAAGGCAATCCTCCAGGCCCACCCGGTACATTCCATGGCCTTTGCGGTAACCGACGCCACCTTTGACCCCAGAACCATCCCGGAAAGCTACATTTTGCTGCGGGATGTGAAGAAACTGCCCTACGAGCAGGTGTATGAGGATCCCGATGCCACTGCAGAGGCATTCGTACCCAGCCGTCCGGCAGTTATGATCGAGAACAGCTCTGTGGTGGTTACCGGCGAGAGCCTGCTGCAGGCCTTCGACCGGTTGGAGGTTATGGAGTCTACCGCCCATTCCATTATCCTGTCCAAGGAGATTGGGGATATTGTCCATATCACCGACGAGGAAGTGGAAGACCTGAAGGTAGCATTCCATCTGGTGGACTAACACTTATATGCAACTGATAAAAGCTCCGGTTCAAAAGAACCGGAGCTTTCTTTTTCTGCCGTTGTCTGCTATCATAAAGAAAAGCTGTAAGATGTGGCAAAATTTTTCGTCTATAAGAATGAAAGGTTTTTTCCAAGGAGGCGCGCCTATGGAAGATGCAAGAATCATAGAGTTATATTGGCAGCGGGATGAGTCTGCCATCCGCATTACCGACCGGACCTATGGCCCTTATTGCTATCAGGTGGCTTATAATATCCTGTCCGACCGTCAGGATTCGGAGGAGTGTGTCAGCGACACATGGCTGCGAGCGTGGAATGTGATGCCGCCCCAAAGACCGGAGAAACTAAAACTGTTTCTGGCGAAAATCACCCGAAACTTATCCCTGGACTGCCTGAAGGCTCGCAATGCCCGGAAACGGGGTGGGGGAGAACTGCCCTTGATTCTGGAGGAACTGCAGGAGTGTATTGCCTCCGGTGGGGATACAGAGGAAGAATTCATGGCCCGGGAACTGTCCCGGGATGTGAACGCCTTTGTCAGGAGTCTGCCGGAGCGGGAGGGGAATCTGTTCATCAGACGGTACTTCTTCTGCGAGCCTGTGGAACAGGCAGCCCGGAGGTACGGCTTGACCGCAGGCAATGCCGCGGTGATCCTGAGCCGTACCCGCCGGAAGCTAAAGGACTTTTTGCAGCAGAAAGGATATGAACTATGAGCAGTATGCGTTTGTTGGATTGGATCGGCGGATTGGATGATAACCTACTGGAGCGCAGCGAACAAGCTGCTGTTGCCAAAAATAAACCCCGAATCATCCCTTGGCTTGCCACGGCAGCCTGCCTGTGCCTTGTTTGCGGTCTGGCTTTCGGATTTTTTGGCAGCCAGAGAAAAGCCATGGATGATGCCGGTGGTGGTGTCCCCGAACAGGAGGGCCCGCTGTTTGGCAATGGGATACTGACAGACAGTCAGACCAATTCCTCTCTCCACGATCCGGAAAGCGGCGGCACTGCTGTAGAACCCTATGGCTATCCCTGCCAGAGCCAGAGCTACTGGGCGCTGCACAGTATGGAACAAATGGGACAGTGGGAGACTGTGGCTTTTTTCTCCAGACAGGAATTGGATACCTGGCTGGAGGACCACCCGGAGCTGGAGGGACTTGACCGGCAGAAGCTCCTGCAAATGTGTGCAAAATACGATGAAACCTATTTTGATTCCCGGGCGCTGCTGCTGAGCCGGGCAGGGGTGCAGGACAGCTATATGGACTACCGGGCAGGGCATATTTATGTGGGCGTAGGAGATGTACAAACAGATTGGGTGCTGTACTTGCACGAAACCCATCCCTCAGAGGGCGTGGATGCAGAAGGCTGCCTGTATGTATTTTCTGCAGTTGACCCCAACTGCACCATAAAGCCGGGCGATACAGTGGGAACACTGCTCATTCCACAGGATACCCCGTAAATAAAATACCACAAAAAGGGCGGCGTTGGCCGCCCTTTTCTGCTGCCGTAGAGGGAAGATACTTGTTAAGCGGCCTACACTGTGTTACAATGGGGAAAACGATCCGGGAGGAATGGAAATGCAATATCGGAAGGATAAATACGGAAATGATATCTCTGTGCTGGGCTTTGGTTGCATGCGCTTTCAGCGGACAGCAGGCGGGATCGATATGGCAGAAGCAGAGCGGGAGATTTTGGCGGCGGTGGAAGGCGGCGTAAATTACTTCGATACCGCCTACATTTACCCCGGCAGCGAGGCGGCCATCGGCTCGATTTTCGCAAAACACAACCTCCGGGAGAAGATTTACATTGCCACCAAGCTGCCCCATTATCTGATCAAATCCCGAGAGGGGATGGAGCGGCTGTTTGCAGAACACCTGAAGCGGCTGAAAACCGACTACATCGACTACTATCTTATGCACATGCTTACCGATGTGCAGACTTGGGAAAAGCTGAAGAAGCTGGGTATCCTGGAGTTTTTGGAGGAGAAAAAACGAAGCGGCGCCATACGGCAGATCGGCTTTTCCTACCACGGAAATTCCGATATGTTTTGTAAGCTCATGGATGCCTACGATTGGGACTTCTGCCAGATCCAGTATAACTACATGGATGAACACTCCCAGGCAGGCCGCCGGGGGTTGCAGTATGCCTATGAAAAGGGTGTGCCCGTCATCATCATGGAGCCGCTCCGGGGCGGTAAACTGGTGAACCGCCTGCCCCAAGCAGCACTGGATGCCTTTTTCAAGCATCCCCAGCAGCGCACCCCTGCCCAGTGGGCTCTGCGCTGGTTGTGGAATCAGAAGGAGGTCACCTGTGTGCTGTCGGGAATGAACTCCATGGAAATGGTGCAGGACAACATCCAAACCGCCTCCACCACCCAAATCGGCGAATTGGGACAAAGGGAAGAGGAGATGCTGAAGACTGTGGTTGCGGCGATCAATGCCAAAATGAAGGTAGGCTGTACCGGCTGCGGCTATTGTATGCCCTGCCCCAAGGGTGTGGATATCCCCGGCACATTCGCAGCCTATAACCGCCTGTATTCGGAGGGGAAGTTTGCCGGTCTGAAAGAGCATTTTATGTGCAGCGCTGCCCGGCAGGACTCCACTGCCGCGTACAACTGTATCAGCTGCGGTAAATGCGAGACCCATTGCCCCCAGCATATTTCCATCCGGGAAGAATTGAAAAACGCAAGCAAGGTTTTGGAAGGCCCTGCTTACCGGATCGCCCGGAAAGCGGTGGAAATTCTAAAACTCTATTAAAGCATAAGTACATTCAACCCGCCCCAGCTTTTGCAGAAAGCTGGGGCGGGTCTTTTATATGGGGCGGATCAGCCTGCGCTGACCCCGGTCTAATAAGAAGGCGGTGGTGGTCAGGAGCGCACCGGTGGTTTCCAGCAGCATATCTGCCATGGTGTCCAGCAGACCGATATCCAGATACCCCCGGAAGGGGAGCGGCTGCCCGTTGACGGAAATATCTGTGATACTTCCGATGGTTTCCGGCTCTCCCGTGGCAGAACCCAGAGCGTAGGAGGTGATGGTGGTGATTACCGTGTCACTTTGCATATCAAATGAAAACAACTGATCTATGCCAAACTCGAAAAATTCCCAAGCAGCAGCCACCGCAATGGAAAAACACAGGGCAAAAATACCGCAGAGCAGCCGCTTCTTATGATCCCCACCCAGCAGGGAGAACAGAAAAACGCCCAAGATCACAAACATAATGCCACCCAAAATGTGGAGCAGCTTATCCCAATGCGGGATACGGATATAAAAATTGTAGCAATGCCCCAGCATAGGGCCCAGGGCGTAAAACAGGGAAAACAGATAAAGCGGAAGACAGATCCGGCAGTGAAGTAGCCTTTGCAATAGCTCCGGCAGCAGAATCAGCAAAATCGTAACAAAGGCCATCAGCATCCTGGTGGGCTGCCCCCATACACAGATTAGCGTGACGACGGCAAATAGTTGGCACAGGATGACAGACACCAGGCGGGGCAGATTTTGGCGGGATATCATAGAAAAGCTCCTTTTGCGGCTGGATTTGTGATAATACGCAGACTGCGTTTTAACCGCTGTAGTAGTGTATGCGAAGAGAACGAAAATTAGGCATTGCCTTTTTGTCGTTGCAAATGTTTTATTGTCATGTTAGAATAGCCATAATTAAAACCGAGGAGAATTTGATTATGGAAAAACTGTCCTTTACCTCTGACTATATGGAAGGCGCCCACCCGAGAATCTTAGCCCGTTTGGCAGAAACCAATTTGGAAAAAACTCCCGGCTACGGCACAGACTATTATTGCGAATCTGCCCGGGATAAGATCCGTAAAGCTTGCGCCGCCCCGAATGCTGATGTGTTTTTCTTAAGCGGCGGCACCCAGACCAACGCTATGATCATCAAATACCTGCTGCGCCCCTACCAAGGGGTCATCGCAGCAAAGACCGGACATATCGAAGGACACGAAGCCGGCGCCATCGAGCACGGTGGCCATAAGGTTTTGTGCGTGCCGGAATATAACGGAAAACTCACCGCCGCCCATGTGGCAGAGCTGGTGAAAAAATACCAAAATGATGACAACCGGGATCATATTGTCATGCCCGGCATGGTGTATATCTCCCAGCCTACAGAAAGCGGAACACTCTACACCCTGCAGGAGCTGGAGGCTATCTCCAAGGTCTGCCGGGAAAGCGGCCTGTATTTGTATGCCGACGGGGCGCGGCTTGCCTATGCCCTAGCCTGCCCCAGCAATGATGTCACCTTGCAGGATCTGGCGCGGCTGTGCGATGTGTTCTATATCGGCGGAACCAAGTGCGGCGCACTGCTGGGTGAAGCGGTGGTGATCCCCCAGGCAGGTCTCATTCCTCATTTCTTCACCCTAATGAAGCAGCACGGCGCACTGATGGCCAAGGGCAGGGTGCTGGGAATCCAGTTTGATGTGCTGTTTACTGACGATCTGTATTTTGAGCTGGGTCGTACCGCGGTCAGCTATGCCGATGCCATCCGGCAGAAGCTGCAAGAAAAGGGGATGCAGCTGTGCTACGACTCTCCCACCAATCAGGTATTTGTGTGCTTGACGGATGCAATGCGGGCAAAACTGGAATCCCGGGTCAATGTGAGCTTCTGGGAAAAACCGGATGACACCCATACCATCGTTCGTCTGGCAACCTCCTGGGCAACCACAGATGCGGATGTAAGCGAACTGCTGAAAGTCCTGGACAGCCTGTAAGAATCAAATTGACAAAATCCTGTACTGTAAGTACAATAATCCTATCTAGTTTTTGAGGTGAATGTTATGGAACAGAAACTGCGGACAGAAACCCTCTGCATTCAGGCCGGCTACAATCCCCAGAGCGGAGAACCCCGGCAAATTCCTATTGTCCAGAGTACCACATTTAAGTATGCCACTTCCGAGGATATGGGCAAGCTCTTTGATCTGGAGGCCAGCGGTTATTTCTACTCCCGCCTGCAGAACCCTACCTGCGATATGGTTGCTGCCAAGATCGCAGCCCTGGAGGGCGGCACGGCTGCCATGCTTACCGGCTCCGGTCAGGCGGCGAATTTCTATGCCATGTTCAATATCGCCTCCTGCGGTGACCATATCGTGTCTTCCTCTGCTATTTATGGCGGTACGTTTAATCTGATCTCCGTTACCATGAAGCGCATGGGCATTGAGGCTACCTTTGTCAGCCCCGACGCCAGCTATGAAGAGATCTGCGCAGCCATCCGTCCCAATACCAAGCTGGTATTCGGCGAGACCATCGCCAATCCCGCACTGAATGTGCTGGATATTGAGGTCTTTGCCAAGGCTGCCCACGACAACGGCCTGCCTTTCATCATCGACAATACCTTCGCTACCCCTGTCAACTGCCGGCCCATTGAATGGGGCGCGGACATTGTCACCCATTCCACCACCAAGTATATGGACGGCCACGGTGTGGCGGTGGGCGGCTGCATTGTGGATAGCGGTAAGTTCGATTGGACAAAATACCCGGACAAGTTCCCCGGCCTGTGCACCCCCGATGATAGCTACCACGGGGTCACCTATACGGAGCGGTTTGGCCTGGAGGGCGCATTTATCACCAAGTGTACCGCCCAGCTGATGCGGGACTTAGGCTCTATCCAATCTCCCCAGAGCGCGTTCTATCTGAATCTTGGTCTGGAGAGCCTGCCCTTCCGGATGAAGCAGCATTGCGCCAACGCCCAGGCTATTGCAGAGTTTTTGGCTGGCAACGAAAAGGTTGCATGGGTCAAATACGGCGGACTGAAGGGGGACAAGTACTACGCGCGCACCCAGAAGTATATGCCGAACGGCTCCTGCGGCGTGATCTCCTTTGGCCTGAAGGGCGGCCGAAAGGCGGCTGAGGTGTTTATGAAGCATTTGCAGCTGGGCTCTATCGAGACCCATGTGGCAGACTCCCGTACCTGCTGCCTGCATCCGGCCTCTGCCACCCACCGGCAGATGACCGACGAGCAACTGGCAGCCGCCGGCGTAGGCGCTGACCTGATCCGACTGAGCTGTGGCTTGGAAAATGCCGAAGACTTGATCGCAGATCTGAAGCAGGCCATCGATAAGGTATAATAAAAAAGACACCGTTACAATGTAACGGTGTCTTTTTACTTGAAAAGCTTACTTGATAACGCCCTTCTGCAAAATAATATTTGCATAGATAGCGGTCTCGCCGGTCTGAAGGACGCAGTAGCAATCCTTAGCCTCGTCGTAGAACTTGAAGCGGTCAATGTTGCCCACAGCCTCAGCGCCCCGGTCATCGTGCTTGGCAATGATGGCCTTGTACTCATCCCATACGGGGATGACCAGATCCTTGTCACAATCCATCTTCTCCATCAGAATGGCGGGCTTCTCCACATAGGTATCCAGGGGGAATACCTGCAGGATAGCATCCAGAATCTCCGGCACGCCGTGACCGTCTGCCCGCAGGAAGATGGCGTTCTTGGCCTTTGCCATGGAAGCACCGGGGAAGTTGCCATCGCCGATGCAGATGCGGTCGCTGTGACCCATCTCGGCAAGAACCTTCAAAAGCTCAGGGGAGAGAATGGAAGGAATATTCTTTAACATATCAGATTACCTCCGAAAGTTGTTTTGGAAAAAGTGGCGGCCGCAAGACCGCCACTTTTTGTGAAATTACTTGTACATAGGACCGTAGGTGGCGCAGGCACGGTAGTCCTGGCCTTCCTTGTCCATGCCGAATGCGTTCCAGCAAGCGGGACGGTAGATGTCGTCCTCGGGAACGTTGTGCATGCATACGGGGATGCGCAGCATGGAGCACATGGTGATCAGATCAGCACCGATGTGGCCGTAGGAGATAGCACCGTGGTTGGCGCCCCAGTTCATCATGACCTCGTAAGCGGTCTTGAAGGGAGAGCCTTCCTTGCCGTCGCAGCGAGGTGCGAACCAGGTGCAGGGCCAGGTGGGGTTGGTGCGCTCCATCAGGGTGTCGGAGACCTGGTCGGGCAGGTTCACAGTCCAGCCCTCAGCGATCTGCAGCACAGGGCCCAGACCCTTCACCAGATTCATACGGATCATGGTGCAGGGCATTTCAGCCTTGGTGGTGTAGTGGCTGGAGAATCCGCCGCCGCGGAAGTTGTCCTGACCGGCTTCGCACCAAACGGTAGCGTCGGTCATCTTCTTGATATCCTCGTCGGTAACTTCCCACCACTTCTTCATGGTAGCATTGCCGTTCTCGTCGGTGCAGACACCGGAAGCATCCAGGCAGGCTGCGCCGGAGTTTAAGAGGTGAATGATACCGTTAGACTCAGCGGCCTTGCCCTCTAACTT
>JAZNRW010000095.1:0-8816 GCA_045590835.1 Faecousia sp.
CAACTCCTTGGCTCACAGAACGACATGGCTACGATCCGACTTCACTGGAAGTATAAGCAAGGCTCCGGCGACGGAGAGGAAAAGGACTTCGAGTGGGTGCGGCGGCTTTTGGAAAGCCAGCAGGACACCGACGCCGAGGACTATGTGAACTCTATGAAGATCGATATGTTCGACGACGAGGTGTTCACCTTTACCCCCAAGGGCAAGATCGTGCCTCTGCCGGCAGGCTCTACCCCCATTGACTTCGCTTACGCCATCCACTCCGGGGTTGGTAACTCTCTGGTGGGCGCCAAGGTCAACGGACGGATCTGCAGCATCGATGCCACTTTGCAAAACGGCGACATCGTGGAGATCATTACCTCCAAGGCCGCCAAAGGCCCCAGCCGCGACTGGCTGAACATCTGCAAATCCAACCAGGCCCGCACCAAGATCAAACAGTGGTTCAAGAAGGAAAAGCGGGAAGAAAACGTGATCCACGGCCGCTCCAGCTTTGAAGGGGAGATGCGTCGGATGGGTCTGCCCCTGTCCATCACCGTAGACCCGGAGGTTGGCCCGCAGCTGCTGAAAAAGCTGGCCTTTGACAGCTGGGAGGATATGTACGCCGCCATCGGCTACGGCGGCCTCACCGCCACCAAGGCTGTAGGCCGGATCCGGGATGACATCAACCGGGCGGTGAAGGTACAGAACAGTGAAAAACAGATCCTCACCATCAAGCCCGACGCCCCCGACGCCAAGCAAAACCGCCACGGCATCAACGGTGTCATTGTGGAGGATATCGAGTCCTGTATGATCAAGTTCGCCAAGTGCTGCACCCCCGTTCCCGGGGACGGCATCATTGGCTTTATTACCAAGGGTTTCGGCGTGTCCGTGCACCGGATCGACTGCCCCAACGCCCAGAACCGGGAGGAGGCCCATCAGGCCGCCCGCTGGGTGCGGGTGCGTTGGGCCAATGAGGATTCCCAGCCTTTCGAAACCACTTTGGAGCTGGACTGCATTACCCGTGACGGCCTGCTTCTGGATGTGGCCACCACCATGACCGCCGCCCGGGTGCGGGTGAAGGAGCTTAACGGCAAGGACCTGCCCAACGGGCGCAGTGTGTTTACCGTGCGGTTTGAAGTGAAGAATGTGGAAGAACTGGATTCTGTCCGCAATAAACTGCTGAACATCCGGGATGTGATCGGCTCCCGCCGGGGTCACAATTAAAACACACCCCGCCGGAAGCAAAACTCGTCTATAGATGCACCATACTTTCTCACCGGCGAGAAAGTATGCAAAGAGCCGCCGGGGAACTTTTCGTATGTTCCCCGGACTCCTCCGACGACCAAAGGAGAAAGCACACATACACACAGAAAGAACAGGTCTTTCTGTGCTTTCCCCTTTGGAATCCCCTTTGAAAGTTTCTTCTTTTTGAGTAGAAACCTGTAAGCGGCATCTGGAAATGCCAATCGAAATCTTTTCATCGTCGCGAAGCGACACCTCCACTATGCACTGTGCACTGTGCACTATGCACTGTACACTAAAAGGAGATTCCTATGAGAGCAGTACTCACACGCGTCACCTCCGCCTCCGTCACCATCGACGGGGAAGTGGTGGGCAAAATTGGCAAGGGCTTTCTCATCCTGCTGGGAGTAGGCCCGGCAGATACAGAGAAAGAATGCCGGTATCTGGCAGAAAAGGCCCTGGGCCTGCGGATTTTCGAGGACGAAAACGGCAAAATGAACTTAGGCCTTGCCGATGTGGGGGGCGAGGTGCTGGTAGTCAGCCAGTTTACCCTCTACGGCAACTGCCGCAAGGGCCGCCGCCCCAGCTTTACGGACGCCGCCGGCCCGGAATTGGGTAATCGGCTCTATGAGCAGTTCCTTGCAGACTGCGCCGATCTGGGGTATCCCCCTCAGCACGGCCGGTTTGGGGCGGATATGAAAGTCGCCTCTGTCAACGACGGCCCGGTCACCCTGATCCTGGATACGGAACAACTGCTGGACACCCCTAGGAGAGGTTAACTATGCACATCAAATGTCTGCCTTTGGGCGATTATCAAACCAACTGCTATCTGGTCTGGGGCGATGCCAGCGCCACCTGCGTGGTGATCGACCCGGGCTATGCGGGGGAGCTGGTGCTGGAACAGGTAAAAGCGTTGGGACTTACCGTAGAAGCGGTCTTTTTGACCCACGGCCACTTTGACCATGTGGGCGGCGCCCGGACCATTGCGGAAAAGACCGGCTGCCCTGTGTGGATCCGGGAGGCGGATTGGTCCATTGCCCCTGGTTACGGCATCCGGCAGCTGTTCCCTCTGGCAGGGAGCGACCTGCCTGTGAATTTCTATGAACATGGACAAAGCCTGTCCGCCGCCGGTCTGACCTTTACCGTTTGGCAGACCCCCGGTCACACCTGGGGCAGCGTCTGCCTTTGCTGCGGGGATGCCCTGTTCACAGGAGACACTCTGTTTGCCGGTTCTATCGGCAGGACGGACTTTCCCCACAGCCACCATCCGGCCATGGTGGAATCTCTTCGTTTTTTGAAAGGACTGGATAAAGACTACACCGTCTATCCCGGTCACGGCCCTGCTACCACTTTGGCAGCGGAGCAGGCGGAGAATCCCTATTTACAATAACCTCCATGCAGTCATTGCGAGGGCGGCAAGCCGCCCGCGACGCCCTGAGCGAAGCGAGGAAGTGCCCTTGGGGTGCAATCTTACCATACATTTTTAGATTCCCACGTCGCCGCAAGCGGCTCCTCGGAATGACAACATTTCCTTTTCTGAAGGATGATCTCTATGAATCTGACAATTTCCGGTCACGAAGACCGTTATGCAGTGGAGCAGCTGCAGATGTCCCTGTTTTCTGCCCTGCAGGAGGGAGAGGTGGAATCTACCCTCCACCGGGGTAAGATCTGGCTCACCGCTGTTACCACCGTCACTTTGAACGGCAAGACCACCCGAGCCATCCGGCGGCTGAAGGCTACGGACGAGACCGTCCGGCTCCGCCGGCGGATCCTGCAGCAGAGTCTGTATCTTGCCGCCCTGCCCCATCTGGAGGAGACGCCCGCCTGGGGCGCTCTGGCCGGAGTGCGGCCCACCAAGCTTTCCACCAAGCATCTTTTAGAGGGAGGCTCTCTCAAAAGCGCGGATAAGCTACTAAAAGATGTGTATTTCGTCACAGCGGAACGGCGGCAGCTTGCCCTGGATTGCTCCCTGTCCACCGTTCGGGCAGTAGAACAGACCCGGGATACGGATATTTCTTTGTATGTGGGCATCCCCTTCTGTCCCACCCGGTGCAGCTACTGCAGCTTTGTCAGCCGTACGGTTGGCAAACAGACCCACAAACTGGAGGGCTACCTGCAGGCGCTGTACAAAGAGCTTGCCTGCACCGGAAAACTTTTGGCAAGTTCCGGCAAGACCATTCGTACCATCTATATAGGCGGTGGCACACCCACCACCTTATCCTCCCAGCAGATGGGGCAGCTTCTGGACACCATCCGGGATTCCTTTGACCTGTCCCGATGTGTCGAGTTCACCGTGGAAGGCGGTCGCCCGGACACTTTGGATGGGGAAAAGCTCCGCATTATCCGGCAGCACGGCGCTGACCGGATGAGCATCAATCCCCAGACCTTGGAAGACCATGTCCTTCGGGCCTGCGGCAGACCTCACACGGCTTCCGATGTGGTACGCGCCTACCGTGAGGCTGTGGATGCTGGCTTTTCCGCCATCAATATGGACCTGATCGCAGGTCTTCCCCAGGATACCTACGACGGCTTCTGCCGATCGCTGGACGGGGTGGCAGCCTTAGATCCCGCCAACATTACCGTCCACACCCTTGCCTTAAAAAAGGGCGCGGATCTGTTTGAAAAGAAAGTTCCCCTGCCCGGCTACCGGGAGGTGGCCGCCATGGTGGACTACGCCAACAAAACCCTACGAGACCTTGGCTATAAGCCCTACTATCTGTACCGGCAAAAATATATGTCCGGCTCTTTTGAAAATGTAGGCTGGAGCAAGGGTGGGGCGGACTGTCTTTACAACATTTATATGATGGAGGAGACCCACACCATCTTGTCTTTGGGGGGCGGCGGCATGAATAAGGTGAATCTGCCCGACGGCAGTATTCAGCGCTTCCACAACCCCAAGTTCCCGGAGCAGTACATGGAGCAGATCGACGATGTGCTGCGGCAAAAAGAGGAACTTTTTAAACTGTTATAACATCATACTTTCCAAAGGAAGTGTTATTTTGGATACTTTGATTTCCGGGGTCACCGCAGTGACCATGAATGAAAAAATGGAGGTGCTCTTCGGTGCATATTTGGGCATCCGGGACGGAAAAATAACCTATATTGGCAAAACCGCCCCGGCAGAAAAACCCAACACCATCATCGACGGCACAGGCATGGTGGCGATCCCCGGTCTCATTAACTGCCATACGCATCTTGCCTCCTCGGTGCTGCGCAATTTCTTGGACGACACCGGCCGGGCAGAGACCCTGGAGCAGCTGCTGACCCGGCAGGATAAGCTGGACACCCGGGCCGCCAAGGCCGCGGCGCAGCTAGCCATCGCCGAGTGTCTGCGGTTCGGTATCACCTCCGTGTCCGACCTGTACTACTTCCCGGAGGCCACCGCCCAGGCTGTGGCAGAATCCGGCATCAAGGCCAATATCGCTTTGTCCTCCTACCGGTTCATCGACCAGAACGAGGACTTCGACTTTGAAACCGACGAACAGTGCCGGGAGCTGGTTCGGCTGACGGAAACCTGGCACGGCTATGACAATGGCCGCATCAAGATCGACGCGGGCATCTACGCCGAATATACCAGCAATTTTAAGCTCTGGGAGGCCTTGGCGGATTTTGCCGCAGAGCAGAATCTTGGTATGCAGCTGCATCTGAGCGAGACCCAGCAGGAGGTGGACGGCTGCGAAGACCGCACGGGTCTTACCCCGGCGGAGCTCCTGTCCTGCCACCGGATCTTTGACCTTCCCACCACCGCAGCCACCTGCGCCCATTTGACGGAACTTGAGCAGAAGCTTCTGGGCAAGGCCAAGGCCACCGCCGTGGCAACCCCCATTGCATCCGCCAAGCACGGTCTTTCCTGCACCCCCATTACTGACCTTGTAAAGGCCGGGATGAATGTGACCCTGGGTACCGGCGGCGCGGCAGAGACCGGCAATCTGGATATGTTTGAAGTGATGCGCGCTGCCGCTCTGCAGCAGCGGCTCTCCGGCGGCGATGCCGCCAAGCTCCCCGCCCCGGCGGCGCTGATGATGGCTACCGTCTGCGGCGCAACCGCCCAAGGCCGCTCTACCCAGTGCGGTATGCTGAAAGAGGGCATGGACGCGGACATCGTGCTGGTGGATTTCTCCGCACCCCACCTGATGCCCTGCCACAATGTGCCCGCGGGTCTTGTTTTCTCCGCCAAGGGCGGCGATGTGGCTATGACCATGGTCCGGGGCAAGATTCTCTACAAAAACGGTCAGTTCCCCACCATAGATATGAATCATGTGGTGTCGGAGATCATGGAATACGCGATCCCCAAGCTGCTCAGTAACGAGCAAGGAGGCTAATATGGGCGAAACTTCCAAAAAACAGACCTTCCTCCACGGAGCAGCCCTGTTGGCGCTGGCCACCGCGGTGGTGAAGATCATCGGCGCATTCTATAAGATCCCCCTGAAAATGATCATCGGCGATCAGGGCTACGGCTATTTCATCACCGCTTACGATATCTACTCAGTGCTGCTGATGATCTCCACCGCAGGTCTTCCCATTGCCATGAGCCGGATGATCAGCCAGGCCAGCTCCCTGGGCCACTACAACCAGGTGCGTCGTGTGTACAAAACCGCCCGGGGTATCTTCCTTGGTCTGGGTATCGTCAGCACGGCGTTGATGATGGGTTTTTCCGCCACCCTTGCGGACTGGCTGGAACAGCCCAATGCCAAATACGCCATCTTCTGTCTGGGCCCCTGCGCCCTGCTGATGTGCATCATGGCCACCTACCGGGGCTTTTTCCAGGGCCAGGGCAATATGCGCCCCACCTCCAATTCTCAAATGTTGGAAGCGGTGTGTAAGTTGTTCGTTGGCCTTGCGGTCGCTTTCTTAGTCATGCGCTACACCAAGAGCATCCCTCTGGCTGCCGGCGCTGCCATTCTGGGCGTTACTGTTAGTTGTCTGTTTTCTGCCATTTATCTAAAGGGCAAGCAAGCCCCCGCCTACCGGGAGCTGCCGGCGACCGACGAACAGCCTTGGAACTACAGCCGCACCGCCAAGCAGCTGCTTGCCATCGCTGTGCCTATCACCATCGGCTCTGCAGGTCTGCAGTTTTTGACAGTGGTGGAGCAGAAACTGTATATGGGCCAGCTGCTCACTGCCGGAGGCATGAGCCAGACCACCGCCGACATCACCAAGGGTATCTACAATATGACCCAGACGGTGTTCAATATGCCCTGCGCCTTTATGATTCCCATCACCACCTCGGTGCTGCCTGCCATCACCGCCCAGCTGACCCTGCGAAACGATGCCGGTGTCCGGGCCACGGAGGAGTCTGCTGCCAGGATCACAGGACTTCTGAGTCTGCCCTGCGCGGTGGGTCTTGCCATTTTGTCCCGGCCTGTTATGAGCCTTTTGGGCGGCTACAGTGGGGAATCTTTGGATCTGGCGGGTAATCTTCTGTCCATTCTGGGCATCAATGTGTTCCTGTACGCTATCATCCAGTACACCAATGTGGTACTCCAGTCCCACGGCAAGCCCTCCGTTCCGGTGGTGAATATGCTGCTGGGCGGCGTTCTGAAGCTGGCGGTGGTCTACCTGCTGGTGGGCAATCCAAGCATCGGTATTCTGGGCGCGCCTATGGGTATGCTGCTGTGCTACGGCCTGATCGGTGTGATGAATCTCATTGCCATTGCCCGTCTTGTACCCCAGAAACCCCGGCTATTGCAGAACATTCTGCGGCCTGTGCTACCTGCGGCCATTATGGGTCTGTGCGTTTGGGGCAGCTATCGGGGACTCATCGCCCTACTGGGAGAAAGCACCAGCCGGGTGATCCTGTGCGGGGTTCCCATCTGCGTAGGAATCGCCGTATATGGGGCCTGTGTGGTGCTGTTTAAGGCCATTTCCAAGGAAGATTGCCTGCTTTTGCCTAAGGGAGATAAAATTTCCAAGATTTTACACCTATAAGATAGTAAAAATTACAAAAAAAGCTTGCAAAATCCGTAGAAATATGTTAATGTTAATTGAAATTCTTTAGAAAAGAGGTTATCCATTATGAATAAAACTGAACTGATCGCCGCCGTTGCTGCAAAGACCGGCCTGACCAAGAAGGATGCAGAGCGCGTTGTGAACGCCACTGTGGACACCATCGTCGCTGAGATGAAGAAGGGCGAGCGCGTTTCTCTGTCCGGCTTCGGCATCTTCGAGGTCAAGACTCGCGAGGCCCGCACCGGCCGCAACCCCCGCACCAAGGAGACCATCCAGATTCCCGCTACTCGCCTGCCCGCTTTCAAGGCCAGCAAGACTCTGAAGGACGCTGTCGCCAAGTAAGATGCGCCTGGACAAGTACCTGAAGGTTTCCCGGCTGATCAAACGCCGGACCGTGGCAAACGAAGCCTGTGACAACGGGCGGATCAGTGTCAACGGTCGGGTGGTGAAAGCCAGCTACGAGGTAAAGGTCGGCGACAAGATCGAGATCGCTCTGGGCGCCCGCACCGTAGCTGTGGAGGTAACAATGGTTGCCGACAACGTCCGCAAGGATGACGCGGTGACAATGTATAAGGAAATCTGAAGAACATCCCTGCTCTTTATGAGCAGGGATGTTTCCGTGTATCAAAGAACCTGTCATTGCGAGGAGCGTGGTGCTCCGCGCAGCGGATCAAAAAACCATATGCTTGCCGGGGGGCAAGCATACCGCATTTCACGCGACGTGGCAATCTCCTGTAGCAAAGCGTAATCTTTCCGAAGATTCCCACGACCAGTCTGCGGACTGGTCTCGGAATGACACCGCTTTTTTGACAGTCTCGAACACCCCTGCTCTATATGAGCAGGGGTGCTTTTTATGTTCGTTTGCATTGACACAGCTGCCCTCCCCGTGGTACAATCTCAGTGACAACCGAATACTCCGTTTTCGTGGCAGCCCGGGCGTATGGCCCAGGCCGCTGAACAAGACAATCGGGTGCAATTCCCGAACGGTACCGCCGCTGTAAGTGTATGGTGGGCGTTTTGGACGAAAGTCAGCCACTGGGAAACCGGGAAGGCAAAACGCTCCGCAAAGGGCCCTTTGCAATGCACAAGTCAGAAGACCTACGAAAATGGATTTCTCCTTCTCTTTGCGTGATACGAAGGGAGCGGCATGTCGCGGAAAATCGCCCGCGGTGCGCGCTGCACCGGGGCACTATTTTTTTAGGAGGTTTTTCTATGAACAAAAAAACAATCACCGTCATTCTCGCGCTGGTCCTTGCGGTAGCCATCCTGTTGGGCCTTTATTTTCTGATTATGCCCCGGGCAACCGCCGGCACCAAGGAATTCACCGTAACCGTGGTCCACGGCGACGGATCTTCCAAGGACTTTACCTACAAAACCGATGAGGAATTTCTTGGTGCTGTCCTGCTGGACGAAGGTTTGATCACCGGCGAGGAAGGTCCTTACGGATTGTATATCCACTCCGTGGACGGAGAGAAAGCCGTTTATGAAGAAGACAGCGCTTACTGGGCCTTCTATGTGGGTGATGCCTACGCAAGCCAGGGCATTGACCTGACCCCCATCGAAGACGGCGCCCTTTATAAACTGGTATACACCACCGAATAATCGCAGAAAAAACACGACCCGTGCCGGGCGGCGGGTTGTTTAAG
>JAZNRW010000096.1:0-3756 GCA_045590835.1 Faecousia sp.
ATGGGTGTGAAGGCACCGGAGGTATGTCCTGTCTGTGCCCACCCCCAGGCATTCTTCGAGGTCCGGGCAGAAAACTACTAAGAATCTATCCTTTAAAGGCAGTGAGCTTCTCGCTCACTGCCTTTAGGGTTAGCTGAGCAATTTCTTGGTAAATAATAAAGTAATGAAAGAGCCGATGCTGTTTGCTCACAGCGCAGACCATGCTATGGGCTACTGCGTAGACCAGGAACGCTACAAAAAAACAGTTAAGGATTTCCGGAAAACCTATGATTTTTAGATATAGAATTATCCCACCCGTGCTTGTTAAGACAAGGGTGGGATAATTACTTTTATTGCATAACATTCCTCTCGATATGAAGGTGCCCATTTTGACATCATAGTTGGCGATCATAGTAGATTTTTGCATATGAAAATAAAGCCGTGTCGGTTTCTGTGTCGGTTTTTAGGGTAGGCACCATATGGCAGAAAAAAGAAGAAAGCCTAAAACCCGTTGGGGTTCTAGGCTTTTTTATGGAGCTGCTAGCCTGTTGCGGTACCCGGTGTGCGCCTTGCCGGCAGTGCGGCTGCGTTGCACACCGACCGCAGCCACTCGCTCGGCTCCCTTGCCTCCGCCACCGGCGGCGGTTGCCTCGCTCCCCAAATTTTCACTGGCCACCGTCCTCCCACGAAACTTTGTTTCGCGGGAGCCCTCACCGACCTCACGATTGAGTCTGCGCTTCGCGCATAGGATGAGGTCGCCAGTTCACTCCAACAAACATAAAAAAACAGCCATCCCGGTTGGGATGACTGATTTTTTGGAGCTGCTAGCCAGATTTGAACTGGCCACCGTCCTACCACGAAACTTTGTTTCGCGGGAGCCCTTACCGACCTCACGATTGAATCTGCGCTTCGCGCATGGGATGAGGTCGCCAGTTCACTCCAACAAACATAAAAAAGCAGCCGTCCCGAATGGGACGACTGATTTTTTGGAGCTGCTAGCCAGATTTGAACTGGCGACCTCATCCTTACCAAGGATGCGCTCTACCGGCTGAGCTATAGCAGCATTTGCAGACAGCTTTGATATTATAGCCCAGCCATATGCAATTGTCAACCCTTTTTTCGAAGATTTTGCAAATTATTCGGAGGATCCCCACGCCGGATACGCTTCAAATTCCATTGTTTTTCCGTTCCACGGGAAGCGGATGCAGCAGCTAAACAGCATGGGTGCGGTGGCTGCATCCCGGCTGCCGTATTTGTGATCGCCCACCAGCGGGAATCCCCGGGAGGAGAACTGCACCCGGATCTGATGGCTGCGGCCTGTATGGAGCCGGATCCGCACCAGACTCTGCTCCCCGGTAGTCAGGCGTTTGTACTCCAAGCGCGCAGCCTTGACACCGGTGCGCTGGCGCTTTACCACAAAGACCTTGTTCTTGCGGCTGTCCTTGAATAAAAGATCTTCCCAATCGCCCTGCTCAGGCGGCTGACCGTGAACCAAGGCCACATATTCTTTGACCATAGCGCCTTCCCGGATGGCTTCACTCAGGCGGGCAGCGGCCTGCTTCGTCCGGGCGTAGACCATTACACCGCCCACATTCTTATCCAGCCGGTGCAGGGGGAAAATCTCGCCTCCCAGAGCCTGTTTCAAAGCCTCCGGGACTTGCTGCTCCGCATCCAGCCCCACCGGCTTGTTGCACACAACAAAAGCCGAATCGGAATACAAAATATCCATAAAATCCCTCCTCTATCCCTATCAGTATACCAAACTTTTTTTCAATGTCAAAATAAACCGATATGTGTTGCTATTTTGGAAAATCCTAGTATAATAATAACCAAATAAGGGGGATGTTCCATGACGACCAAAGAGTTTCAGAAAAGAAGACCGTTATTTATCTTTCTAAGCTATTTTAAGAACCACAAAAAGCTGTTTATCATCGATATGCTGTGTGCCTGCCTGATCGCGGGAATCGACCTGACCTTTCCTCTGGTGACCCGCAGCGCGTTGTATGACATGCTGCCGGATAAGATGTACACCACCTTCTTCATTGTGATGGCAGCGGTGGTTGTCAGCTATGTGCTGCGTTCGCTTCTTAACTACATTGTGGCTGTCTACGGCCATACCTTCGGTGTCCGGGTGGAGGCAGATATCCGCCGGGATCTGTTCCATCATATGCAGACGCTCAGCTTTGATTTTTACGACCGCAACCGCACCGGCAAGCTGATGTCCCGGCTGACCTCCGACCTGTTTGAGGTGGTGGAGCTGGCCCACCACGGCCCGGAAGATCTGCTGACCTCCGCGCTGACCATTGTGGGCGCATTGATCGTAATGGGTTCTATCCAGTGGCAGCTGGCACTGGTGGTGCTGCTGATGATCCCGGTGTTTTTGACGGTGGTTATGTGTATGCGCCGGCGGATGGGCAAGGCATCGGCTGCTGCCAAGGAGACCACCGGCCACATCAACCAGGAGATCGAATCCAGCCTGTCCGGTGTCCGTACCGCCAAGGCATTTGCCAATGAGCAGGCGGAAAGCCATCGCTTTGCTGCCGCCAACGAGATTTTCAAAGGCGCCAAGCGGGAGTTTTACAGAGCTATGGGCCTGTTCCACAGCTCCATTGAGTTCTTCCTGTGCAGCTTGAACGTGGTGGTCATCGGCGTAGGCGGCTACCATGTGATGAAGGGCAATATGGATTACCCGGATCTTGTGACTTTCTGCCTGTATATTACCTCCTTCGTTGGCCCCATGCGAAAGCTGTCCGGCTTTTCGGAGCTGTTTGCCAACGGCTTTGCGGGACTGAATCGGTTTGTGGAGATCATGCGGATGGAGCCTACGGTGATGGACAAGACAGGCGCGCCGGATCTTGCCAATGTGCAAGGCACCATCAGCGTGGAGAATGTGTCCTTTGCCTACGATGGGGATCTGGATGTGCTGCACGATGTGTCTTTGGAAGTAGCGCCTGGTGAGACCGTGGCGATCGTAGGTCCTTCCGGTGGAGGAAAGACAACATTATGTCAACTGATTCCCCGGTTTTACGATGTTTCCTCCGGCGCGATCCGCATCGACGGCAAGGACATTCGGGATGTGACCCAAAGTTCCATTCACCAGAGCATCGGCATTGTCCAGCAGGATGTGTTCCTGTTTGCAGATACCATTTTTGAGAATATTCGCTACGGCAAACCCGATGCCACGGAGGAGGAAGTGATCGAGGCCGCCAAAAAGGCAGAGATCTATGACGATATTCTTGCTATGCCCAACGGCTTCGAAACGTATGTGGGAGAGCGGGGCACTCTGCTTTCCGGCGGTCAGAAGCAGCGGGTGGCCATTGCCCGGATCTTCCTGAAGAACCCGCCGATCCTGATTCTGGATGAGGCTACTTCGGCGCTGGACTCTGTGACGGAGGCCAAGATCCAGCGGGCGTTTGATGCCTTGGCCCAAGGGCGTACCACCCTGATCATTGCCCACCGGCTGTCTACCATCCGGTCGGCTCAGCGGATCGTGTCCATTGCAGACGGTGTCATTACCGAATGCGGCACCCATGAGGAACTGATTGAAGCAGGCGGTATTTACTCCAAGCTCTATCAGACCCAAAACGCCCGATTCAGCTAAATTTCAGCAAAAAAGAAGTCTCCGAAAGGGGACTTCTTTTTTGAATTTTCCCCTTGCTATTTGGAAAAAGATAGTGTATACTATGCAAGTAGCCGCCCAAGGCGGTCTCAATATAAAAATCGCCAGCGGTGGCTGGTGATATAAAAACACACCTGCCGGTGTGATGGCCACGAGCC
>JAZNRW010000097.1:0-7212 GCA_045590835.1 Faecousia sp.
GACCGTCGCTCTTTTTCACGAACCGAGGCAAACGCTCCTTACCCGCAGGGATGCGGAGGAAGAAGATAAACAGAAGCACAAGAGCTGCCACCATTGCATAGCGGAAGGTAGAGAACGGGATGGATATCACCTCGTTCTGAACCAAAGCGATCAGGAACACCGCTATGCCGTAGCCAAAGGTCAGATACTTTACGCCGCTTTTTTCGGAAAGGAAGGTAACCACAAGAAAGGTCTCAAACCCGATCATCAGACAGCAACAGAAGATCTGCAAATAAATGTTAAAGCGCAGAGCATCCTCCGGCAGAGGTAGGAAGAAAGCGATAGCCGAAAGAAGCGCAACGCCCGTGGCAATGCGCTGAGTATACACGATAATCTTCGGCAAGAAGATCATCGTAAGGATACCGAGTATGTAACAAACCGCTGTCAGCGTAGTGCCGTAATCTATGTTAATGTCGATTGGGATCTTTCCGTCGAGAGCCGAGGACGGCTCAAGGAAATAAAAGATAAATCCCATCTGCCAAAAGCTGAACATGGCAAAGCAGACCAGCATCCACAGCGGAAAGTCTCTCCTCTTTTTTTGGTTTTCTATGAGAATCGGGTGATTCATAAAGCGCACCTTCCTTACCAGCGAAAATCATGAAAAAAATCGTCAAAGCCCCGGAAGATTCAAAAAACCTATCCAAAAAGGGGAGTACCCTCTAAAAACCCCCCGAACGGGGGGTACAAAACAGAGCTTAAACCCAATATAATCAAATCGTAGCCACATAGCTGTCTGCTCATATTATAAACCATGCTTTGCAGAATTTCAACAAAAAGTGAGAATTACTACCCATTTGGGTAGTTTGCAAGGAAAGTCCACCCTGTTCAGATAGGTTACAAGCTTAGCTTTATGAGGTACAATGATCTTTAAGGAGGTAGCACATGATAACACTGAACTATTTCGATTATATGGTTTTGGCAGAAAGGGAATATAAAAGATTGATTGAAATATATCCTGAGCTGAAAACCCTGTCGAAGCGGGAGTTTGAGGTTTTCGCTCAGCTCCTCACCGACAAGACGCAGACGCAGATCGCAAAGGAATTGTTTATTACCCATTCTTCCGTACATTTTCATTGCAAAAACATATACAAGAAGCTGGAAATCAATAGCAGAAGACAATTACTGATAAAATATAAGGAGATATAAGGAGGATACATTATGGGATTTTTAGAAAGGGCGATCAGACGCGGTGTCAGCGACGCCGTGGGCAAGGCCATCGGAAAAGCCATCGAGCCGACCGTGACCGATCTGACCAACAAAGCGGCAAACGCCATCGATCAGGCGACGCAAAGTACCGAACAGCAGATAGTTCGTTCAAGTGGGTTGGAGGATGCTATGGCGAATCTGGAGCGTTCTGCGCAGAGCTATGCAACCAAGGCTGCCAAGAATATGAAGATCTGCCCGAACTGTAACAAGCCAACCACGGCAGATAAGAAATTCTGCCCCGACTGCGGAACACAGCTCCCCGAACAGACGGTGGCACAAGGTGCGGTCTGCGTGAAGTGCGGCAAGCAGAACGCCATCGGCACGAAGTTCTGCCAGGACTGCGGCACCAAGCTCCCCGCCGCTATTGCCGAGGAACAGGCGCAGGCCGACCGCAACGCCGCTGTGATGGCAGAGTGGGATCAGTACCTATCCCATTATCCCAAGTGGAGCTGCGGAGGATCTGAATTCAATATTGAGGAATACGATCCCGGATGCTTCGAGTTCCGCGCAAACTTCAACGGAAACCATCAGGCGGCACACAGAGCTGTGGAGCAGTACCGGCAAATTCTCTTACAGAACGGATTCAGACAAGCAGGCGAATATCCGTGTATAGAGCATCTTTACAAGATGGAAAACGGTGTATGTTATCACGTAGATACTGGAATGTGCTTTGAGGCCTCGCCCGACAGCCCGTCCATTGCATTTAATATCCAAGAACCGCGCGGCGGCTTCAACTACGTAAAACCCGAACCGAAGAAAAAATCAAGTTGGAGAGATCTGTTCGGCATTTAAGAAGGTAAAACAGGTGTACATCACACACAAACGGATTTTTCATATACCGGAATGAAAGAAACGGAGGAAAATACGATGAAAAAATTGATTGTGCTTTTACTCGCATTGACTATGATATTTGTTCTTTCTGCCTGTGGCAGTGAAAGTGAACAGAGTGATAAGGATTCGCAAAATGCCCCCGACATTCAGAGCGACCTGAACGATTTGAACGAAAATTTGGAAGATTTGGATGATGCGCTTTCAGCACTGATCCCCGATGGCTGGGACGAGAACAACTACGGCGCGTACATTTACGGAGTTTGGGATGCTGACTTCCTTCCCGAATGCTTCCCCGAGCCCATTGAGGGGGTCAAGGTCGATCAGACGACTTTCAAGGATTACGACCACGACACGCTGAGCGGTAGCTACGCAGTCGGTCCTTTGTACTACGAAAGCAAGGAGGATTACCGCTCCTACGGCTTGCTCTTCTATGCAAATCAAGATCAGCTTGATGCATTTACCGCAGCGGTGGAGGCAAAGGGCTTGAATGGCGGTCTGACCGAGGAAGGCGAGTGGACATATTACAATTATTTCGGCAACGGCTGGTTTATGGAAATCTTTGTACGCGCAACGATCGCAGAGGAGGACTATGCGTATCAGGTCAGCGTTACGGCGACCGATAGCGTGTTTGAGCTCCCTGCATCGATCAGCGGGATTCCCCTCCCCCAATGCGGTATGACAGACTCCGACTACAACAAATATTATACGATTCAGGACTTTACCAACGGCTACGAGGACGTCGATTTTGATCTGGACAGTGACACCCTACCGACAGAATATTATGCAGCATGGTTCAATTATCTCTGCGCCACCACTCAGGATGCCATCGACTACGCTCAGCAGCACAAGGATCTGTGCTGGGAGGTAGAATGGGAGTCTGACGGTGAGGACGGTTACCGCTGCTGTCTGCACAAGGACGGCATTTACGCAATTTCCAACTACTACGATTATGATTGTATTCTGGAGGTTGGCTTCTCCGACATGGTGGAAAATCTGTCCTATTGACCACGCCGTATGGTGCTTCAGGAAGAGGTGATTTGATTGAAACGCCGAATAATCTTGATTTTAATTTTGGTTCTGTTGCTGTCGGGCTGCGACCAAAACGGGAACCAGAAAGATCCTGTAATTCCCGGTCAGCAGGGCGATATTGAAGCCTTTGTAGATCTTTCACAGGAGATGGAGGAGACCAACCGGGTCAGGCTGGAGCTAAGCGGTGAAGCCGCACCGCTGGCTGACTATGCCCAAACCATTATGACACTCCGGGATGAAGGTGCCGCATTCCTTTCCTACGGGCTGATCTGGCCTGCAGAGTACAGCTTCTGCTATGCACTCAGCTGCACCAGTTCTCTGCGTTATGCGGCAGATCTGCTGTTGGAGGCGCGGGGCGAAGCGGTTGAGACCGAACACTATGTAGGCTGGGATTTAATTGGAAACATCAGCCTTGTGTGCCCATGCCCGTTCCAGTTGGAGGCATTGGTATGCAGTCAAACCGGTGACACCGCACGGGCAGAGGCTTGTCTGGATATGGCTGCTATGAACCCACAACAGGTCTATGGTGCTGAAGGCTTTGCTATACTTCCAAACATGAGTACTGCAGGACTTAAGGAGGTAAAGGCAAAACTGGAGGCTTTTGAGGATCATCTGCTGAGTCTGTGGCCCATAGAGCCACTTGCAGCCGAACGCAGCGGCTATGAGTTCAGCGCTGAGTACCACCAAACCTGTGCCGCAGTTGCACTGGAGGCAGGAAATAATTGGCTTGCGTTGGACTACTACGAAAAAGCGCTGCAGACTAACCCTTTCCTGTCGGACTCCTATGTGGTATGTGCTATGCAGGCCATCAAACTGGAAAGTCCGGAAACTGTTCTTGCCTATTTACGCGGCGGTCTTGCTCTGGATGAAACGCATCCTGGACTCAATGCCTTGGCTGCAGCCTTCTGGCTTTCTGCCGGAGAAGAAACACTGTATAAGGAACATCTGGCTGCTGCCAGAGCAAGTGACCGGTTTACAGATGAGTTGGCTGCGTGCTGCGACAGTCTGGAAGGAGGGATTTCATGAAACACAGAAGACTTTTGAGTTGGGTTCTTTGCCTGGTAATGATTATCTCCATGACCTTATGGATGACTCCCGCCGTTTCGGCTGACTATGCCGGTGTGGATTACAGTCGCTTTAACTACAGCACCAACGGTCGGGTATATCCTGCTTCGCTGACCATCGGAGACTTGAAATTCAGCGGCACCCTGCGTTGCACCAACAACTTCCATCTAGGTGATATCAACGATGCCATAGGGGAGTTCTTTGAAGCCACGGGTCTTAGCGAGCGTGATCTTCTGGATGCCCAGAAGAAAATCAAAGCATCGGAAAGGGATCGTCAGTTCACATACGAAGACGGTGTCCGTATTGCCTCCAATTTGCTGTCGATTTTCGGTGGAGATACGGCACAGGAGATCGGAACATTTTTGGTGGAGGATATTTGCAAGATTCTGCTCAGCGAAGACAAGGGACAGACCATTGCGGAGTTTGCCATTGACGCTGTAATTAAGGAATTGGGCGAGATTGGCGACAATCTGCAGGATGCCGCTCTTGATGAAGCATTCTGGAAGGTATTCAATACATCCTTTGATTCCTTTGCCGACCAGTTCTCTGTAGACTGGGGGAAAATTGGCAAGGTCAACCCTATGGCCATGTTGATTGAGACACTGAAAATATCCTACAAGGAATATCAACTGGATGTAGAGCGGTGGATGCGGCGTGTGGAAGCGGTCAATGCCAGGGATTTCCTGAATCATTTCTATGATGCGGTCAATCTGTTGCTGTCGCAGCGTGACGGTAGCTCCGGAACCTGGAGACTGAAAATCGTTAGCACCCGGGATCGCTATTTCTCCTTCTGGGGTTCGGAAAACAATTTGCAACGGTGGAATGTGGTGGTGGATATGAGCGGTGAAAGTGCCAGCCCCACTTCCCCAAAGGGTGTTTTTGAAGGAACCGTAGCCCTGTATGCCAGCCACAATATGTGGCCCTTTGACCAAAAGCTCTGGTATGGCGGTTTTGGCAATTTCAAAGAGGGATGGCTGAGTGATGTCATTTCCACCGGATTTTATAAGGTGCGCATGGGCGGCGGAACACACATCAACCGCTCTCTCGTCACAAATAACGCTTCCTTCCGCATTACAGCATCGGATCTGATCACTACTTTCTCCAGCAGAGCCAAAGGACTGCCCATGCAGATCAAATTTGACAGTTCCGCCTTTGAAATCGACGATGTCCGAGTGAGTTCCACCCGAAACATCACGGTAAGCACCTCCGTTGGTTTCCAGGATGCCGGCGAGAAGTTAACCGGCTATGTTGTCGTTGATATGGCACTTCATGCCGAAGGAATAGAAGGCGGTGGCGACGGGATTCGTATTTACCGCGACCGTGCTTCGGGAGATGTGGGCATGATCATGTTCGGGCAGACGCAGATGGATATCGGTGAAGGCGAGGAAGCCGTCATCTGGGATTCGAACATTTGGAGGCCGCTGGAGGGTGGCATTACACTCCACATCGGCGGATAGGAGGTCGGCATGAAACGGATCTTTGCAATATTTTTGTGTATTTCCCTGCTTCTGAGCGGTTGTTTCGGCGGCAATTCAGATTCGGAAGAAATGCCCGATTCGGGTGGAGTTCGGGAAAACGATCCCCAACAGGAAGGCCCTCAGGAGACGGTTTCCGGTACACCCGAGCATATCAGCGGGTGGAGCGACCCTTTGGAGGGCATTCCCGAGCCGACCTACTATGTCATCGACGAGGAGTTGGCGTGGGCCATGTCTCTCATCGGCTTGACCCCCATCCCTCCCGAAGACACCGCGGACGAGAACACGATTCCCATGGACGGTCTGTGGAGCACGGAGCGCACGAACCAATACGACGGCACCGTGACCTTAGACAATCTACAGGATTTCTTCGCCATGTACGCAAGGGATGCAGACCTGACGGTGCTTCCGCCCGTCATGGAGCCTGTGATGGAGCCTTTCGGTAGCACAGAGGCGGATCCCGGCAGTGTGCAGAAGAATTTTATAGATTACTATAACGACCAGTCTGTTATGGTTTCTTCATTCGAGAAGCTGGTAGAGGAAAAACTGGATGCTTACAACGAAGATAAGGGATTGAATGACGCAGTATATCTGTATCTCATGGCTTTCTATTCCTGGGAGCTGGCCATGGGTGCCAGCTTTACGGAGGAAACCTCATGGGAACAGCTCCGGCAAGGTGTTGCAATGGCGTATGAGATGTTTGGCGGCACCAATGTGGAAGCCATTCGGAACGATGCCCACAACTATACCATCACTTATACTAATGGGGATGGCGCGGTGATGACCGAGTATTTCCGGGCGGATGCACAGAATGGTATCCAGATGATTTGCTACAAAGACGGCATATTAAGCGAATTCTTTGAATTTATCGAACTGGGCAACGATGCCTATGTATGGCAGAGTAATACCGAACGGATGCTGATGATCTATAAGGATAAGGTTGTGTATGAATGCTACTATTCCAGCCTGTCGGAGGAGGACGCCGAATACACGGAATCTGATCTGCTTTACGGATCAGACCTTATTCCTGACGCGGCATGGGTCATGGAGCGGGATCAGTTCCATACCCGCATTAGTCATGACGGTACTACACTGGAGGTTACCACCACAAACTTCTTCATCGGTGGCATCGGTCATGCAGAAATCTCTCTCGTTGAACAGTGAAACAACAACTCAGGAGGTAATTTCTTATGAAACGGATATTCAGCGTTTTACTATCTCTGTTTTTGCTGTTCTCCCTTTGTTCCGTAACGGCGTTCGGGGCAGTGGAAAACGATATATCGAAATTTGAACTGCCTGCCCCGAAAGCCCCCAATTACTTCGTCTATACCGACGGCAACGCAAGTGAAGGAGACCACGACCATCTGCGAATGATCATGGTAGCCGATCCGGAAGTTGCTCTGCTTGCGGCGGAGTACAGCAAGGACAGCGAGGCTTTTTATAAGAAATACGGTCTTTATTCCTTTAACCTCGTAATGCAGTACGATGTATCCCTCGACGGTGAGGATAGCTGGCAGCACAACGAGGAATGGGATACCGAGTATTACAACGACGGCCATGTAAACGG
>JAZNRW010000098.1:0-30586 GCA_045590835.1 Faecousia sp.
GCCATCCGTTCCGGCTTTGTGGCAGCCTTTGATAAGTATCTCAAGGATAACAACAAATACACCAAAAACGAGAGCAAGATCCTCTTCCAGGACATTCAGGACAGCCTGGTGATCGTCACCAACTGTTTCTCCACCATCGGCTGCTTTGAAAACCAGACCAAAAAATCCGTCAACTCTAAATTCACCCAAGAGGCTATGACCGGTTTCTTTAAGGAAATGCTGCAGGTATGGTTCTTGGAAAATAAGCAGGAGGCAGACCGGGCAGCGGAGCAGATCCTGATCAATAAGCGCGCCCGTGAAAGCGCGGAAAAGACCAGAAGCAACATCAAAAAGAACCTGTCTACCAAGCTGGATATTGCCAACCGGGTGCAGAAGTTTGTGGATTGCCGGAGCAAGGATGTGAATGTCCGGGAGCTCTACATCGTGGAGGGTGACTCCGCAATGGGTTCGGTCAAGCAGTCCCGGGATGCGGAGTACCAGGGTATTATGCCGGTGCGTGGCAAGATCCTCAACTGTCTGAAGGCAGATTATAATAAGATCTTTGCCTCTCCCATTATCACAGACCTGATGAAGGTGCTGGGCTGCGGCGTGGAAGTGCAGGGCAAGAAAGCCAAGGAACTGTCCAGCTTTGACATTGACAATCTGCGCTGGAACAAGGTGGGTATCTGTACCGATGCCGACTACGACGGCTTCCAGATCCGAACTTTGAACCTGACGATGATCTACCGGCTTTGTCCCACGCTGATCCGGGATGGATTTGTGTATATTGCGGAATCTCCTCTGTTTGAGATCACCTGCAAGGACAAGACTTGGTTTGCCTACACAGAGGCAGAGAAGGTAAAGATCCTCAAGGAGCTGGAGGGCAAGAAGGTAAAAATCCAGCGCTCCAAGGGCCTTGGCGAGAACGATCCGGAAATGATGTGGATGACCACCATGAACCCGGAAACCCGCCGGCTGATCAAGGTGATGCCGGAGGACGCAGAACGCACCGCTTACTATTTCGATATGCTGCTGGGAGATGCCCTGCAGGACCGCAAGAATTTTATTGCGGAAAACGGCAGCAGATACCTGGAACTGGCAGATATTTCCTAAGAGGGGTTATCCATGGCTAAGAAAAAAAAGGAACTTGAACAGAATAAAAAGAAGGTCAACACTGATGGCGTGGTGGGTCTTGTGGGCTCTACCCTCGAGCAACCGGTTACGGAGACGCTGGAAGTCAACTATATGCCCTATGCTATGTCGGTGATCGTCTCCCGGGCCATTCCGGAGATCGACGGCTTTAAGCCTTCCCACAGAAAGCTGCTGTACACCATGTACAAGATGGGCCTTCTCAGCGGCGGCAAGGTAAAGTCTGCCAACATCGTGGGCCAGACTATGCAGCTGAACCCCCACGGCGATGCAGCGATCTATGAGACCATGGTGCGCCTTGCCAAGGGCAACGAGACATTGCTGCACCCCTTTGTGGACTCCAAGGGCAACTTCGGTAAGGTATACTCCCGGGATATGGCCTACGCCGCCTCCCGGTATACGGAGGCCAAGCTGGATGGCATCTGCACAGAACTGTTCCGGGACATTGATTCCGACACAGTGGATATGGTGGATAACTATGACGGTTCTATGAAAGAACCCACCCTGCTTCCCACCACCTTCCCCAATGTGCTGGTGTCCGCCAATCAGGGTATTGCTGTTGGCATGGCCAGCAACATCTGCTCGTTTAACCTGAAAGAGGTGTGCGACACCGCAATCGCTTTGCTGGAAAACCCGGAGCATGATATTCTGGAGACCCTGCCCGGCCCGGACTTTTCCACCGGCGCAGAACTTCTGTTTGACGAAGCCGCAACCCGCGAGATCTATTCCACAGGCCGGGGCAGCTTTAAGCTGCGGGCAAAATGGCGCTATGAAAAGAGCGGCAATCTGATCGAGATCACCCAGATCCCCTATACCACCACCACCGAGGCCATCATCGACAAGATCGTGGTGCTGAACAAGGCTGGTAAGATCAAGGAGATCGTGGATATCCGGGATGAGACAGACCTGGGCGGCCTGAAGATCACCATCGATCTGAAGCGGGGCGCAGATCCGGAGAAGCTTATGCAGAAGCTGTTCCGCATGACCCCACTGCAGGACTCCTTTGCCTGCAATTTTAACATTCTGATTGCCGGTATGCCCCGGGTCATGGGCATCGGTGAGATTCTGGAGGAGTGGACCGCATGGAGAACCGATTGCGTCAAGCGCCGCCTGTTCTTCCAGATCCAGAAAAAGGAAGACCGCCTGCACCTATTAAAGGGTCTGGAGCGGATCCTGTTGGATATCGACAAGGCCATCCGGATCATCCGGGAGACGGAGCTGGAAAGCGAAGTAGTCCCCAACCTGATGATCGGCTTCGGCATTGATGAGATCCAGGCCAATTTCGTGGCGGAAATCAAGCTGCGGAATATCAACAAAGAGTACATCCTCAAGCAGCTCCGGGCAGTGGACGATCTGGAAAAGGAGATCGCAGATCTGGAGGCAACCTTAAAGAGCAGCCGCAGGCTGAAGAATGTGATCATCGGGGAGCTGAAGCATGTGGCGGAAAAGCACGGTAAGCCTCGTATGACGGAGATCATTTATGAGCTCCAGCAGATCGAGCCGGAGAGCGAGGAGGATGACACCCCAGACTACCCGGTGACATTGTTCGTTTCCAAGGAAGGCTACCTGAAGAAGATCACCCAGGCCAGCCTGCGGATGTCCGGTGAGCAGAAGTTCAAAGAAGGAGACTCCCTGGCGTTCTCTACTGAGACCACCAACAAGGCGGAAATCTTGGTGTTCACCAGTCTGTGGCAATGCTACAAGTCCAGACTCTCGGACTTTGAAGACAGCAAGGCATCCCTGCTGGGTGACTATCTGCCCCAGAAGCTGGGCATGGATCCCGGCGAGACGGTGCTGCAGGTGTTGCTGCCCGGGGATTACAAGGGCTTTGCGGTGTTCTTCTTCCAGAACGGAAAAGCCGCCAAGGTGCCGCTGAGCGCCTATGAAACAAAAACAAATCGCCGCCGCCTGACCTCTGCGTTCTCTGATAAGAGTCCTCTGGTGGCTGCCATTGCACTGGCAGAAGACAAGCAGGTGGTGCTCTACTCCACCGACGGACGGGCGGCGATCATCTCCACCGCCCAGCTACTGCCCAAGACCACCAAGAACACCCAGGGTGTGGCGGTTATGTCCCTGAAGAAGAAAGCGGTACTGAGCAATGTGGCAGCCCTTGAAGACAGCGGAATTACCAATGCAAGCCGCTATCGCAACAAAACCATTCCAACAGCAGGCGCGCTTTTGAAGGAAGAGGACGCGCCGGAAAAACAGATCAGTTTTGACATGTAACGGAGTATCTATGCAGAAGATTTGTAAATTCATCCTGGAAATAGCTAAGATTGCAGTGGGCTGCGCTCTGTTTGGCCTGGGGTTTAACCTGTTTCTGGTACCTAACGAGCTGAATGCAGGCGGCCTGTCCGGTTTGGCGATGATCATTGTCCATGTGCTTGGAATCGGCACAGTGGGTACGGTTACGGCGATTATGAATTTGCCGCTGTTTGCCATCGGTGGATTGAAGATCGGCAAGAAATTCTTTTTCGGCTCTTTGATCGGTATGCTGTTTAGCTCCGTATTTTTGGATGCCTTTGCCATACTGCCCACCCCCCAGACAGAGCCGCTGATCGGCGCTTTATATGGCGGTGTGATCTGCGGTATCGGATTGGGAATGGTGTTTGTTTCCGGTGTTTCTACCGGCGGCTCGGATATTATCGTCCGGCTGCTGAAACTGAAGTATCAGAATGTACCCATCGGTACCATCAGCATATGCTTTGACCTGTGTGTGGTGGTGCTGACCGGTCTGGTGTTTCGTGACATCACCCCGGCGCTGTACAGCGGTGTTGTCATTTTCATCACAGGCCAGGTGATCGATGCGGTGGTTTACCGGTTCGACTATTCCAAGGTGGCGCTGATCATTACCAAGGAATATGACAAAGTGGCGCAGGTGATTTCTGATGAACTGGAACGGGGCGCCACCTTCCTCCACGGAGAGGGCTGCTACCGCCACGAAGCCACAAAAGTGGTGCTTACTGCGGTAAAAAAGCAGCAGCTGGCAGACTTAAAGCGGCTTGTTGTTGAAATCGATCCGGATGCGTTTATCATCGTGCAGGAGGCCCACCAGGTTCTGGGTGACGGTTTTGCCCGATATTCCAAAGATGCTCTGTAAGAAAGGACTGGACAATATGAAACAAGTCGGCGCAACGGTTGCCTGTATCCTGTGTTTTGCTATGCTATTGTCCGGGTGCAGCACATGGTTCAACGGTGAATATGTGAATGTAACGCCTTACCTGGATGAAGGAGAAAAACAACTGGAGGAAGCAGGCGTAGTGCGATCATTTGAGGAATTGCGCGATGCGCTGACCGGACTGGTGGAAGCGGGAAGAGAGGAGTATATTTTATATGTCTCCGACCTTACCGATGATGCGTGTATTCAATATATGGAAAATGCCATCAGTTATGTGAAAAGTAGCACTGCTATCGGCGCATATGCAGTTAATAAAATTGAGTTTGATGTTGGAACCAACGCCGGTAAGCGCGCGATTGCGGTGAAAATCCAATATCTGCGCAACCGAGCTGAGATCCTCCGTATCAAACAGGCAAGGAGCATGAGTGATGTACTGGAGCTGATTCGTCTTGCATTGGAGAACAGCGAGATGCGTCTTGTCCTGCGAGTACGGGAGTATCAGGAAAAGGATCTTGGGCAGTATGTTCAAAATTATGTAAGCGATAATCCCCAGAGCTGCATGGAAGAACCGCAGCTTTCCGTGGCGTGCTACCCGGAAACAGGAAAAGACCGGGTGATCGAGATCGCGTTTCGGTATCAAAGCAGCCGGGAAGCGCTGCGCTCCATGAAAACTCTGGTAACGGATATCTTCAAATCCGCCCAGTATTATGTAAATACAGACGCGGAGGTTCTGGAGAAATATGACCAGCTGTACACCTTCCTGATGGAACGCTACGATTATACATACGAGACCTCCATCACGCCAGCCTACAGCCTTTTGCGTCATGGAGTGGGTGATAGCAGAGCCTTTGCCCGGGTGTATATGGCTATGTGTCGACAGGTGGGGCTTCAGTGCCAGGTAGTATCCGGCACAAAATACGCAGAGCCCTGGTGCTGGAATGTACTGAAGATCGAAGATACATACTACCATGTAGATCTGCTGCAGTGCAGTCGGCAAGGCGCTTTTGTACTGCAAACAGACGAGAATATGGCGGGATATGTGTGGGACTATTCTGCTTTTGAGACGGAGTAACCGCAAAAATAACGGGACAAGAGAATGTGGCAGTTTTTTTCATAATGCTATTGACTTTTATAAAAAACATGCTATAATATCACTTGTTCCGCGGGTGTAGCTCATCCGGTAGAGCGCCACCTTGCCAAGGTGGAGGTAGCGAGTTCGAGCCTCGTCACCCGCTCCATAAAAACAAGAGGGATGCGAAAGCATCCCTCTTGTTTTTATCTGTGAAAGAGCCTCGTCACCCGCTCTATAAAAAAGTCTGGGTTGGGAACATATACCGGAATAACCTAAAATAACAGCGGAAGGAAAAGAAACCCTCCGCTGTTTCTATTTTCCCATATTCCCCGTCAGTCTTCGGTTGGGTTTTGTCAATCGGTTTATGTTCCGGCTGACTACCTTTCTGCAACCTTCCCTTGTTTCAGCCTAAAAATCCGCGATATAATTTTCTAAAGCCAAGGAAGGGAAGGAAGAAAATGAAAAACAATAGTGGCATATGGGGCTGAGACGGTGCGCGTTGCTTATGTTGGGCGTGTCAGGCAGTCTGCTGTTTGTAGTGGTGCTGCTAATTTCCGCATACAGTACATACAATTTTGGGAGTGCTGTTTTTGTGACGGGTGCGCCGGAAACGACTGCTCCCGATACGCAACAGGACATAAATGCGCAAGATGTTTTCGCATCATCTCATCAGCTGGTCATATTACCCACACCCATTGAAGGCACTACACTGATTGCCCAGCAGATGACTGTCTATGATGGCCCATTTTTGGAAGATGGAAGCGGCAACGAAGTGGTGGGAATCGCAGCGCTTGTGGTATATAATGCTGGAGATCGGGAAATTTTACAGACGGGAATAACGCTGCAGCAGGAGGGCTCTGCGGGGACAGCGCTGTGCTTTTACGGAGAGAATATCCCGCCGGGAAAGGCGGTTTTGCTTTTGGAACGAAACCGCCGCAGCTGCGAACAGAATGAATTTACAACTTGCAGCGGCTGGCAGGTCTCTGCCTGGGAAACCCGGGAGCCTGCAGCCTATCTGGAAATTGTAGACACTGCTTTGGGCGCAGTTACTGTAACAAATATCACTTGCGATACCTTGTATGATATCCGGTTGTATTACAAATCCTGGCTGTCACCGCCGGATATCTATATCGGTGGGATTTCCAGAGAGGTGTCTGTTTCTGCCCTGCAGCCGGGAGAAAGCGCCACATTGCATCCGCCGTACTACGCCAGAGGGTATACAAAAATCGTCTCAGTATCGGCAAACAGCCCATAGCAAACAGGATGCGAAAGACCGCATCCTGTTTGCTGATTATAGGCGAATTGTGAACAATTTGCAAAATAACAGTTGTCAATCATATGAAAATGCTATATAATACTAAGGTTAAGGATACAAATTTCTTCGGGAGGAATACCTGAATGGAGAATAGAAACGAAGAGCTGAAAGGCTATCTGAAGCCCGGCTGCCGCGTGCATCTGGTGGGCATTGGCGGTGTGTCTATGCGTCCGTTGGGCCTGGTGCTGAAAGATATGGGTATGCAGGTCACCGGCTCTGATATGAGCGCCTCTACCTCCACAGAGGAATTGATCGCCAAGGGGATCCCCGTGCAGATCGGGCACCAGGCGGAGAATATTATGGGCGCCCAGTGCATTATCCGCACCGCCGCTGCCCATAATGATAATCCGGAAATCGCCGCAGCCCGCAGCGACGGTATTCCCGTGTTTGAGCGCGCCCAGGCGTGGGGTGTTATTATGCAGGCGTATAAAAATGCTATTTGCGTTGCCGGCACTCACGGCAAGACCACAACCACCTCTATGCTCACCCATATTTTGATGGCTGCCGAGAAGGACCCTACAGTTATGATCGGCGGCTACCTGCCGCTACTGCAGGCTGGCCACCGGGTGGGAAATGGCGATACCATTTTGCTGGAGAGCTGCGAGTACTGCGACTCCTTCCTGAATTTTGCGCCTACATTGGCTGTGATTTTGAATGTGGAAGCCGATCATCTGGATTATTTCAAGGATCTGGCGGATGTGCAGAAATCCTTCCGTAAGTTTGCAGAACTTTCCTCCGGAAAGGTGCTTGCCAATGGAGACGATCCTCATGTGGCGGAGGCTCTGGAGGGACTGTCTTATATTAGCTTTGGTCTGGAGGATCACAATTGCATCCATGCTGAGAACATTTGCCCTGATTGGCGGCATCTGGATGTTGTGTGCGACGGACAGTTCTACTGCCATCTGGACTTACAGGTACTGGGCCGGCACAATGCTATGAATGCCCTGGCAGCAGCCGGAACTGCCTGGATGATGGGCATTGACGGAAATGACACAGCAGCTGGACTGGCAACCTTCGTGGGCGCTGAGCGGCGTATGCAGTATAAGGGCAAGTTTGCCGGTGCGGATGTATACGATGACTATGCCCACCATCCGGATGAACTTTCTGCCACCATTGAGGCTGTGCGTACAATGAACTATAAGCGGGTGGTGGTGGCGTTCCAGCCCCACACCTATACCCGTACCCATGCTCTGTTTGCGGAGTTTATCCGGGAACTGAAAAAGCCGGATGTGGTGGTACTGGCAGAAATCTATGCGGCCCGGGAGCGGAACGATGTGGGTATTTCTTCCAAAGACCTGCAAAGTCAGATCCCCGGCGCTGTGTATTGCAGAACGCTGCCGGAGGTAACGGATTACCTGCGTTCCATTGCCCGGGAGGGGGATGTGATCCTCACCGTGGGCGCAGGTGATATCTTCCGTGCCGGTGAAGCATTACTGAAATAATTGAAATGGATGAGGCAACGATCTATGCGGAAATTAAATGTATGTGTTTTGTTCGGTGGAATCAGCCCGGAGCATGAGGTATCCTTGCGGTCGGCTGAGTCGGTTCTGAACAATATGGATCGGGAAAAGTACAATATTTTCCCCGTTGGTATTACCAAGGAGGGCGATTGGATCCTCTTTGGCGGTAACGATTATTCCCTGTTGCCCAGTGGGGAGTGGCAGGAATATCCCGGCAACCGCCGGGCAACCATCTCACCTGTCCGCGGTCAAGGCTTGCTGAGCTTTGAGGGCGACTGTGTGGTCCGAGAGCAGATCGATGTGGTGTTCCCGGTGCTCCACGGGGAGAACGGCGAGGACGGCGCCATGCAGGGCCTGCTGCAAATGGCGGGGATCCCCTATGTAGGCCCCCATGTGGCGGCATCTGCTGTGGCGATGGATAAGGCTCTGACCAAGCTGGTGGTAGACAATGCCCAGGTGACACAGGCTGCCTGGCAGCTGGTGCGCAACAGCGACCTGCAGACCCGGATGGAGGAGATCTTGGACAGTCTGGAAGTTCAGTTTACCTATCCGGTGTTTGTGAAGCCTGCGGGCACCGGTTCTTCCGTGGGCGTGTCCAAAGCGGAAAATAGGGATGCCCTGAAAGATGCATTGCTGCAGGCGGGCATCTATGACGAGAAGATTTTGGTGGAGGAGTTTATTGACGGACGGGAAGTGGAGGTTGCTGTAATGGGCAATGACAGCCCCGTTGCCTCCGAGGTAGGAGAAATCGACTCCGGCGCAGAGTTCTACGACTACGACGCCAAGTATATCAACGATACCTCCGTGGCCTATATTCCCGCCCGGGTGTCTGGGGAAGTGGCAGAACAGCTCCGGGAGAAGGCGATCAAGGTCTATCAGGCCATTGGCTGCCGCGGCTTGAGCCGGGTGGACTTTTTTGTAACATACCGGGATGACCGGGTGGTGTTTAACGAAATCAATACTCTGCCCGGATTTACCTCCATTTCCATGTACCCCAAGCTCTTTGCAGCCAGCGGCATTCCCTATTCTCAGCTGATTGATCAGCTTCTGCAGCTGGCTCTGGAGGCGTAATATGAAGCAAACTGTTGTGCTGTCCATTGTGGGGCGGCAGACTTACGCAGATCAGGAACCGGATGTGGTGGAGCTGGTCACAGAAGGCCAGATGGAGCGCCGGGATGGAGGCTGGGATATTTGCTATGAGGAGACAGACCTGACCGGACTCACCGGCGTTACCACCGAATTTCGCGTGGAAGAAAATGAAATCACCCTCACAAGATCCGGTAAGATGCAATCCCAGATGGTGTTTCGGGAGGGGGTTGCCCATGATTCTCTGTATCAGCTGGAATTTGGCGCTCTGATGCTCACCGTGTGCGCCACCCGTGTAAAGGCGGACATTACCGAGAAAGGCGGCACCATCGACCTGGCCTACAACATTGAAATTGAACACAATGCAGCTGGCGTGATCGAGTATCATCTGGATATTAGAGCAAAGTAAAAAGCGTGTTGCCTATGGGATGCATAGGCAACACGCTTTTTTATGGCTGTTGGGCTTCGGCCGGCACAGTACTTTCTGTTGTTTCCGGAGGTACAGTGGTCTCCGGAGGGGTCGTTTCCGGCGGGATAGTTTCCGTAGGGGGTTCAGACTCCACGATTTTGCACACGACTCTATCCCGGTAGCTGTAGCGGGAGACCACTTCCGGATCCCGGGAGATCAGTTCATCGGTCTGCTTATCGTATTTGCAGCGGTAGGTGGCGATCTTATAGCCTGTGTAGGGGGTGACGATCACCTGACCATCCTTGTAGCCATCCGGATTGTCGGCGGTCATCTCTTTTGTGACGGTCTTAAAGGGGTAAACATCCAACACCTCATAATCCATCTTCACATAGTAATCCTTCGTATCGGTGCCTAGCAGCTTTACGGTTACGCTACCCCCGGAGGCAGATGCCTCGATCTTGATGGGGTAAGCGGTACTGTTGCGGAACAAAAATTCCGGACCGCCCCAGCTGACGGTAGCATCCATACCGTAGGGCATGTAAGAGGAAATGAATCCGTGGTTGACCCGTTCTACGATCTCCAGATCTGCCAGCATAGCGCTTAAATACAGGCAGGAGGACGCCTGACAGATGCCGCCGCCGTATTCACTGACCGTGGCGTTGCCAATATAGCCATCGGCTTTTTGCCAGCCTTTATCCGGCGTCCGCTCTCCAAGGGCGGGGTTATAGGAGAAGACCTCCCCCGGCAGGAGCACGATTCCGTTGATGGCCTGGCAGGACAGATTCAGGTTGATATCCCGCCCCCAAATGCTGCTGGCATTGGCGGTATAGCTGCCCAAAACATCTGGATACAAGGCGGCAGAAAGGGACTCAGTCGTTATTTCCGGAGCGATGACTACAAGGGGAATCTCCAAAACATCCCCAGGTGCGGCATTCTGAAGCATACTGTTTGCCTGCTCTAAATCGAACCCGTAACCCAAACTGTGGGGGGTGATGGCAAAGGTTTCGGGATCCATTACAGCATCTACAGGAGCAAAGCAATATTCTTTGTACAGCGCATCCAGATCAATGGGGGTAGGTTCTGTGACAGCGCAGGCATAGCCGATCTCAAACTGACGCTCTGCGTAGGCCTTGGTGATGCCGTTGTACAATGCATCCGGGTCGATATGCCGCTCCGGAGAGCCTACGGTGATCTTCAGGATCTGCCCGGTAGTGTCGGCTAGAGCCTCCTCTATCACAGGCTTTTCCCCCACAAGCTCTACGATATTTTCAGAAAAATCGGAGGAGTGGGCCTTTGCAGTATCTTCGCACCACTGTCGGATAGCACCGGTATCCAATGTGAGATAGGGCGCAAGGGATACATCAAAGCCGGTGGTTTCTGCCTGGAGAATCTGCTGCTTCAATTCCCGGCGGCTGCCATTGCGACCAAGGGCGTAAATATCTTCGATTAGTTTCTCAATATTAATGTTCGCGTCAGCAATTTGGGCAGGCAAAGTGACCTTGCCGTCTGGGAGGGTAACGGCCATACCCTGCGCAAATTCCGTCAGCAAATCATCTGTCAGCATTGCGGCGGCCTCCTCCCGATGCATACCGCCCACAGCAACACCGGCAACGGAAACATTCTCCAGAATATATCCGTCCTCCGGGCGGTCAATGTGCAGGAAATACCAGAGTAGACCTGCACACAGGGAAACCAGGATTACTCCAACAATCACCAGAATGATGATTTTTTTGCGATCTCTTTCCATAAAAACACCTCTTATTCTGTGTTTGCAAGGCAATTATTGCGGAATGCACCTGCGATAGCGCTCCACAAATACTTTGGACTGCCGCAGGCTATCCGCGCCGGAGGACAGCTTCAGCCGCAGGGTCGGTTCCTTGGCGGTAGCAACAAACATCACCCGGCTCTTGTAATCCGGATCGTTGCACAGCATACTGACCGCCTCGAAATTCAAATTCCACATGGTAAACTGCACTTCGCCTGCCTTCTGGCGAATATCGCTGATGCCGGCGGACCGGGCGTTGGCCCGCAGCAGGGCAATGTCAATGAGGTTCAGCACGCCCTTGGGCGGTTCACCGTAGCGGTCCACGATCTCATCCAACAGATCGTCCGCATCTTCTTGGCAGCGGATTGCCGCCATCCGGCGGTACAGATCCATACGCTCCTCGCCCCGGGATACATAGTCCCTAACCACATTGGCGGTCACATTCAGGTCGGCGGTGCAGTCCGGCTCCTTGGCCTTGTCACCCCGTTCCTCCAGTACCGCTTCGTCCAGCAGCTTCAGGTACATATCGTAGCCCACACTCATCATATGGCCGGATTGCTCCGCGCCCAGCAGATTACCTGCGCCCCGAATCTCCAAATCCCGCATGGCGATCTTGAAACCGGAGCCGAACTCGGCAAAATCCCGGATGGCGGACAGCCGCTTCTCGGCTACCTCGCTGAGGGACTTATCCGGCCGGTAGGTAAAGTATGCGTAAGCATGCCGGGAGGAACGGCCCACACGGCCACGAAGCTGATGGAGCTGACTGAGACCAAATCGGTCAGCATTTTCAATAATCAGCGTATTCACATTGGAAATATCCAGACCTGTTTCAATAATGGTGGTGCATACCAGCACTTGGATATCCCCGTCTGCCATGGAACGCATCACATCGCTGAGGGCTTCTTCGCCCATTTTGCCGTGGGCAACAGCCACCTGCAGACCGGGGATCCGCTTTGTTAAAGCGGCAGCGCACTGGTCGATGGTCTCCACCCGATTGTGCAGATAATACACCTGACCGCCCCGCTGGATCTCTCTGCGGATAGCATCGTCCAGTACAGCATTGCTGTGTTCCATCACATAGGTCTGCACCGGATATCGGTCTGCGGGAGGTTCTTCGATGGTAGACATATCCCGAATGCCGGAAAGAGCCATATTCAGCGTCCGGGGAATGGGGGTTGCGGACAGTGTCAGCACATCCACGCCTTTGGAGATCTCCTTCAGCCGTTCCTTATGGCTGACGCCAAAGCGCTGCTCCTCGTCCACGATCAAAAGGCCCAGATCCTTGAACTGCACGCTCTTCTGCAGCAGCTTATGGGTTCCGATCACCAGATCCACCAGACCAGCCTTTAGGTTTTGCAGGGTCTTGTTCTGTTGGGCGGTTGTGCGGAAACGGCTGAGCACATCGATATTCACCGGGAACCCCCGGAACCGGGCAACGGCGGTCTGATAATGCTGCTGGGCAAGGACTGTGGTGGGCACCAGAATGGCAACCTGTTTGCCGTCCATGATGGCCTTCATCACCGCCCGCAGGGCCACCTCTGTCTTGCCAAAGCCCACATCGCCGCACAAGAGCCGATCCATGGGAATGGGAGACTCCATATCATGCTTGATGTCGGCAATACACCGCAGCTGGTCGTCGGTTTCCGGGTAGGGGAAGTTGTCTTCAAATTCCCGCTGCCAGGGGGAGTCCGCGGCAAAGGCAAAGCCCTCCTGCCGCCGGCGGGCAGCATACAGCTGGATCAGCTCGCCGGCCATATCCTTGGCAGCCTTTCGGGCTTTGGCCTTGGTCTTCTGCCAGGTGTCGGTACCGATCTTATTCAGCCGGATGTTGGCGTCCTCGCCGCCGCCGATATACTTGCTGACCAGATCCAGCTGGGTGGCGGGAACGAACAGGGTGTCCGAACCCTGATAGGCGATCTTAATATAGTCCTTCACCGCATTGTCCACCCGGATCTGCTCCATGGTAACAAAGCGGCCGATGCCGTAATTTTCGTGAACCACCAGATCACCAGGGGTCAGGTCCGTAAAGGAATTGAGCTTCTGCCGGTTGGTGGCGGATTTTTTGGATTGCTTGCGCCGGGGTTCTGTCTTGCCGGTGAGCTGTCCTTCTGTTAAGATGACCAGCTTGGCATTGGGATATTCCATGCCGTAGGGCAGTGTACCCTCTGCCAGCAGGATCTGGCCCGGCTGGGGCATGGTGGTCAAGGGAATACACAGGAAAGAGGAAAGCCCCTTGCTGTGGAGCATTTCCTGCAATAGCTCCGCTCTTCTGCGGGAACCGCAGAGCACCAGGCAGGAGAACTCCATTTTCTGATAATGGTGCAGATCGGAGGCAGCCGTATCCAAATTGCCCCCGTAGCCGGGCAGCTGCTTGGCGGTCATGGGAAGAAGATGCAGGGGAGGACACTCCTCCGGATAGGCGGTGGCGGCAAAGGTATCTAAATATACCGGTGTGCGACCTGTCAGTTCTCCACAGAAATCCTCCCACTGCCACACATAGTCGCATAGCTCGCCCGCCACCAGACCGCCTTGCAGCAGGCTATCCAGTTGCATGCCCACCTCCTCCACCCGGGTGCGGGCGGAACGATGGAGGCTGCTCTGATCGCACAGGACGATCACGGCATCCTTGGGGATATAGGATATAGCAGTGGCAAATTCCGGATAGATCAGCGCCATATACCGGTCGGATGCGGGGTTTTGCAACCCATTTTGGTATTTTTCCAGATCTTTTTCCAATGTGCTGATCAGCAGCTCGTTGGGATTCTTTCTCCGGCGCTGCCGGGCGATCAGCTGGGAGATGTCGGCACACAGCCCCTCCAACCCCTCCGGATGCAGCCGGGGCTGGGTCTCACCCACAGGCAAAATGACAATTTCTTCCACATTTTCCGTGCGCCGCTGGGTATCCGGGTCAAAGTACCCCATGGTGTCCAGTTCATCGCCAAAGAACTCTGCGCGGATGGGGAAGTCGGCGGCAGGGGAGAAGATATCCACTATACCGCCTCTGACGGCAAACTGACCGGGCCCTTCCACCATTGCGCAGCGGCTGTAACCGGCGTGGGTCAGTTGGGTCAATAGCGTATCTAAAGTATATTCCCGGCCTACCTGCAGGGTAAAGACCGCTTGCTGCAATACCGCAGGGGGTACGGTCCTCTGGCTGAGGGCATCCCATGCCATGATCTGCAGGGGCGTATTTCCCCGGGCCAGATCGTAGAGCTGGCGCAGCCGCTTTTGCTCCCAACCACGGGAAACCACGGCGCTGTCATACAGTGTCAGCTCCCGGGAGGGAAGAATGGGAAACAACTGCCCCAGGAACGCCTTCAGCTCCGTCTGTACCCGCTTGGCGGCCAAATCATCCTGACAGACCACCACCACAGGGCGGCTGCTGTGGGTAAAAATACCTGCGATCATGTGGCTGCGATTCACCTGACCGATGCCTGTTACAGCGGCGCATTGGCTGTGGTCAATGGCATCCAGCAGGGCGGTGTATTCCGGCATTGTCTTTAGAACTGAGAGCAGTTTTTCCATAAAGAACCTCACTTTTGGGAGATTTTCTTCCACGCAACAAAGCGGAAAGGGGGAAAACACCCCCCTTTCCGTGGTAAAATGACAATCTTTTTTTGTTACGGCCGGAAGCCGTTATATCGGTTGGCAGCTTCGGCAATGCCTTTTTCCAAAATACAAAGGGCAGCCTCAGCGGCATGGGGCAGGGCGGCGGACAAGGCTTTTTCCTCTGCCGCCGAGAAGGTGGACAGAACCCAATCTGCCAGATCCTGCTCCGGATGGGGTTTGGCGCCAACGCCGATCTTTACACGGGGGAAATCCTGAGAGCCCAGCTCCTGAATAATGGACTTGATTCCGTTGTGCCCGCCGGCAGAGCCGTCGGCACGGATCCGCAGACGCCCAGGCTCCAGAGAGATGTCATCAAACAGTACAATGATCCGCTGGGGCGGGATGCTGTAGTAAGCAGACAGCTGCAGCACAGAGCGGCCGGACAGGTTCATATAAGTCTGGGGCTTCAACAGGAACAGCTTTTTGCCCTTGTAGGTAGTCTGCCCATAGAGACCTTGAAACTTACCTTTATCGATCTTGCAGCCTAGTGACTGGGCAAGAAGATCAATGGCGCGGAATCCGCAGTTATGACGGGTACGGGCATAGTCTTTACCGGGATTACCCAGGCCTACGATCAGCCAGCTTTCGCTTTTTCTTCCAAACACGGCTTAAAACAGATCCGCGATGGAGGTGCCGCCGTGGACATGGGAGATGGCGCGGGCAAAGATAGGTGCCACATCCAGCTGCTTAATCTTATCGCAGGGGCAGTTCTCGGGCAGGGGAATGGTGTTATGGACAACAACTTCCTTGATGACGGAGTTCTGAATGCGCTCAAAAGCAGGACCGGACAGCACACCGTGGGTGGCGCAGGCGTACACTTCCTTGGCACCGCCCACAGTGACCAGCGCCTCAGCGGCGTTGCACAGGGAACCGGCGGTATCGATCATATCGTCATACAGAATGCAGGTCTTGCCCCGAACATCGCCGATGACATTCATAACCTCGCACACATTGGCCTTCTGGCGGCGCTTGTCAACGATGGCCAGACCCATATGGACCTTAGCGGCAAATGCCCGGGCCCGGGCTACAGAGCCTACGTCAGGGGAAGTCACAACGAATTCGTCGTGGTTAAACTTATCTTCGGGGAATTTGTCGAGGTAATACTTTACAAAGGTGGGGTTGCCCAGCAGGTGATCCACAGGGATATCGAAGAAGCCTTGAATCTGCGCTGCGTGCAGATCCATAGTCAGGATCCGGTCAGCGCCGGCAGCGGTGAGCATATTGGCAACCAGCTTGGCAGAGATAGGATCGCGGCTCATGGCCTTCCGATCCTGACGGGCGTAGCCAAACTAGGGGACCACGGCGGTGATACGGCCGGCGGATGCGCGACGGCAGGCGTCGATCATAACCAGCAGCTCCATCAGGTGGTTGTTGACGGGCTTGCAGGTGGACTGGATCAGGAATACGTCAGCGCCACGAACGGTTTCTTCCAAAGTGACGGAGACTTCGCCGTCGGCAAAGGTTTGCACAACGCCTTTGCCCAAATCCAGACCCAGCTCCCGGCAGACAGTTGCCGCAAAGGCAGGGTTGGAATTTCCGCAGAATACTTTGATGTTTTCACCGTAAGCAATCATCTTAAGTAATACCTCGCTTCATTCATCTATATTTTGCTCCTAGTCATACTACGAGCTTTCTTATCCACATTATAACACTACAGTCCTATAAAAAGCAACACCGAACCGAAAGAAATACTAACAAAATATACCAATCATAAGGCAATTCCTTCCACCATTCCGACAAAAATCACCCGAGGGCCTTCCCGCCGGGGGTCTGCCCCATAAAACGAAATTATGTTTGAAATTCTGCTTGTAGAATGGGTTTTTTCGTGTTATAATAATCAGAAGATTTTTAATGCATTGGAGCCTGCCATGAAAGATACGATTTGCATCAAAGGCGCAAGAGAAAACAATTTAAAAAATGTGGATGTGACCTTCCCCAGAGATAAGCTGGTGGTCTTTACCGGTTTGTCCGGCTCCGGCAAATCCAGCCTGGCATTTGATACCATTTATGCCGAAGGCCTGCGCCGGTATGTGGAGAGCCTCAGCTCTTATGCCCGGCAGTTTTTGGGACAGATGGATAAGCCGGACGTGGATTCCATCGAAGGACTCTCCCCGGCCATATCCATTGACCAGAAGACCACCTCCAAGAATCCCCGCTCTACTGTAGGCACGGTCACAGAGATCTATGACTACCTGCGTCTTTTGTGGGCCCGGGTGGGTATTCCCCATTGCCCCAAATGCGGCAAGGAGATCCGTCGCCAGACCATCGATCAGATCGTGGATCGGGTGGAAGCGCTGGGGGAGGGAACTCGGTTTATGGTGCTGTCTCCTGTCATTCGCGGGAAAAAGGGCGAGCATGCCAAGGTGTTTGAGGACGCCCGCAAGGGCGGCTTTGCCCGGGTCAGGGCAGACGGCATTCTCTATGATTTGAATGAAGAAATCACCCTGGAAAAGAATAAGAAGCATACCATCGAGCTGGTGGTGGACCGGCTGGTGATCCGGGAGGGTCAGCGCCGCCGCCTGACGGATTCTGTCGAAACAGCCTGCTCTCACTCCGGGGGGTTAGTAACCATCAGCCTGCCGGACAGCAATGAGGAGATCAGCTTTTCCCAGAACTATGCCTGCGAGGATTGCGGTATCAGCCTGTCGGAGCTGGAACCGAGAATGTTCTCCTTCAATAACCCTGCCGGCGCCTGTCCTGCCTGTACGGGTCTTGGCTTCCAGCTGGTGGCGGACGAAGATCTGGTGATCCCGGATAAGAGCAAATCCATTTTTGGGGGCGCGATTCAGGCTTCCGGGTGGAGCAATGCAAGAACCGATTCTATTTTTCGGATGTACTTTGAGGCGCTGGCGCAGAAATACCGGTTTTCTCTGACCGAGCCGGTGGCAAGCCTGCCCCGGGAAGCTATTCAGGTGATCCTCTACGGAACGGGAGAAGAGAAGCTGCGGATGACCTATAACCGGGGCAACGGTATGGGCGTGCTGGAACAGCCATTTGAGGGAATTCTCAATAATATCAGCCGTCGCTACCGGGAGACCCAGTCGGACGCGGCGCGTAAGGAACTGGAAGAGTGTATGTCCTCCGCCGCCTGTCCCCACTGTCACGGAGACCGTCTGTCCGATATTGCCCGGGCTGTTACGGTGGGTGGAATCGGCATCATGGACTTTTGCCGTATGAGCATTGCCCAGGCGCTGGAATTTGCGGAAAACCTCCATCTGGAGGGCAATATGGCGCTGGTGGCGGAGCAGATCCTGCGGGAGATCAAGGTGCGGCTGCGGTTTTTGATGGATGTGGGTCTGCAGTATCTGACCCTGTCCCGGTCGGCGGCCACCTTGTCCGGCGGCGAGAGCCAGCGGATCCGCCTGGCCACGCAGATCGGCTCTTCCCTAATGGGCGTGCTGTATATTCTGGACGAGCCTTCCATCGGCCTGCACCAGCGGGACAATGATAAACTGCTGGAGACCTTGAAGCGCCTGCGGGACTTGGGCAACACCCTTGTGGTGGTAGAACACGACGAAGACACCATGCGGGCGGCGGATTTTATTGTGGATGTGGGCCCCGGAGCAGGCAGTCACGGCGGCCAGATTGTGGCGGCAGGAACCTTGGAAGACATCTGCGCGGAACCCAGGTCTGTGACGGGCCAATACCTGACCGGTGTTAAGAAGATCCCCGTGCCCTCTGCAAGACGCCAGGGAAACGGCAAATTCCTGCGGATTGAAGGTGCTACAGAAAACAACCTGAAAAATATCGATGTATCCATTCCTCTGGGCACACTGACCTGCGTCACCGGCGTGTCTGGTTCCGGTAAATCCAGTTTGGTGTCGGAAGTGCTGAACAAAGCGCTGCTGGGGAAACTAAATCATGCCCGAACCCGTCCCGGCGCCTGCCGGTGCATTGAGGGCATGGAGCATCTTGACAAGGTCATCGACATTGACCAGAGCCCCATTGGCCGTACCCCCCGCTCTAATCCGGCTACCTACACAGGGTTATTCAATGATATCCGGGACCTGTTTGCGTCCACCAACGATGCTAAGATCCGCGGTTATGGCCCGGGACGGTTCTCCTTCAATGTGAAGGGTGGGCGGTGCGAGGCCTGCAGCGGTGACGGCCTTGTGAAGATCGAGATGCACTTCCTGGCAGATGTGTATGTACCCTGTGAGGTCTGCAAGGGACAACGGTATAACCGGGAGACCCTTGAGGTGCAATATAAGGGAAAGAACATTGCCCAGGTATTGGATATGCGGGCAGAAGAGGCGGTGGAATTCTTTGAGAATCTGCCCAAGATCCGCAGAAAAGCCCAGACATTGGTGGAGGTAGGCCTGGGATATGTGAAACTGGGTCAGTCCAGCACCACCCTCTCCGGCGGTGAGGCCCAGCGGGTAAAGCTGGCAACCGAGCTGGCTCGGGTGTCTACCGGCCGAACCATTTATATTCTGGACGAGCCCACCACAGGCCTCCATGCTGCCGATGTCCACAAGCTGATCGAGGTGTTGCAGCAGCTGGTGGATGCCGGCAACACGGTGTTGGTGATCGAACACAACTTAGATGTGATCAAAACCGCCGATCATATTATCGACTTGGGTCCCGAGGGCGGTGATATGGGCGGCTATGTGGTGGCAACCGGCACGCCGGAGGAAGTTGCGGCGGTGGAGGAGAGCTATACCGGCCGATATTTGAAACGGTATTTATAAAAAACCTGCCCGGCAGAACCGGGCAGGGAAGATGTTAGTTAATTTGGTAATAGGCAGAGGAGTCTAATACCTCAGACAGCTCCAGCAGTCCTTTATCCCGCCCGCCGGCGTAGTCGCCAACGCGGATCACGGGAGAATGAACGCAATCGGAAGCGGCATCTTTTTGAATGGCTATGGTCATGGTGACTCGGGTATGGGTCCCATCGGGATGGTCGATTAAAACCGTTCCGTTGTGCGCGCCGGCAGCGGCCCGCACAAGGGTCAGACCAAGGCCAACGCCTTTTCGGCTGTCTTCGAGCCCGGCCGTCCGGCGGTAGCCGGTGAACAGGTCTCCTGTTTTCTTCGGCGCACCGGGATTGCAGATGGTAAAGCTCAGCTGGTGATTGCTCTTGGTAAGCTTTATTTCGATGGTCTGGCCTGCTGATGTGAATTTAATGGCATTGGACAGCAAATTGTAAAATGCCCGTTCGATCTGCTCCGGATTGGCAAGTCCCAAAACAGGCTCTTTCAGACCGGAGTATTCGATGGTAATTCCGGTATTTTCCGTCATGGCCCGGGCTTTTTCGATGAACTCATTTGCGATGGCTGTAAAATTCACTGTTTCCATGCGCACAGGGGCAGAAGCCTGGTAGGCTGCCGCATCGGACATGTTGCTGATAATCCGCAGGATCTGGTATAAACCCTGATTGATTTGATTGACCTGAATGGTCGTTTCCTCCCGATCAAACTGGGAGAACAGCCGATCAGAGGCGGTCATCACATTAGCCAAGGGGATCCGCAGATGCTGTGCAGCCAGTGCCAGCGTCCGGAGCTGCTCGTTGCTCTGCTCTATTAAAAACAGATCAAACCCGTCCATACGCTGAACGGATGCGCTGCAGGGGATGCCGCTTATGGTAAGTGTCAGATACAGGCAGCCCTCGGTTAGCGCCTGATAGGCCGGCGCGTGTTCGCCCAGTAGTGGGGACACAGACATTCCGGTAGACACCTGAAACTGGGACGCAGCCTCATTGACAGCGGCGATACGCCCGTCTGCCACGCAAAATGCGGGGCGTTCTACCCAGTCCAACAAAGCGAAGGGGTGATTTGATTGATCCATGTTGCCTCTCCTCCTGCCATATCATGCGCATTTTTCGGAAAATATTTCATCGGAAAATGCGTCTACCCCTATTTTAACGAATCCTTTTCAAAATAGCAAGCATAATCCGCGAAAGAGGTGAGAATATGTCGATACATGAGGGCCACAGACAGCGGCTGAAGAGCCGTTTCCGCAAGGAAGGTCTGGACAATTTCGACGAGCTGTATGTCTTGGAACTATTACTGTTCTACTGCGTTCCCCGGCGGGATACCAATCCGCTGGCCCACAAACTGCTGGAGAAATTCGGTTCTTTGAACGGCGTCTTGGGTGCAAGCCGGGAGGAACTGGAGAAGACAGAGGGCATCAACGAGAATATCTCCACCTTCTTATCGCTGATTACCCAAGTGGGCCGGTATTATCAGGTGAAGCAGTCCCAGCCGGGTCAAATTCTGCAAACTATTGACCAGTGCGGTAATTTTCTGGTGCCGTATTTCTATGGGCGTGAGGTAGAGACGGTCTTTATGCTGTGCTTGGATGCCAAGTGCAAGGTGATCTGCTGCAAGAAGGTGGGAGAGGGCAGTGTGAACTCTGCCAACATCCCGGTGCGACGGATCGTGGAGATGGCACTGGCGGTTAATGCCACCACAGTGATTCTGGCGCACAACCATCCCAGCGGACTAGCTATTCCCTCTGCAGACGATGTCCAGACCACCCTCCGGGTGGCCAAAGCTCTGGAGGCGGTGGAACTGATCTTAGCGGATCACATTGTGGTATGCAAAGACGATTTTGTTTCCATCGTCCAATCCCAGTATTATAAACCCCAGGAGAATTGCAGCATTCGCTGAAGGAGGCGTATCGGGTGGATCGATTTCAGCTGGTTTCTGAATATAAGCCCTCCGGCGATCAACCGGAGGCCATTGAAAAACTGACCCAGGGTGTCAACTTGGGTCTGCGGGAACAGACCCTGATGGGCGTCACCGGTTCCGGCAAGACCTTCACCATGGCATCTGTCATTGAAAAACTGAATAGACCGACCCTTGTTTTGGCTCACAACAAAACCCTGGCCGCCCAGCTGTGCTCAGAGTTCCGGGAATTCTTCCCCAACAACGCGGTGGAGTATTTTATATCCTACTACGATTACTACCAACCGGAGGCATACATTGCCCACACGGATACCTATATCGAGAAGGACTCTGCCATCAATGAGGAGATCGACCGCCTCCGCCACAGTGCCACCTCGGCCCTGTTTGAGCGACGGGATGTGATCGTGGTGTCCTCTGTCAGTTGCCTGTACGGCCTGGGTGACCCTATCGACTACAAGAGTATGGTCATTTCTCTGCGGGTAGGGCAGGAACGACCGATAGATGACATTCTGCGGAAGCTCACCGAGATCCGCTACGAGCGCAATGATATTGACTTCTCCCGTAACAAGTTCCGTGTCCGGGGCGACACACTGGAGGTCTATCCTGCCTATTGGACAGGCCGAGCCATCCGGGTGGAGTTTTTCGGCGATGAAATTGACCGGATCTCGGAGATCAATGCGGTTTCCGGCATGGTGGAGCGGTATCTTGACCATGTGGCCATCTACCCCGCCAGCCACTATGTGGCCTCCCGGGAGAAAATGGAGCGGGCCATGCGGGAGATCCGGCAGGAGTGCGATCAGCAGGTGGCGTACTTCAAGGAGAATAATAAGCTTCTGGAGGCCCAGCGGATCTCTCAGCGGACAGCCTATGATCTGGAAATGCTGACGGAGATCGGCTTCTGCACTGGTATTGAAAACTACTCCCGTGTGATCCAGGGGCGCGCTCCGGGCACACCGCCCACCACACTGCTGAACTACTTTCCGGAGGATTTTCTGCTGTTTGTGGACGAGAGCCATGTGACACTGCCCCAGTGCCGGGCAATGTATGCCGGCGACCGGAGCCGGAAGGATGCATTGGTAAACTACGGCTTCCGTCTGCCCTCGGCTTACGATAACCGCCCTCTGAATTTCACAGAATTTGACGGAAAACTCAATCAGGTAATCTATGTTTCTGCCACACCTGCTGAATATGAGCAGACCCGCTCCGGACAGATAGTGGAGCAAGTTATTCGCCCAACTGGACTTTTAGACCCTGTAGTGGAGGTTAGACCTATTGATGGGCAGATAGATGACCTGATTGGGGAGATCAACGCCAGAGCCGCCCGGGATGAGCGCGTGCTGGTAACCACCCTCACCAAGAAGATGGCAGAGGATCTGACCGTATATTTGCAGAAAGCCGGTATTCGCGTGCGGTATATGCACTCGGACATCGGCGCTATGGAACGGATGGAGATCATCCGGGATCTGCGGATGGCAAAATTCGATGTACTGGTGGGCATCAACCTGCTCCGGGAGGGCTTGGATCTGCCGGAGGTGAGCCTGGTGGCTATTTTGGATGCGGACAAGGAGGGTTTCCTCCGCAGTGAAACCAGCTTGATCCAAACCATCGGCCGCGCCGCGCGAAATGCGGAGGGTCTGGTGATCATGTATGCAGACTGTGTCACCCCATCCATGGCTGCTGCTATCCGGGAAACCAAGCGCCGTCGAGAGATTCAGGATGCCTATAATCAAGCCAACGGAATCGTACCCAAAACCGTTATCAAATCCGTGCGGGATTTGATAGAGATTTCCTCGCCTACAGCGGAACGGAAGGGACGGACCGGCGTGAAGATGACCAAGGCGGAGAAGGAGAAGGAGATCGCCCGGCTGGAGAAGCAGATGAAAGAAGCGGCTCGTATGATGGAATACGAGTATGCGGCGGTGCTCCGGGATCAGATCATTGAGCTGCGGGGCGCGACCTAAACCCACCATATCAAAACACACAGAACAAGGAGATGTTCCAATGGAATACAGAATTTTGGGAAAAACAGGCTTGCGGGTCTCCCGCATGGGTTTTGGCGGCATTCCTATCCAAAAAATCGATGCGGAGGGAACCAAAAAGCTCATCCACCGGTTAGTGGATGCGGGTGTCAATTATATCGATACCGCCCGGGGCTACACGGTCAGCGAGGAGTACCTGGGTTATGCTCTGGAGGGCATCCGGGACCGGTTCGTACTGGCCACCAAGAGCATGTCCCGCACCCGGGAGGCCATGGCTAAGGACATCGACATCAGCCTAAAGAATTTGCGCACCGATTACATTGACCTGTATCAGATCCATAACCCTAACGCAAAGGATTTGGAGCAGGTGCAAGCCCCCGGCGGCGCGCTGGAGGCGCTGCAGGAGGCTAAGCAGGCAGGCAAGATCGGACATATCGGCGTGACCCTCCATGCGGTAGAGCTGTTTGCCAAGGCGGTGGAGCTGCCTTGGGTGGAGAGCATCATGTTCCCCTACAATGTGGTGGAGACCCAGGGTGAGGAACTGATGGGTATTTGCGCCCAGCGGAACATCGGCTTTATCTGCATGAAGCCCCTGGCAGGCGGCGCCATCGATGACACCACCACCGCTCTGCGGTTTGTGGCCGGCAATCCCAATGTGACCGTGGTGATTCCCGGTATGGCTGCGGAGGAGGAGATCGACCAAAATCTGGCAGCCGTCTCCGATACCACTCCCTTGACGGACGCAGAACGGGAAAAAATCCACAAGATCCGGGAGAATCTGGGCACGAACTTCTGCCGCCGGTGTAACTATTGCGCGCCTTGCAGCGCCGGTATCTCCATTCCCGCAGTATTTATGATGGAGGGTTATTATACCCGGTATCACCTGCAGGATTGGGCAACTGCCCGGTATCTGGCAATGGAGAAAACAGCGGCTGATTGCGTAGATTGCGGCGCTTGTGAGGAGCGTTGCCCCTATCATTTACCGATTCGCCAAATGATGAAAAAAGCGGAAAAGGTTTTTGGAAAGTAAAAGCCTTTCAATAAAAACCCGGGAAGAAACCTTTGGGTTCTTCCCGGGTTTTATTATTTGTTAAACTTCCAGATCCATCTGGGCGATGACGGCGGCGCAGCGCTTGCACAGGCCGTTCTCATCAGCCTCGGTAGAGTGCATCCAGCAGCGGGGACACTTCTCGCCCCGGGCCTCGGTGACACCGATGGTCACACCGGGCAGGTTGGTGCCGGTGCCAGTGGTGGCGCCCTCTTCCGGTGCTTCCCAATCGCAGGAGGACACAATGAAGATTTCCGCCAGGTTCACACCCTCGCAGGCAGCCTTCAGTTCAGCATCCTGGGTGTCCAGACTCACATGGGCCTCCAAAGCCTTACCGATGCGCTTGTCAGCACGGGCGATCTCCAATACGCCGTTTACATCCTGACGCAGCTTCATGACGGTATCCCACTTTGCCATAACTGCTTCATCCAGTGCGTATGCGGCAAAGCCCTCGGGCATTTGGTTCAGCAGAACATTGCGGGTATCGTCGCTGCAGCGATGGGGCATTGCCTGCCAGATCTCATCACAGGTGAATGCCAGAATGGGAGCAAATAGCTTTGCCATGGCGTCCAGGATCAGGAACAGAGCGCTCTGTGCGGAGCGGCGGCGCAGGCCGTCCTTCTCCTCGCAGTACAGCCGATCCTTCAAAATATCCAGATAGAAGGAGGACAGTTCTACCACGCAGAAGTCATTGATGGCGTGGGAGATCAGATGGAACTCGTAGTTGTTGTAGGCCTTCCGGCAGGTCTGCACCAAAGCATCCAGCTTGGTCAGCGCCCACTTGTCCAGCTCTTCCATCTGCTCGGCAGGTACCAGATTGTTGGGATCAAACTCATACAGGTTACCCAGGCAGTAACGGGCGGTATTCCGGAACTTCAGGTAGTTCTGGGCGATCTGTTTGAAGATCTCCTTAGAGCAACGCACATCTACATGGTAGTCGGTGGAGGCGGACCACAGACGGACGATATCCGCGCCGAAGTCCTTGATCAGATCAGCAGGATCTACGCCGTTGCCCAGAGACTTGTGCATGGCGCGGCCCTGGCCATCTACCACCCAACCATGGGTCAGCACCTGCTTGGAGGGAGCACCCTTATCCAGCGCGCCCACAGAGGTCAGCAGGCTGGACTGGAACCAACCGCGGTACTGGTCAGCACCCTCCAAATACACATCTGCAGGCCACAGCTCGGGCGTGTCGTGGTAGAGGGATGCATAGTGGGTAGAGCCGGAGTCAAACCAGCAGTCCAGAGTGTCGGTCTCTTTTTCAAAGGTCTTGCCACCGCAGTGGGGACAGGTAAAGCCATCGGGAATCAGATCCTCGGCTTCCTTCTCGAACCAGATGTTAGAGCCATGTTCATCAAACAGAGCGGAGATCTTGGCGATGCACTCAGGGGTAGACACGGGTTTGCCGCAATCGTTGCAGTAGAAAACAGGGATGGGCAGACCCCAGCGGCGCTGACGGGAGATACACCAGTCGGCCCGCTCCCGGATCATAGATACCATGCGGTCGCCGCCCCAACCGGGGAACCACTGGACGTTTTCAATTGCCTCCACAGCCTGATCCTTGAAGGATTCCACAGAGCAGAACCACTGAGGTGTGGCCCGGAAGATCACCGGCTTCTTGCAGCGATCGTGGTGAGGGTAGGAGTGGATGATCTGCTCGGAGGCGAACAGCATACCGCTTTCTTTCATATCTGCCAAAATGACAGGGTTGGATTCTTCGGTCTTGAGACCTGCATATTTACCGGCATAGTCGGTGTGGCGGCCGTAGTCGTCTACGGGCACGATCAGCTCCATGCCGTAGCGCATACAGGTCTGGTAGTCGTCTGCGCCGAAGCCGGGTGCAGTGTGGACACAGCCGGTACCGGAGTCCATGGTAACATACTCAGCGTTGACCAGGCGGGAGGTCTTGTCAATGAAGGGGTGCTGCGCCAGCATATTTTCGAAGAAGTTGCCGGGGTAGGAGGCCAGGATCTGATAGCTTGTATAGCCGCCCATGCCCATAACCTTCTCACACAGAGCTTCCGCCACAATGAAAATTTCATCGCTGTAATCAGGCTGCACCAGCACATAGGAATCTCTGGGATGCAGGCAGATCGCCATGTTACCGGGCAGAGTCCAGATGGTGGTGGTCCAAATCACGAAGGACAGCTTGCTGCAGTCGAATGCTGCCAGCTTGCCCAAATCGTCCTTCATAGGGAACTTCACATAGACAGAGGTACAGGGATCGTCCTTGTACTCGATATCAGCCTCTGCCACAGCGGTAGCGCAGGCAGGACACCAGGTCACAGGCTTTAAGCCCTTGTAGATGTAGCCCTTGTCAAACATCCGGCCAAAGACCTTGACTTCCTGAGCCTCGAAATGCTTATCCATGGTGCGGTAGGGACGGGCCCAATCGCCCACCACGCCCAGACGACGGAAACCGGCCATCTGCTTCTGAATGAAGTCCTCGGCGAATTCCTCACAGGCCTTGCGGAATTCAGGCACGGACATATGCTTATTCAGCTTCTTCTTGGAGTTCTCGATGGCCCGCTCAATGGGCAGACCGTGATTATCCCAGCCGGGGACATAGGGGGTATAGTGACCCATCATAGCCTGGCTGCGTACAATGAAGTCCTTCAGGGTCTTGTTCAGAGCGTGTCCCATATGGATATAACCATTGGAGAAAGGAGGGCCGTCGTGGAGGATGAAGGGGGGCAGATCCTTATTCTTTTCCAGCATCAGCTTGTAAAGATCCTGCTGGTTCCAGCGCTCCAGCATACCCGGCTCCCGGGCAGGCAGACCGGCCTTCATAGGGAAATCGGTCTTAGGTGTGATAATGGTGTTTTTATATTCCATTCGGAAATACCTCCATAGTAAATTTCTATTGTAGGGCGGGGGCTTGCTCCCGCCGAATTCTCAAATTGGTTTTATAAGGTTATACACAGGTCTGCCACGCTTGCTGATTCCCTCGTTGACAATAGCAAAACCAAGCTTTTTACATAATGCAAGGCTTGCGGTGTTATCCTTGCGGACTTGCCCAGCGGCAGTGTGATAGCCGTAGGCATTTGCCATAGTTAAAAGCTGTAATATGGCAGCATAAGCGTATCCTTGGCGTTGAAACGGGGCGTAAACCTCTGCACCGATGCTTACGGTTTCAGCTTCCGTTTCGATTAAAGAAACATATCCCACAACTTGGTCACCGTCGGCAATTGCCAACAGCTTGTGAAATTTGCCGTGATAAGTTGGTGCGTTAAATTCAGCAATTAACGCCACGGCTTGCTCTTGATCCATATCCGGGTGCTGATACTGTACAATGACATTCCAATCGGATTGGCAAAATGAACGTAGGATAAGCATATTACCTCCATAATAGCAGGAGAGTGCCACGTCGGCTCGCAATGACAGGTATAAAAAACGCCTTTGCCTCTTTCATAAGAGACAAAGGCGTTATAACCTCTGCGGTACCACTCTTGTTCCGGCAATGCACCGGCACTTGACTTGCGCTGTATCGGGCGCGCCCGGCGCAGCCTACTGGTAATTTCGGTGCGCCGCTCCGAGGGGATATGAACACCTGCGCCTTACTGCCTTGCACCAAACGGCAGCTCTCTGAAAAAGCGGGAAGGAATTCACCTGTCCTCATCTATGCGTTGAAAATATTGATTTTCAATCAGCGGTTCTGAGGGTCGTAGTTACGGCCGAACTGCAGATTGGAGAATTTTCCGGTAGTGGTGTCGGTAACGGGATGCTTAGGCTCTGCAGTGGGAGCGGACTCGTCAGCAGTGCCTACCAGCGCCTGCAGGTTCGCGGCAATTTCGTTTGCCACAGCGTTGGTCTCGGCATCCTGGGCAGAACCCTCCACCCGGTCGTAGTCAAACACACCGGCGGGGGTGATGGCAGACAGGTTGGCAGCCTTAATGCGCTCCAAGGCATTCAGGCAGGAGGAGATCTGATCCTTGATCTCGTCGATCTTGCTGCAAGCCAGCTTCCGGGCATCATCCACCCGGGCTGTTTCTGCAGCGATCAAAGTATCTGCATTCTTTGCGTTCTCAATTGCCACCGCATTGGCATCCTGCAGCATTTGTGCGCATTTTGTCTCTGCTTCCTTTACCATCAGATCACAGGTCTTTTGGGCATTGACAATAGCATCCTTCATGCTGGCTTCGTTGCTGCGGTATTCTTCCAGCTTGCTGACCAGAACCTTCATCTTGCTTTTCAGCAGGGCATTTTCCTTATACAGGGTAACATAGTCCTCGATCAACGGCTCCAGAAATTCATCCACAGACTGCATATCGTAGCCGCCAAAGGTAGCGCGGTTAAAGGAAATTTGGTCAATCTGTTGGGGTGTAAACATAGTGTATCCTCTCTTTAGCGATTAGGTGTAGCTTTCGATTTCTGTCTGAACATTCTCCAGATCGCCCACTACGTCCATATTGTGGGTGCAGAACAGGTAAGTAGACTGTGCGACTTTCTTTACACGGCCATCCAGCGCATAAACGGCGCCGGACAGGAAATCCACAACCCGGCGGGTCAGAGACTTGTCTACATTTTCCATATTCAAAATGACAGCTTTTCTTCTGCGGAGCTCATCAGCAGCCTTGGCAGCGTCATCAAAGGTCTTGGCGTGGAAAAGAACAACTTCCTGCTTGCCGGAACCCATATTTACCACCTGGCCACTGAAGCTGGTGGAAGCGGAGGCGGCGGGAGCGGTGTAGGTGCTTTCTGCTTGCGCGGTTGTGTCAAAAGGTGAGGGGCGGCGGGTACGGGGAGCAGACTCCTGGGTTTCCTCCTCGTAATCGGTCATCTCGTCATCGTAATCATCGTAATCCTCATCGGAATAGGGCTGCGCAAACTTCTTAACATTATCCCAAAAACTCATCTTTATATCTCCTTCTGGTATATTCACGTCCTGTCAGGGACGAAACCCTTTAATACCCACGGGAGCCGAAGATGGCAGTTCCCACACGGATCATGGTACTGCCACAGGCGATGGCATCTGCAAAATCATCAGACATACCCATGGACAAAACATCGACACATACATTATCGTATTTTTTTGCCGTTATGTCAACAGCAAGGTGGTATATTTCTTGAAAAAATTTGTGATTATCTGTGGAATTTTGGCAAATTGGGGGGATAGCCATAAGTCCGCAGACCCGGATATTGGGGAATTGACCCATTTCAGGAAGGATGTCTGCAATCTGCTCCATGGAGAAGCCGGACTTGCTGGGTTCGTTCCCCACATTGATTTCCAGCAGAACATCCTGACAGATTCCCTGACGGGCTGCCTCTTTATTCACTGCTTCCAATAGACGCAGGGAATCGATGCTGTGGATCAGACTGACCTTACCCACCACCTGCTTAACTTTATTGGTCTGCAGATGCCCGATGAAATGCACGCTCGCCCCTTCGTAAGCGTTCTGAGCCAGCTTTTGCGTCAGCTCCTGCACCCGGTTTTCTCCGCAGCAGTCTACCCCGGCTAAATTCGCCTGCCGGGCGGCATCAGCATCGTTCATTTTGGTGGCGGCGCACAGGAGGATTTCCTTGGGATCTCTGCCTGCGGCAATGGCGGCTTTTTCCATTTCCTGCTTGATGCGGGCAACATTTTCTGCAATCGACATAAGAACCTTCTTTCTGTAGCCTGAACAATATAATCCGAACCCGCCTAGGCGGGCGTCTGATTTATTCAGTCTGCCTTTTATTCATTGATGGGCGTCAGCCCATCTGCTTCATAAAAGTTTGCCTGACCCAATCATCCATCCCGCATAGGTCGCAGATTTCTGAGCTGTGTGACCGTTCTGAGGCAAGACGCAGCTTCGCCGATGTGCTTGGCGCCCATCAAGAAGCTGCAACGCAGCAACAGGGCGGTCACGCCGCTCAGAAACGGGTTCGGATTATATTGTTCAGGCTATCTGACACAAAAAGGCGACGAAGCATTGCTCCGCCGCCTTTTTGCTACACTGCTTTTACCGGCTTCATAGGGGCCAGTGTG
>JAZNRW010000099.1:0-7248 GCA_045590835.1 Faecousia sp.
CCTTCTCGCCACGGGCAGCCCATTCCTTTGCGTCCTCAGCGGTGAACACGATCTTGCCGCAGGCGGCGCCGTGGGAAGCGGGCAGAGCCTTGCCGATGGGGGTAGCGGCCTTCAGAGCCTTGGTATCGAACTGGGGATGCAGCAGGGTGTCCAGGTTACGGGGCTCGATCATAGCAACGGCCTTCTTCTCGTCGATCATGCCTTCGTCCACCAGGTCGCAGGCGATCTTCAGAGCAGCAGGAGCGGTACGCTTGCCGTTACGGGTCTGCAGCATGTAGAGCTTGCCGTTCTCAACGGTGAACTCCATGTCCTGCATATCACGGTAGTGGTCCTCCAGGATTGCGCAGACCTTCTGGAACTGAGCAAATGCCTCGGGGAACTTGTCAGCCATCTCGGAGATGGGCATGGGAGTACGAACGCCTGCAACGACGTCCTCGCCCTGTGCGTTTACGAGGAACTCACCCATGAGCTTCTTCTCGCCGGTAGCGGGATCGCGGGTGAACGCAACGCCGGTGCCGCAGTCATCGCCCATGTTGCCGAAGGCCATGGACTGAACGTTAACGGCAGTACCCCAGGAGTAGGGGATATCGTTCTCACGGCGGTAGATGTTAGCACGGGGGTTGTCCCAGGAGCGGAACACAGCCTTGATGGCGCCCATCAGCTGCTCCTTGGGATCGGTGGGGAACTCAGCGCCGATCTTACTCTTGTATTCAGCCTTGAACTGGTTTGCCAGCTCCTTCAGGTCCTCGGCAGTCAGTTCAACGTCCTGCACGACGCCCTTCTTTTCCTTCATTTCGTCGATCAGCGCTTCAAAGTACTTCTTGCCGACTTCCATAACCACGTCGGAGTACATCTGAATGAAACGGCGGTAGCAGTCCCATGCCCAACGGGGGTTGCCGGACTTGGTAGCCAGAACGTTAACAACATCCTCGTTCAGACCCAGGTTCAGGATGGTATCCATCATGCCGGGCATGGAAGCGCGGGCGCCGGAACGAACGGAGACCAGCAGGGGGTTCTCCTTGTCACCAAATTTCTTGCCGGTGATGGCTTCCAGCTTTTCTACATACTCCATGATCTCAGCCTGGATGCTGTCGTTGATCATGCGGCCGTCTTCGTAATACTGTGTGCAGGCTTCAGTGGAGATGGTGAAGCCCTGAGGAACAGGCAGACCGATGTTGGTCATCTCTGCCAGGTTAGCGCCTTTACCGCCCAGCAGCTCACGCATGGAGCCATTGCCTTCGGTAAACAGGTAAACATACTTGTGAGACATAAAATACCCCTTTCAATCAATTGTAGGCGGCCCTTGCCGCCAAATTTTACTTGTTTTTTTGCAGAATTTCCATAATGCGCGTATAGTATAGCACAAGCTTCCGGAAAAGTAAACCTTTCTGCAATGAAAATTGCAAAATTTTCCTGATTTCCTCTTATTCGCTGTCACCATAGGAACATTATATCAAGTGTCTTTGTAATCCCGCAAAAAAGCGGAAGAAAAACTTCTTCCGCTTTTTTGATTTTTGATATTACAGGCTCTTTGCCAGCTGACGGAGCATTTCGGGCAGATCCCCGGGGGTGTGGCAGAAATGCTTGCCGCCGTGCGCCCGGATGCAGGCTTCATCCCGGAAGCCCCACAGCACACTCAGGCAGGGCGCGCCCGCGTTGCCGGCGGTGATCACATCCACCTCGCTGTCGCCTACATATACACATTTTTCCACACCGATGGCCTCCATAGCCCGGAAAAGCATATCCGGAGCAGGTTTTCTGGGGCAATCGCCGTTCTCTCCCAAAGCAAAAACATCCTCCCCAAAGAACGCCTTCACCAAAGGCTTTGTATCCCGGTCCGGCTTGTTGGATACCACCGCCACCGGGAATTCCTGTTTGATCTGGGTCAGCGCCTCCAAAATTCCATCGTAGGGCCGGGTCTTGATCCGGGAGTGGGTGCCGTAGTACGCCTTGTAGTAGGCAAGGGCAGTCTCCAGGGAGGGGTCAGTGTCCAGTCCCGGCAAAGACAGCCGGATCAAATTGGCAGCGCCGTTACCGATAAATTGCCGCACCTCATCCAAGGTTCTTTCCGGGCAGCCAAAGTGGCGCATGGTTTCGTTGACCGAATCGGTCAAATCCTCTAGGGTGCTGAGCAATGTGCCGTCCAAGTCAAATAAAATACCGATCTTCATAGTATTCCTCACTTGTTTTTCAGTACCCGGATATCCTGTCCGGCAAAGGGAAGCATCTGAAAGCTGCCCTGCAGCCGGGAGGCGATCTGGGGAGAGTAGCGTTTCTGGATCTCCGTAATGGTCAGATTGGTAGAAATGATCATGGGTTTTCCTGCCAGAATCCGGTCATTGACCAGACTGTAGAGGGCGGCGATCACAAAATTGCCGGTGAGCTCTGTACCCAGATCGTCCAAAATCAGCAGATCGCAGTTTTGGAGCTTTTGGGTCTCCAGCCGTGTGGTCTCATCGGGATTAAACCGGTCCTTCTCCAGTTTGGTAAACAGGTGCTGGGCGCTGTCGTAGGCAACGCTGTAACCCTTCTGGGCCACCTCCCGGGCAATGCAGGCAGACAGGAAGGTCTTGCCCAGGCCCGTGCCGCCGTTAAACAGCAGGTTTCCGGAAGTGGGGGTAAAGGTTTCGGCATACTTCCGGCAGGTATCCAGCGTCCGGGCCATAATGGTTCGGGGACTGACGCCGAACTTAGGGTCAACGGTCTCCGGGTAGTACTCCAAATGGAAATCCCGAAACAGCTGCTCTCCACAGGCAAGCAGGGATAGCTCCTTGGTCTGTTCCTGTCGGCACAGTTCCTGCAGGCAGGCACACATAGCCGTGCCCACATAGCCGGAGCCGCCACAATGGGGACAGATGGGGCTTTCATCCAAAAAATCTGCAGGAAAAGCAGCTTCCACCAGCGCCTTTTTCTCAGCCTGCAGGCTTAGGTTCGCCTGCCGGACCTCCTCCATGGCAGCCACGCCGTCGCTGCCGCCCAAAAAGGCGGCCTGGGCAGCCAGCGCCATGGATTTGCGCAGGAGTATATCAATTTCTTTCACCCGGGGAATGGCAGTGTAGACCTGCTGGAGTCTTGCCTGCTGCAGGCTCTCCCGGTCAGCTTTGGCAGCCGCAAGGGCTTGCCGCGCCCGGCGTACGATATCCGCGCTGTATGCCATAGGTTATCCCTCCCGTAATAGTTTTGCAATGGCGTCCAATTCCGCCTGACCCGGCTCACCGGATGCGCCCTTGGGTTTCCGGTCACCGGTCTGGATCTGCTCCAGCGTATGTAGTCCCGCCTCGTGCCAGCGGGTGAGGATTTTGTGCATATAAGCCCAGCTGAGGCCGCCTGTGTTCAGGCAGGTGCGCTCATAGGCCTGGGCGATCACATCGTTGTCAAAGCCCATCTCCAGCCAGCTTTGGGCATAGCGCTCCTCACCGGCGGTAAGGCTGCGGCCACGGATCTGCAGAGTGTCCTTCAGTTTGCCCAGCCGGCTGCGCCGCTGGTTCTGGGTCTGAATAAAGGCCGCTGCCTCCTCCATAGTATCGATCCCCTGCTCCGCCCAGGCGTAGGCTTCTTTCTCAATGGTGCGCAGGCTGGGATTGCGGAGGCTGCCCTTGGCTCTTGCCCGTTCCTTGCAGTAGCACACCAGCACGGAAATCACATCAGAAGGCAGCCCCAGATACCGGATAAAGCCCAGTAGGATCTTCAGCTCCTCAGTGTTTAAGTTCCGACCCAGGACCCGCTGCACTTCGCCGTACAAAGACTGAAATTCCCGATCCCCATCCATAGCCTGCAGCACATCCCGCTCGGTGTACTGGGGACGCTCTCCGGAGAAAACGGGGGTATTCCTGGTCTCAGGCCATAGTCCCAATTGCCGCAAAGTTGCGGCGGCGCAGGCGTACCGGGTGGCGGTCATGTGCAAGGATTTCTCCGCCGTTTCCGGGGAATTGCCGGCGGTTATGTACAGGTACAGCAGAGCCGCATCGCCACTGGCAGCGCACAGCAGCTTATGGACGCTGCTCTGGGAAATATGCAGTTCGGTGGCGTTCATAGGCTGCTCCTTTCAAAAAACATCATTTGGTGACATTATAGCACAGGTTTTTTACCGGCACAACGGCAGGAAAAGGAAGTTTTTTTAGAAAAAAAACCGTCTTTTTTGGTAGGCCACAGGATATTGTGGCGGAAAATGTTTTCACCACTAGACATAGAAATCCGGGGCAGCGGCGCTGCCCCGGAAGAATTATTGTATATGGTCAGCAAGGGGTCGGATTTTTTGGCGGTAGATCCGTGAGAACAGAATCAGGCTCACGGTCAGGCTGACCACCTCGGCAATGGGGAAGGACCACCACACTGCATGGACACTGCCGGTGAGGCTCAGCAGGTAAGCCGCCGGCAGCAGCGCCACCAGCTGTCGGCACAAAGAGGTGATGGTGGAATAAACACCATTTCCCAGCGCCTGGAAGCTGGCGCCCAAAGCAATACCCACAGCCGCAATAGGAAAATGCAGGCTGATGATCTGCAGGGCGCTTTTGCCCAGTGACAGGAAGGTATCAGAGGGTTCAAAAATCCCCAGCAGCCCATCCGGGAACAGCTGAAACACACCCAATCCCACCAGCATGATCGCCAGTGCCGCACCCAGACTGCACTTGAGCGTACCGGTGATCCGCTTGGGCTGGCGGGCACCGTAGTTGTAGGCAATGATGGAGATAGCCGCATTGTTGATGCCGAACAGGGGCATCAGCACAAAGCTCTGGAGCTTAAAATAGATGCCGAACACACCCGCCGCGGTCTCTCCGTAATCTTTGAAACCCAGAAGGATCTGGTTCATGCCGAAGGTCATCACAGATCCGATGGCCATCATGATGATGGAGGGAACGCCCACAGACAGGATCTTCTTGACGATATCCCCCACAGGACGCAGGTAAGAGAGTTTCAGCCTCACATCCGGATTGCTGGTGAAATTGAAGATCATCGCCATGATCGCCGCCACCCACTGGCCGATGACCGTGGCCACGGCAGCGCCGGCGATGCCCATAGGCGCAATGCCCAGAGGTTCAAAACCGAAGATAAACACCGGGTCCAGAATGATATTGATCACCGCGCCCAAGCCCTGGGTGAACAGGGTGTATACCGTCCGGCCGGAGGCCTGCAGCAGACGCTCTCCCAGAATCTCCACAAAGATACCCAGAGAGAAGATGGAGCAAATAGAAATATAGGAGACACCGCCTTGAATCGTCTCCTCCACTTCAGACTGCAGCCGGAAGAAAGGCTCTGCGCCGAAAAATCCGAATGCGATAAATCCTAAGGTAAACAGCAGCGCCAAAAACAGGCCGTTGCCGGCTGCCCGGTTGGCCCGGTCCTGATTTCCCTCGCCCAAGGATTTACTCAGCAAGGCGTTCATACCCACGCCCACACCGGTGGCGAAGCCGATCAACAGATTCTGAATGGGAAAGGACAGGGACAGGGCGGTGACGGCGCTTTCCGAGATTCGGGACACATAGAAGCTGTCCACCACATTGTAAAATGCCTGTACCAGCATGGAGATCGCCAGAGGCAGCGCCATGGTCAGCAAAAGCTTGCCCACAGGCATAGTTCGCATTTTATTTTCCCGCAAATCGGGAGCTACAGTAGTTGCCATTGGTAATTCCTCAACTTTTATAATCTTAACCTTGACAGTATAACGGATAAAAACAGAAAATGCAACATGAAAAACTCCGCAAAAGCCAAGGCTCTTGCGGAGAAATGATCAATGTGCCGAACGGGTCAGGGCCGTCTGCTGTGTGCCGGCGGGTGCGGGTGCAGTCTCGGTGCCGGAAGGGGTAGGCAGCTGTGCTTCCGGGTCAGCGGCTACCGGAATGATACGCCGGGCGCCCACATAGGCGTTGGTCCAATATGGCTTATCCAGATCCGCATAGGCAATGCCATAGCTGGAGGCGTGGAGCATCTGGTTGTTGCCCACATAAATACCCACATGGGATGCCACCCAGGGAGACCAACCAACCCGGAAAAATACCAAATCACCTATTTGCAGATCCTTGCGATCCACGATGATGCCGTTTTCCAGCTGGGTGTCGGCGCAGCGGTTCAAGGTCACATTGTGCTTGCCGTAGATGTACTGGGTGAAGCCGGAGCAGTCAAATCCGTAGGGAGAAGTACCGCCGTACACATACCGGGTGCCCAGCTGGGTCTTGGCCAGCTGAACCACATCGCCCCGCTTTTGCAAACCGGCGATCCAGGGGGCATACCGCCGGATGCAGGTATCCTGATCGTCAGCAACGCAGCTGACCATGTAGACACCGTATTCGTTTCGGGTCACCTGGGTTTTGGAGATATAGCCGGTCATGCCGCTGCAATCGATCCGGTAAAAATCTTCGGTTTCCTTCAGCACCTTCAGGGTCGTGCCATCCTCAATCTGGCCTATGACCATAGAGTAGCGAGAAGCGCGGTAGTATACCTTAGAGGCGCTTGCCAGTTTTTCGGTTCCGGGAATCTGCTCCATGACGGCTGAGGCCGGCTGCACAAGGGAAAACGCGCAGACCAGGCACAGCGCCACACAGAGGATACGCAGGAAAAGCTTTCCTGTTTTAATCATATATCGGGTCCTTTCGGTTTCATTTTTGTATCCAACCGGTTACAAAACTGTAACAAAGTATAGCATAATGGTTACGACTTGTCAACCCCTTTTCCTGAACTTTCCAGAGAAATCCAAACATAAAAGATCCCGTTTTCCTGCAATTTAACAGAAAAACGGGAAAAATATTATGATTATACGGTTTTTTCTCCCCTTTTCGGCAAGCTGCCGGATCCTCAGCTTTCCATTTGCCGTCCCAGGAAGCCTGCCACAGTCTGCACAAGAATCTGGGCGCCCTCGTCCAGAGTTGCGCTATCCTCCCCCAGTAGCAGCATAACGCAGCCCATCAGATCCCCCTGGCTCAAAATGGGAGAGGAGGCCCCCAGATGGAACTTTTCCGAGCTGTCGGTGGGATACAGGGGGGTGTCTCCGGGGTTGTACCGGTAGTGCCGACGCTGCTCCATCAGCTGCTCCAGCGCCAGAGAGTTGGGCTTGTCCATCAGCTCCCGCTTGGGCAGGCCCGCCAGGGCAATAATACTGTCCCGGTCCGCCACCGCGGCAGGATAGCCGGCATTGGCGCTGATGGCCTCGCAGATCTGTGCGGCAAAATCCTGCAGATCCCCCATGGGGGAATACTTGCGGAAGATTACGCAAGTCGGAGGCCAAGCGGGCTTAGGAAGACAAATTGGCAACTC
>JAZNRW010000100.1:0-3105 GCA_045590835.1 Faecousia sp.
ATTGGCAACTCAACTCCTTGGCTCACAGAACGACATGGCTACGATCCGACTTAATTTTATTCTGTTTCTTCCGGAAGTTTTGCCAAGCCGGAAACCTCAGATACCGGCAGAGAAAATGCGATGCCTTGTGCTTTTTTGCCCATACCCATACGGCTGTAAAGGGCATTGAGAACTGCGTCCCGAATTGCTTTGTCCACCACCATCATAAGAATTTCCTTCTCAGCGTGGACAGTAATACCGAAGAAAGTCGCTTCTTCCTCCCTTGCCACACCACGGGCATGGATGATCGTGCCACCCCGGGCGCCCTGCTCCCGGGCCACATCCATAGCCTCCTCCGCAAAGCCGGAGTTTACGATTGCAAAAATCACTTCATGATTATCTGTCTTCATTTTTTTCCTCCTTACCTTGCCGGTTATTGCTCAAGAACTGGTAGATGCTTACCCCAATTACACTGGACATAGGCACAGCAAATGCTATGCCCTTTCCATTGCGAATGGTAGCAAACTTATCCTCCAGGCATTTCATCACCGGGTCTACCAGATCCTCCCGGACCACGCTTAGAATAACTGCCTTCTGAATATTCAGTCCCAGCATATCCACGATCTCGGAATTGGCCGTTCCCTTTCCTGCGAATACCATTTGGTAATTGACTTCAAATTGGCTAAGTACATCCAGATAAAACTCTGCCTTAGGGCGGTCCACTACGGTAAATAACAGCTTCAGCTTTTTAATTGCGGATTCATTGATCGTATTTGCCATCATTGACCCTCCCTTACATAAAGTTGATGATCTGCTGGTCATCAGCATCCAGAATGCGCTTCATTGCACGCTTTTCCTGGATGTAATTATGGACAATGGCACGAAAACCCAAAAGCTGAATGGTAATCAGCGGGGCCATAGCAACCAGCGCCACCACACCAAAGGCGTCACTGAGCACCTTCTCACTGCCATGAACGCCCATACATGCGCCTACCGCAAAAGGCAGAATAAAACCGGAGGTCATAGGACCGCTGGCCACGCCGCCGGAGTCAAAGGCAATGGCGGTATATACCGGAGGCACGAACAAGCTCAGCGCCAAAGAAATGAAGTAGCCGGGAATAATGTAATAAACCAAAGAGAAATCGAAGACAATACGAGCCATGGAAAGGGCGATCGCGGCGCCAACACCGATACACAAGCCCAAAAGCATAGATTTTCTCGTAACGTAACCGCCGGTCACCTCTTCCACCTGAGAGTTCAGCACATGGATAGCAGGCTCTGCCAGAACCACAAGAACACCCATTGCCAGTCCCAAAGGGATCAGCAGCCATTTATTCAGGGAGCCAAGGGCCATGCCCAGCTGATAACCGATGGGCAGGAAGCCGATCTCAACAGAGGTCAAAAACAGCACAAGGCCAATATAGGTAAACAATACACCCATACCGATCCGCAGCAGCTGTCTTTTGGATAGCTTCAGGAAGGTAACCTGGCAAATCAGGAAGAACACCACGATCATACCCAATGCCAAAGCAATATTTTCGGCAACATCCACCATTGTTTCCATAATGGTCTTATGCTCCAGAGCGTATTCGTAGTCAAACCGGCTGTCAGAGAGAACACCCAGCAGCAAAACTGCCAAAATCGGTCCAATGGAGCAAAGGGCAACCATACCGAAGCTGTTTTCCTGACTGCGCCGGTCGCCCAAAACACCGGAAATACCAACGCAAAGGGCCATAATAAAGGGGACTGTGATCGGGCCGGTGGTCACACCGCCGGAGTCAAAGGCCGCAGGCAGCAGCGCTTGCTTCCCCTGCTCCATCAGCATCAGCGCCAGTGCAAACAGTAGCATATAAAACAGCATCAGCAAGGTAGAAAGACGGCATTTGAATACAATGCGAAGGATCGCAAATACCAAAAAAGCGCCCACACCGATACCCACAGTCCAAATCAAAACCGTTTCATTCATAACAGACTGCAGCTGATCGGCAAGCACCTGCAGATCCGGTTCTGCCACAGTGATCAGCAGTCCCATCACGAAGCACACCGCCAGTAAAAGGCTCAGCTTTTTCTGTCTGGAAAGGCCGGCGCCCACATGGGTGCCCATAGGGGTCATGGCAAGGTCTGCACCCATATTAAAAAACCCAATGCCCAACACCAGCATAACAGCGCCAATGGTAAATGTCCCGATTTGCGCCGCAGAAATATCAAACCACGGCAACAAAGCCATAATATACACAATCACTGTGATCGGCAGGGCGGAAATCAGCGCTTCCATAATCTTGGAACGCAATTCTCTCACTTGTCCATCACACTCCCGTTCATAATTGGGAACATTATACCACAAATCTTAGCATTTTCATAGTAAAATAATGCAAGGAGTTGTGTCATAAGTATAAAAAATCCCCCAGTCCGAAGACTGGGGGATTTGCAGTTCATCTATGAATCAAGAATTATTCGTAGATCTCGGTAACAACGCCGGAACCAACGGTACGGCCGCCTTCACGGATAGCGAAACGCAGGCCCTTCTCGATAGCGATGGGGGTGATCAGCTCAACATTCATCACAACGTTGTCGCCGGGCATGCACATCTCAGTGCCTTCGGGCAGGGAGATGATGCCGGTAACGTCGGTGGTACGGAAATAGAACTGAGGACGGTAGTTGTTGAAGAAAGGAGTATGACGGCCGCCTTCTTCCTTGGACAGGACGTAAACCTGGCCGGAGAACTTGGTCAGGGGCTTGATGGAGCCGGGCTTGCACAGAACCTGGCCTCTCTCAATTTCCTTCTTATCAACGCCACGCAGCAGAGCACCGATGTTGTCACCAGCTTCTGCGTAGTCCAGCAGCTTGTGGAACATTTCGATGTCGGTACATACGGTTTCCTTCTTCTCCTCACGCAGGCCGACGATCTCGACCTTATCGTTCTTGTTGATCTGGCCACGCTCAACACGACCGGTAGCAACAGTACCACGGCCGGAGATGGTGAACACGTCCTCAACGGGCATCAGGAAGGGCATATCAGCCTTACGGTCGGGAGTGGGGATATACTCGTCGACAGCGTCCATCAGAGCCTTGATGCAGGCGTACTCAGGAGCGGAGGGATCGTTGGACTCGGAGATCAGAGCGTTC
>JAZNRW010000101.1:0-3998 GCA_045590835.1 Faecousia sp.
CATGGTGATACCGGCCACAATCTCGGTCTTTACATTGGTGTTGCGCTCTTTCAGATGAAAGATCTTGTCAAGATTCATGATAATTCCCTTCTTTATTATTTATTTAGAATTATTGCCATTATGATTATAGAGTGTATCCCAATCTTTGTCAATGGATATTTGAACATAATATGAACAATTCAAAGGAGTGATTTTACAGCATCCACCATGGCTTGATAGCCGGTGCATCTACAAAGATTCCCGGACAAACCGCGTCGAATTTCTTCCTCCGTGGGATTCGGAATTTCATCCAGCAAAGCACAGGTCGCCATGATCATACCGGGAGAGCAGAAGCCGCACTGAACAGCTCCGTGATCTACAAACGCTTGCTGAATTCTTGCCAGCTTGGGATTCTTCTCAACGCCTTCCACAGTCATGATCTCACATCCATCCGCCTGAATGGCCGGATAAATACAGGAATTGACGCTCTTTCCGTTCACTAGGATCGTACATGCACCGCAATCACCTTCACCGCAGCTCTCTTTTGTTCCGGTAAGGCCAAGTTTTTCTCTCAGCACATGGAGCAGGGTCTCTGTCGGCTCAATTTGGATCGTATGTAATTCTCCGTTAACTTTCAGCTGAATGCTTAACATACGGATTCCTCCTTCCACAACTGCTTCAAATTATGCATCAGCATGCGAAATGCCACGCTCTGACGGTATTCCTTGGTTGCGCGGACATCATCGATAGGACAAATATCTTTCAACAGTGCTTCTTTCAGCGCTACCTTAAATTCAGTGCTATCCAATGCAGATGCTTCCGTTCCTTTCAGTATGGCTTCTGCATGGTATGCACGTACTGCGATAGGCGCTACAGAACCCAGCGCCACACGGATTTCCTGGATCTTGCCTTGCTCGGTTTCCATGTAGACAGCCTGATTGCAAATGGCAATAGCCAAGGCATTACGCTTACCGGCTTTACTGAACACAGAATGGCCCTTTTTTGTGGGAATGATGATCTCGGTCATCAACTCTCCGGACCTTAAATCCGTTCTTCCCGGGCCCTTCATAAACTCCGAAAGAGCAACGATTCTTTCACCCGACACAGACTTTAATACAACGGTTGCATCCAAAGCTATCAACGCTGGCACAGAATCTGCAGCAGGAGATGCGGAAACAATATTGCCGCCTACAGTACCTCTGTTGCGGATCTGCGGTGCGCCTACTTGCGCAGCGGCCATAGTAAAGCAATTGGCACCGGGTATTGCCAGCTTCTCGGCGCAGGCAAAATTCACCATACTGCCAATATGCCAGCCATCTTCTTTCTGGATAACCTGCTTTAAATCCTGCAGTTTATCCAAACTGACATAATCTTTATCCAAAAACTTTCCGTGTTTTCTGTCCACATAGAGGTTTGTTCCGCCTGCGCAGGCCATAGTGTTTTCCTTGGCCAAATTTGTGATTGCCTCTTCTACAGTCAACGGCTGATAAAACATAGACATATGATCAACCTCCTACACATTCTTCGCGTGCTTCCAAAGCCTTCAGAATTTCTTCCGGACTCAAGGGCAGTTTTGTAAGTATTGCGCCGGATGCCTGACGAACTGCCTCGTTGATGGCGGGAGCGATGGAAACTGTGGAGACTTCCGCGGCACCTTTGACACCCATGGGACCGGATGCTTCGTAAGCGTCCACATGATAGCTTGCGATGTTGGGTACATCCAAGGCAGTAGGCATTAAATAAGTTGCGAAATTCTTGTGAATCAGCTGACCATCTTTCCAGGTACAGTCCTCGCCCAGGCAGAAACCGATGGACATGCCGATACCGCCCTGGATCTGGCCTGCAAGACCGAGGGGATTGATCACCTTGCCGCATTCTGTAGCGGCTGCGATGTCCAGCAAGGATACGCTGCCGGTAATGGGATCCACACGCAGTTTCACTGCCTGTGCCACGAAGGTGTACATGGCATGAGGGAAGCCAATGCGGCCCAGATCCTTAGAGGATTCGGGGAATGCCGCTTCGCCCATGGCTATGTCGGAAGAAAGACCTGCTTCCTTCATCTTCTTATACTGTTTTACCGCCGCCATAAGTGCATTGCCGGCAATGAAAACAGAACGGGAAGCTGCAGTGCAGCCGCAGTCTTCGGTCTTGTCGGTATCCGCCATGATCATATGGATGTTTTCAATATCAGTTTCCAAAAGGTCTGCCGCCATGGCTGCCAGCGCCGTGGTGCTGCCCTGACCGATATCTACCAGACCGCAGCCAATGTCAAAACCGCCGTCTTCCCGCTCCCGCACGGATACTTTCGCATTGTCGGGAATCTTCTGACCTAGACCGCAGCTCAAGAAACCACCGGCCACACCGTAACCCACATAAGGATCGGTGTTGGATTCCCGTTCTTTCCACAAATCGGATTCCTGCACCAATTTCAGCGCTTCCCGCAGGCCGACGCAATGATCCATGGGCTGCCCCAAAGCACCCACAGAGCCCTGCACCAGCGCATTATCCAAACGCATGCCGATGGGATCCAAACCCAGCTGCGCAACGGCACGGCTGATAATGGATTCAGTTGCGAAAGCACCCTGAGGCGCGCCAAAGCCACGCATGGCATGAGCGATGGGCTTGTTGGTGTAGTAGGTTTCGGTTTTCAGGCGGACATTGGGAATTTCGTAAGGTCCGGGGAAGTGCTCCGTAAACAGGCCGTGCACAGAGGCACCGTAGCCGGCATAAGCGCCCGTATCCAAAATAGCGCTTCCGTCGAAGGCCAAAATCTTTCCCTCTTTGCTGAAACCCATTTTTACATGGGTCTTAATGCCATGGCGCTTATAGGTACAAGCCAGAACTTCCTCTCTGTCAAAAACGACCTTTGCCGGGCGCTTGGTCAGCCAGGAGACCAAGCTGGGGTAGATCTGGCAGGTATGTCCGTCCTTGCCGCCGAAGCCGCCGCCTACAAAGGCAGCACGCACACGCACTTGCTCCGGTGCCAAACCCAAAGCTCGGCAGATCATGAGCCGGTCGGCAAACACATTCTGAGAAGCGGTATAGACCATCAGACGGTCATCTTCCACATAGGCAAAGCAGGCATCCGGCTCCATATAGCCGTGATCCTGAGCGGGGGTCTCAAAATCGTCTTCTACAATGAGATAACTCTCTTCAAATGCTTTTTCTACATCGCCTTTTTCGTGGAAAAAGTCTGCCAGCAGATTGGAATCCCCGTGCAGCACCGGCAGGGCGGGATCCTTGGCGTCTTCTGTGTTGCGGACAATGGGCAGGCACTCGTACTCGACCTTCACCAGTTTTGCCGCTTCCTTGGCTTTTTCCCGGGTGTCCGCCGCGATGATCGCAATGGGCTCCCCGCGGAAACGGATCCTATCATAGGCCAGAACTGGGGTATCACAGAAAATATCCGCAACTACATTTTCGGCGAAATCTTTTCCGGTGAAGACCAGCACATCTTCGGGAAGGGCGGAAACATCAAGGGTGTGGACCGAGCCATGACTGATCTCAGAACGAACAAGAGCCAGCTCAAGCATATTTTCCATACGATAGTCGCCAGCATATAAGGCACGACCGGTAGCCTTGTCCATGCCTTCCAGCCGTCCGCGTTTTTCTCCAACGTATTGTCTCATTCTTTCTTCATCCTTTCTGTCAATAAACCGATGATTTGCATAGTATTTCCATTATAACATCTATTTTAGGCAGACGCAATTAAAAATTATCCGCCATTGAAATTTTAAAAGCTGGTATCAAAGCAGAACATCTGCCTTAGCATTGTAATATATCTCAGTGACTTTCTGCTTTTTGGTAAGTCCTGTTTTCATAAAAGTCCTCCTAAATTGTAGATTTTTTCTCGGCTCTTGAGCCGGGAAAGTGGGTGGATTTTCCGATAGGATTGTTCTAAATGATGTCGGCATCGTTTGAAACGCTCCCATCGGATTTTTTGCGTTTTCCGGCTCTTGATGTTATCGCTCGTAATCCTTGCTTTTGGGTTTCTTTAGAGGCAGAGGCTTATCTGTGGG
>JAZNRW010000102.1:0-3156 GCA_045590835.1 Faecousia sp.
CCTATTATTCTACCCAAAAGAACCAGTGGACTGTAAACGAAGGAACATTTGCAATTCAGATCGGAAGAAACGCAAATGAGATCTTGCTGGAAAAGCAAATTGCCACATAGAGAGGATGAAACATATGAAGTGTTATGTAAAAGATTATCCCAGACCTCAGTTTGTTCGCAACAACTGGGAGAATTTGAACGGAATATGGGATTTTTCCTTTGATGACAGCAATGTAGGCGAGAAGGAAAAGTGGTACTGCGATTTTTCCGCACAGCAAACGATTTGCGTTCCATTTTCCTATGAAACCGCAGCCAGTGGCATTGGTGACGAAACCTGTCACGAAAATGTGTGGTATTACAGAACCCTTTGCGTAGATGCGCAAAAGCTGAAGGGTAACCGATATATCCTGCATTTTGAAGGCTCGGATTATGTGACCAAGGTTTGGGTCAACGGTCAGTTTGCCGGTAGCCACAAGGGCGGTTATACCCGGTTTTCTTTTGATATTACCGATTTGATCCATGACGGAGACAACGATCTGGCCGTGAAGGTGGAGGATTCTTTGGATCCTCAGCAACCAAGAGGTAAGCAGCGCTGGCAGGATCATAATTATGCCTGCTGGTATGTGCAGACCACCGGTATCTGGAAAACGGTATGGAGCGAGTATGTGCCGGAGTATAGTATTTCCAGTGTGAAAATGACCCCGGATCTCAATGCGTTTGTGCTGAAGCTGGAATTTGATGTGGATGTGCCTGCCTGTGCTATGGATGGGGAGCTGCTGCTGGAAACTGTGATTACCTATCAGGATTCTTTGGTTAGCAGAAACTTTACGGCGGTGACTGCACCCCGTGTAACCGCAACTGCAGATATGACCCTGATGGGAGATGAGGGCCATTATTACAATGGACCTGTATGGACTCTCGGCAGACCCAATCTTTACGATGTACAGCTTCGCTTGGTGCGAAACGGACAGATACTGGATGAGGTTGGCTCTTATGCTGCCATGCGGGATATCCGGATCGACGGGCAAAACATTTTGCTCAACGGTATGCGGATCTATCAAAAGCTGATTCTGGCACAGGGGTACTGGAAGGATTCGCATTTAACGCCCCCGGATGAAGAAGCCTTGGTGCGGGATGTGGATATGATCCGCGAAATGGGCTATAACGGCTTGAGAATCCACCAAAAAACTGAGGATGAGCGATTCCTGTACTGGTGTGATGTAAAGGGGTTACTGGTGTGGTGCGAGGCACCTTCTGCGTTCGTGTTCTCTGATGAAGCTACGGATGCTTTCCTGCGTCAGTGGATGGATATCGTAAGACAGTATTATAACCACCCCTGCGTTATTACCTGGACACCGATCAATGAATCTTGGGGTATCGATAAGGTAAAAACCTGCGTGCCGCAGCAGCACTTTACGGAAGCGGTCTACCATGCTACCAAAATGATCGACCCGTATCGGCCTGTGATCGTCAACGACGGCTGGGTACATACGATTTCGGATATCATTACGCTGCATGAATATGAATCCAATGCTGCGCGTTTTCTGGAAAGATTTGCAGATCAGAACAAGGCATTGAACAATGCAGTCTATACCGACAAGCGGGATCCTGCTTTTGCTGATGGCTACACTTATCGTGGGCAGCCGGTTTTGATCAGTGAATTTGGCGGCATCGCACTCAATAATTCCCAGGAGGGTTGGGGCTACGGCGAAAAAGCAACTGACAAGGAAGCATTGATTGCCCGGTTTGATGCTATCGTTTCCGCAGTGAAAGCACTCCCTTATGTGTGCGGTTACTGCTATACCCAGCTGACAGATGTGCAGCAGGAGATTAACGGCTTACTGGATATCGACAGAAATTACAAGATCGCTCCGGAAACCATAAAGCAGATCAATGATAAGCCAGTGATGCCGTTACGGAAAGAATAAATGGCAGAAAAAGAGATTCTGTTCTATGAACAAAATGGCTATAACCCAATCGGCGTTGGCTGGAAGAAATATGCCGGCGGTGAAAAGACGGAGCAGGTGGTCAGCGGATGTTATACGCTGTACTATGTTTTGTCCGGAACTGGAACCTATACGGTCAATCACATTGATTATCGCGCAGTTGCAGGTGATATGATCGTTTGCGCACCTTCTGACTCCTTTTGCTGCCGCATAAACTCCCGAGATCCAGCAGAGTATATATGGATCACCTTCACTATTTGCGGAAAGGTTTCCAATTACTTTGCCTATCTTTTTTGCACGCACCGCAGCTAAGGGAACTGTTTACAGCACTTCAAAAGCAGATCCGGCAAGAAACGGCTGATTGGCATACAATCCAAAATGCCTTAAAGGAAATCGGAGATTTAACTGGAGCCGGCAGTGACCCGGATGTGCAGATCGTCTATGATACCGCAAGATATATTCAAAACAATGTATGCAGTACAGACGTTTCTATTGGCGTGTTGGCGGACAGAATCTCGGTATCCCGGTTTCATTTGGTCAGGGCTTTTGCAAAGATCAAGAATATGCCACCGATGGAGTTTGTGATCCGCTGCCGACTGGAAAAAGCTTGTGAACTGATTCGCAGTCACAGATACAGCCTGTCTGAGGTTTCCCAAATGACCGGCTATAAAAACTATTCCACCTTTGCTCGAGTCTTCAAGAAATACTATGATATTACCCCTAAGGAATATCGGAAAAAGTTTTTTGTATGAGATGACACAAGGGAATATCTGACATTTAATTGCTCGCCGCAAAAGATATCTTATGAGTAACCAAAAGTGCAAAAAGTGCAAATGATATGATCCCCTCTGAAATAGACTGTGGAAATATCCAAAGTCCATTTTAGGGGGATTCATAATAATTGACTATGCCATTTCTCAAAGGTTTAATATGTTTCCCATTGTTTCAGCGGCTTCTTTTTGGGCGGAGGTGGTGACATGGGCGTAGGTGTCCAGGGTGAAGCCGGCGGAGAAGTGGCCAAGCATTCCGCTGACAGTTTTGATGTCCACGCCATTCTGCAATGCTATCGTTGCAAAGGTATGTCGTAGGTCGTGAAACCTGACCTTTGGAATACCTGCTCTTGCCAGTACTCGTTTGAGCATATTATTGACACTATCGGGTGATATGGGCCCTCCATTCGGGGATGGGAAGACGTATTGGTCATTTGTCTTGGCTTTCTG
>JAZNRW010000103.1:0-16358 GCA_045590835.1 Faecousia sp.
CACCGCAACCGCCCCGGCAATCCAGCCGGGGCGGTTTGTTTTTGCGCATATAATGCCTTTTTAGCTTTCCATCTGCTTGCCCAAAAAGCCCGCCACGGTCTGCACCAGCTTCTGGTCAGACTCCGCCGGGGGCGTGGTGTCCTCACCCATCAGCAGCATCACGCAGCCCATCAGGTCGCCCTGGGAAAGGATCGGCGATGCCACGCCAAGGTGATACCGGTCGTTGCTCTCGGAAGCCTTGATCAGCCCCTCGCCGGGCATATAGCGGTAGTTTTTCCGCTGCTCCATAAGCCGGTCCAGCTCCGCCGAGTTGGGCTTGTCCATCAGCTCCCGCTTGGGAGCGCCGGAAAGGGCGATGATGCTGTCCCGGTCCGCCACCGCGGCAATGCGCCCGGTGTTGGAGCCGATGGACTCGCAGATCTGGGCAGCAAAATCCTGCAAATCCCCCATAGGCGAATATTTGCGGAAGATCACCCCTCCATCCTTTTCCGTGTAAATTTCCAGCGGATCGCCCTCACGGATGCGAAGGGTTCGCCGAATTTCTTTGGGAATGACAATACGCCCGAGGTCATCCACCCGACGGACGATACCAGTTGCTTTCATATATATCTATCTCCTTTAATTTACAAATTACGCTGTTAGTATCTGTAAACAAATCGAGATTATACCGCAAAAAAAGCGGCAGAATTTATCTGCCGCTTTTACTATGCTATTATGCATGAATCAATCCGTTAAAATAATCATCCACTAATTTCTGTGTAGGCATTACATTTGCGTCTGTTCCATATTTTGTTGCTGTAATTTTTCCGGAACAAAGCGTTTCTGTAAAGCATTTGATTTCGCCGCAATACGGACATTTACAAGTAAATTTTACGGTTACATAAAGCTTGCCTTCCGCTGTTCGATCACTACTGCTTTCTGCCCAACGGCGGCTAATTTCCTCCCAAGTAGCGTATTCGGGATTGTCTAAACTGGTCTTACATTTATTGCAAGTAAGATTGTCCAAACGTTTCATAGCTCGCTTAATCGCATATAACATGATCCCAAAATACATCGTGATCAGAATTGCAGGGAAACCAATAAAAGAAAAAACAGTAGCAAAAGGAATATCCAGTCCAGAAAGCACACCTGTAACTACGCCGATAATTGCAAAGGTGAGTATGTATAGTTTTGTTTCTCTTATAATCGGTTGTGCTTCCTTTACGGATTTCACCGGCTCTTTAACACGTTTAAAATAGGTAAATAGGTTTTTAAAAATTTGTGAAATGTTCATTTTAGAATCCTCCGTGTTTTTGATTTACCAACACTGATAATGTCTATCTCGGTCAATTATTAAGATACCATAGTATTTATATATTGTCAATACATCTGAGATAATAGTATTGCAAAAATTGACCAAAGGAGTGATTTTATGTTAGGGCAGCGGATTAATGAGCTGCGGGTTGCAATGGGGTGGAGTCAAGTGCAACTTGCAGAAAAACTAAGCATATCCAAGCAGACCGTTTCTAATTGGGAAAATGAAAACATCCAACCCTCTATCGAGATGCTTGTTCGCATTGCAAAACTGTTTCACGTCTCAACTGATTATCTCCTTGGCTTAGAGAACGCACAAACGATCAATGTCGATGGTTTGCCAAAACCCTTTATTGCGCACTTAACCCAAATCATTGAAGATTACAAACAAAAATAATGATAACCGCGAGGGGAATTCCCCTCGCGGTTTGTCATATGAAATTATACATCATTTGTGTCCGCTACACCCGTTAATCAATTTGATTATTATTCATAGTTTTATATCCTTGTATTTTTCGGCAGAAACTACCTGTGTGAACTTTTTATTCAATATAACTGGAGAAATAATTTCAGGTTGAAAAGCATTTACGATGTTCATCTCGATTCTTTGTATGTAGCGCTTCCCATCACAATTCTGCATAGATATATTGATCGCCAAAAATAGTGAAGGATATTTTTTGTTATCCCATTCTGCCACCTCTTTAAAAAGTTCATCAGGAACATTTAGAATAAAAGGAATAACTTCACCGGGTCCTATTGTTTGGATAGAAGCGGAATTGGAGCAGTTGTGCTTTTTTTCGTTAAACAATTCATTTCCCGCCAAAACCGCAGATTTAACCTCTGAAACACTGATGTTTAAAATGTCAGTTTCTTTAAGGTTCTTCAAGGCAAAAATCAACGCTGTTCCCATCCAAGCAGTTTTTTCCCATTGCATATTGTATCGAGAAAAGCAACCGTCTACCAGTGTATTTAAATAGTTAGCCGTATTGCTTTGTTCAAATGATGTTTTTGTTATTCCCCTAATATCTACATAAGGCGTTTTTTTATCAATCTCTATTTCTAACAATGTCTGGCTTATATCGTTTGCTTCTTTTGTTTGCCAAACGGCGACCGCCGCCAATACAACAGTACCAAAATAACCCATATAGCCGTACCAAAATTCGGGATTGTCAAAAATGTTGATTTTTGCCACAAAATAAACAACTAAGATCACTATAAACGGCATCAACAAAAGCAGCAAAGACATCACGGGAATAAGTAATTTCTTCATTATGCACTTTCTCCTCTTATCTATGTTTTTCATAAGAATATCATAATTAACTGGATTTTTCAACGCAAACAAAAGCGAGGTGAATTCCACCTCGCTTTTGCTATGTATAAAACCGCCAAAAACCCGTTTTTGACACCAATGCGTTCAATGGGGCAAACCAGTGAAAACTCTAGTGTTTATGCACCTTTCAGGCGGTTTGCCCTAAAATAACGCATTCCTCGACTCTTCTGACAATTCCTGTCGCTTTCATATATCTTTCTCCTTTTACGATACTTGACGGCACGGCCGACCTTCGTTGTCATTCCGAGACCAGTCCGCAGACTGGTCGTGGGAATCCCCATCTTAAGAAGGGGATTCCCACGTCGCGCTGCTCCCTCGCAATGACAGGGGTAGTCGGCAGCCGCCTACATTAATTTTACAAATTATGCTGTTAGCATCTGTAAACAGGAGAAGATTATGCTGCCCGATTTGCTTTTTACCTTACGCGATTTTTGTTGAAAAATATCGAAAGGTTGACAGTTTTCCGTTTTCAAGGTAAAATTAGGTATACTCATCTTACGAAAACCGAGTAAAGCATTCTTATACAGAAAGGCTGTCTTTTTTATGAAAGCTGTTATCTTCAACTCCGGCCTTGGGAATCGCATGGGCGATTTTACCAAGAACAACCATAAGTCCATGGCCCGTCTGAAGGACGGGGAGACCATCTTCCATCGTCAGATCCGGCTACTCAGCGCAGAGGGTATCACCGACTTTATTGTCACCACCGGTCCTTTTGAGGATCAGCTGAAGGATCAGGCCGCAGACTTCCCCCACCTGAACTTCACCTTTGTGCGCAACGACATCTACGACAAGACCAACTATATCTACTCCATGTTCCTGGCCCGTGAGCATATGAATGATGACCTGGTATTCCTCCACGGCGACCTGGTCTTCAACCGCAAGCTGGTCCACGATGTGCTCAGCTGCAGCGACAAAAACACCGGCACCGTCAACTTCAAGAAGGCTCTGCCCGAGAAGGATTTCAAGGGCCGCGTACAGGAAGGCAAGCTCTTGGAGGTCTCCATCAAGATCTTTGATGAGGACTGCTTCGCCTACCAGCCCTTCTATAAAATGGAAAAGGCCACCGCTTCTGCATGGATCGGCAAGGTGGTGGAGTTTATTCACAAGGGCGAGGATAAGTGCTACGCGGAAAATGCTCTGAACGAGATCTTCCCCGCGCTGAATGTCCGTGCTTTCTCCTACGAAAACTACTATATCGACGAGATCGACAACCTGGACGACTACGCCCGTGTCACCGCCGAGATCCTTCCCTTCGACCAGGCAGACGCAAAGATCTTCGGCTGATCTTACTACCTTGATTGGAGAAACGATATGTCTGAGAAATTCACTTACGGCTATACCGGTGAACAGTTCCGGAAGTTTAAGAAATATGCATGGCTGATGCTGCTCAGCTTTGGCTTCACATACCTGTTCTTCTACAACGGCCGCCAGAACATCAATCTGGTACTGCCTCTGATGAAGCAGGAGTTCCAGTCCGATCTGGGCACACTGGGTGTGGTCTCCTCTGCCCTTTTCTGGTGCTATGCCTTTGGCCAGCTGGTCAGCGGTCGGCTTGGCTCCTTCTTTGGCTACAAGAAGCTGATGATCTTCGGCGTGGTTTTCTCCGCGGTTTTGAATGTAGCCATTTCCTTCCAACATAACCTGTGGGTTATTGCTGTGCTATGGGGTCTTAACGGCTTCTGCCAGGCAATGGTCTGGTCCAACGGTGTTGGCGTTATCAACAAGTGGTGGCCCAAAGAAAGGCGGGGCTTTGCCTCCGGCCTTGCCACTGCCTTCTCCGGTGTTGCCCAGGCAGTTACCTATTTGACCGTCAACTGGTGCCTGATCCTGAACCCTGAGTGGACCTGGCGCGCCGGCTTCCGGTATCCCATCGTTCCCATGGTACTGATTCTGATCGCCTTTGGTTTCTTCTTCAAGGAAAAACCGGAAAATGTGGGTTTGAAACCCTTTGAAGAGGCAGATAAGTCTCTGGATGCCAGCGATGCCGCTATGGAAGCGGAGATCGCAAAGAAGGGCTTTTTCTACCCCTACAAGCTTCTGTTCAGCGAGCCCAAGGTCCTGGTGTTCTGTCTGATCTCTGCCATTGCAGGAATCGGCCGTTACGGCCTGCTGACCTGGATCCCCACTTACTTTACCGAGGAGCTGGGACTGTCGCTGAAAAATGATATGTTCACTTACATCGTTCTGCCCTTAGGTCAGGCTTGCGCCATGTTCGTATTCCCCTTTATCACCGATAAGCTCTTCAAAGGCAAGCGTGAGCCTATGCTGGTCCTGGCCTCTATCGTGGCCTTTGCCGGTCTGATCTGCTTCCCCATGTTTAAGACCCGGGTTCCCGCAACTGTTATGCTGTTCATCGTAGGTGTGTTCAGCATGGTCACCGGTGTTATTTGGGCCATCGCAGGCGATATGGGCGGTCGCGCTCTGTCCTCCACTGTGGTGGGCGTTCTGGACTGGGCCGTTTATATGGGCGCTGCCATCCAGGCATCCGCGTTTGGTTTCGTGCAGGAGCAGTTCGGCTGGGCTGCGATCTTTGTGACCATCGGCTGTCTGTATATTCTCCTGCTGGCGCTGACTCTGGCTGCCCGAAAAATGAAAATGAAAAAGCTGTAATTGTAAAAGACAGCGAAGGTCAATATCCCCTTCGCTGTCTTTTCCTTTGCACCCTCACATTGACACCTTCTTGCTTTCATGGTAAAATTCCAGATATACCGACAAATTTTAATCGCCAAACCCGCTGTTGGACCCCCTTTGGCACATGGAGACATTATGGTGTTTTTTTGGTTGCTTCTTTACGGCGCAGTGATGCTGCTTTCCCGTTACCTTGCCCCCATGACCCCCTGGGCTGTCCCTGCGGGTTTATTTATATGCGCGGCAGCATTGATTATTTGGCTCCCGGCAAAATGCAAAAAAATGCTTTTTGGTTTGGGAAATCTATCTTTTACCCGGTGTAAACGCCAGTTGTTCTTTCTCCCGTACCTTTTACCGGTGGCGTACAACATCTATACCTTCGGATTTCATCCCCAATCGGTTCCGGTTGTTTTGGGGATATTCCTTGCCGCTGTGCTGGAGGAGGTGCTCTTCCGGGGGATCCTGCTGGGATATTTTTGCCGTCGGGGCGCTTTTTTCGGCGTTGCGTTATCCAGCCTTGTTTTTGCCGCAGCCCATTTGGTAAACATTGAAAACGGCGTTGCTCCCACATTTCTGATTTGTCAGCTGCTGTTTGCGTTGGCTGCCGGCTTTTCATTATCCGGCATCGTCCTTACCTGCGGCAGTCTGCTGCCGTGTATCGGAATCCACTTTTTGATCAATCTCACCGCCTCTGCAGCCTCGCCGGAGTCTGACCCTCTGTTCTGGCTGTGTATCGCCGTGTACTTCGCCTGCGGTTTCCGCAGTATGCATATTCTGCACAAAGCAAATTCCACCAAGAAAGGGTGTTTGAATGAAACTCTACATTGATCCCGGTACCGGAAGTATGCTTTTTACGGTGCTGCTGGGCTTGGTCGGCGCCGCAGTGTATTCTCTGCGCATGCTGTTTATCAAGCTGCGGTTTGCCTTGGGCCGGGGAAAAGCAACTGCCGACACAAACAAGATCCCTTTGGTGATCTTTTCTGATGACAAGCGTTACTGGAGCATCTTCTCTCCCATTTGCCGGGAGCTGGACAAGCGAGGCATGGATGTGGTATATATGCCCGCCTCCAGCGACGACCCCGGGCTGAACAATCCCTACAGCCATGTCCGGGCAGAGTTTATCGGCGCAGGCAACAAGGCTTTCTCCAAGCTGAATTTTCTCAACGCCACCATTGTCCTCTCCACGACTCCCGGTCTGGATGTTTACCAGTGGAAGCGCTCGAAGGATGTGGATTACTACATCCATATCTTTCACACTGCCGGTGAGGTGACCCGCTACCGCATGTTCGGTATCGACTATTACGACGCCCTGATGATCGCCGGCGACCACCAGGAGCGGGATATCCGTGAGCTGGAGCAGCTTCGTGGACTCCCTGCCAAGGAGATCGTGAAGGTAGGCATTCCCTTTATGGACGAAATGGCTGCCCGGCTGGCCTCCGTCGGACCGGCGCCGGAGCATCCCCGCACCGTTCTGCTGGCCCCCACCTGGGGACCCAGCGCCATTTTCAATATTCACGGCGGAAAGATCATTGATGTGCTTCTGCAAACAGGCTACCATGTGATCATCCGTCCCCATCCCCAATCCTTCACCTCCGAAAAGGAAATGCTGGACAAGCTGATGCAGGAATATCCCGAATCTGAGCAGCTGGAATGGAACCGGGATACCGACAATTTCGAGGTGCTTCGCCGCAGCGATATCCTGATTTCGGATTTCTCCGGCGTGGTGTTTGATTTCTCCCTGATTTACGACAAGCCTGTGATCTACACCGATCCCAATTTCAATCTGGCGCCCTACGATGCCTGGTTCTTAAACCATCCCCTGTGGACCCTTTCCGCTCTGCCCCGTATCGGCAGAGAGCTGAATATGGATAACTTGTCCAATATCAAAGAGCTGATCGACTCCTGCCTGGAGGACTCCCGGTATGCCCAGGGCAGAAAAGAGGTCCGGGACGAAACCTGGGCATATTTCTCCCAGGGCGCTGTCCGCTCCGCAGATTATCTTATGGCCAAGTATGCGGAGCTGACCCAAACAGAAAACGAGAGGAGTAATGCAGATGTCAGTATTTGAGATATTAGGCGCTGTTTTGATCGGTCCTCTCAAGCTGCTGTTTGAGGTGATCTTCTCAGTCGCCTACCGCATCATTCAGCATCCCGGCCCTGCCATTATCGTTTTGAGTCTGGTAATGAACATTCTGGTTCTGCCCCTTTACCGGCGGGCCGATGCCATCCAGATCCAGGCGCGGGACACAGAAAACAAGCTTAAAGATGTAATTGCCCACATCAAAAAGACCTTCTCCGGCGATGAGCGCATGATGATCCTGCAGACCTACTACCGCCAGAACAACTATAGCCCCCTGTCTGTTCTGAGCGGTTCTGTCTCATTGCTGCTGGAGATTCCCTTCTTCATGGCTGCGTACCAGTTCCTTTCCGGAGTATCCGCGTTTCAGGAGGTATCCTTCGGACCGATTGCAGACCTGAGCGCGCCGGACGGTCTGCTGTCGATCGGTAGTCTTTCTATCAATCTGCTGCCCATTATTATGACGCTGGTGAATGTGGTCTCCAGTTCTCTGTACCTGAAGGGTTTCCCCCTGAAGACCAAGATCCAGCTGTACGGTATGGCGCTGTTCTTCCTGGTATTCCTGTACAATTCCCCTGCGGCCCTGGTTTTCTACTGGACGCTGAACAACGCCTTCTCCCTGGTAAAGACGCTGTTCTACCGGATCAAAAATTCCAGAGTCGTCCTAAATGTGTTGCTTTCCGTTTGCGGTGTGGTTTCTGTTTTCCTGGGATTCTCCATGGAGGGCTTCTGGCGTTCCTCTTTTATGGTGTGTGTTGGCATCATCGCCCAACTGCCTTGGTTTATTCCCTTTGCCAAGAAGCATTTTCCACGCTTCTCCGCAAAACATCAGCCGGGCAAGCCCAATACCTCCCTGTTTGTTCTGGGCGCTGTGTTTCTGACCGTACTGGTGGGTCTACAGATCCCCAGTACCTATGTTGCCGCTTCGCCTCAGGAGTATATCGATCTTTTCTATTTCTACAATCCCGTTTGGTATGTGGTGCATACACTATGCCTGTCCGCCGGCACATTCCTGGTTTGGATGCGGGTATTCTACTGGCTGGCCAACGACGCCGGCAAGGTATTCTTCTCCCGGCTGGTGTGGATCATGAGCGGCATTATGGTGGTCAACTATATGTTCTTCGGCACAAAGCTTGGCATTGTGTCCCCGGACCTGATATATGGCGAAGGCTTCGGGTTTGCCCTAAGGGAGCATTTGATCAACATCGCCGTTATCCTTGTGCTGATCGTCGGTCTGTATCTGTTGGTGAAAAAAGCGCCCAAGGGTGTCTCCACGGCCTTGCTGGTCGGCTCTATTGCGCTGACCTGCATGAGCGTTGTCAATGTGGTCAAGATTGCCGGGTCGGCTGCGGAAACAAAAAAGCAGACCAACAATACCTACTATCAGCTCCCCTCCTTCTCCATGAGCCAGGAAGGAAAGAATGTTGTAATGATCATGCTGGACCGGGGCATTGGTCCCTTCATCCCATACTTGCTGGAGGAGAACCCCACCCTTGCAGCGCAATTTGATGGGTTTACCTACTATTCCAACACCTTGGCCTACGGCTCCTACACCAACTTCGGCGCTCCTGCTCTGTACGGTGGCTTTGAGTATACCCCTGTCAATATGAACCTAAGAGGCTCGGAACTGCTTGTAGACAAGCACAACGAATCGCTGAAGGTCTTGCCCACCTTGTTTGCGGAAGAAGGCTACGATGTAACCCTGATAGACCCCTCCTATGCAAACTATAAATGGATCCCGGACCTGAGCGTTTTCAGTGATATAGAGGGTGTGCGGGCCTATTTGGCCGACGGTCGGTTCAGCGACCGGGAGACCCGTGCAAAAACCATAAATACAAGAAACCGGAACTTCTTTTTCTTCAGCCTTATGAAGACGCTGCCGGTCTCTCTCCAGGCTCCCCTCTATGATGACGGCGCCTACCGCGCACTCCCGGCGGAAAGTAGCGACACCAGCGGTGTATTGCCCGCCTTTATGAACGCATATGAGGTGCTTGACAATATGCAGGCAATGACCAACATTACTGCAAACGACGAGAATACCTTTATGTTTATTCGTTCTAACTTCACCCATGAAGCTGTGATCCTGCAAGAACCGGATTTCAAGCCGCTGTCCCTGGTGGATAACAGCGCCTATTACCCTCAGGAGGGCAAAACCATCACTGACGGAGAAAATTCCATTCTGCTCCAAACAGAAAGCGCTATCGCCCACTACCATGTGAATATGGGGGCGCTGATGAAGCTGGGTACATGGTTCGATTATCTGCGGGAAAACGGCATTTACGACAACACCAGGATCATCATCGTGTCCGACCACGGCCGCAATTTGGATGTATTTGGCAGCGATCCGTCCAATCCCTCGCAGAACATCGAGGCCTACTTGCCTATGCTGCTGGTAAAAGACTTTGGTGCAGATGGCTTTACCACATCCGATGCCTTTATGACAACTGCCGACGCGCCTGTCCTGGCTCTGGACGGTCTGGTCGACTCCCCTGTAAATCCCTTTACAGGAAACGAGATCAGCTCCGACTACAAGGCAGAAAATGATCAGTTTTATGTGATTCTTTCCGACCTTTGGGATGTGAACGAAAACGGTGGCTATCTGTTCCTTCCATCCCCGTGGGCCTCTGTTTCCGGTGATGTCACCAACAAGGAAAACTGGACCTATTATTCTGAGCCTTCCTATTTTCCCCCTAACTGATGCCCTAAAAACAACCTATAATAAAAAAGCAGACACCCTTAGGGTGTCTGCTTTTTATCATAACTTGGTGGTTAGGCCAGAGGCTCAAAGTCTGCTGCGCCGTGCTTGCACAGGGGGCAGACGATATCCTCGGGCAGCTCCTCGCCCTCGTAGACCCAGCCGCAAATCTTGCATACAAAGCCCTTCTTATCAGATTCGGGCTTGGGCTTTACATTCTGCAGGTAGTAGGTGTAGGACATGGTCTCTGCTTTGCTTAGGTTCACGCACTGGGTCACATCGCAGATAAACATAATGTGGGTGCCCAGGTCCACCTGATCCGTCACCTTGCAGGAAATATAGGCGTTGGCATACTTGTCCAAAAACAGCAGGCCGTTGGCGGACCGCTGGGTATGGTCGAAGCCCTGGAACTTATCGGTATCCCGGCCGGAGTGGAAGCCGAACCGCTCAAAGATGGCAAAGGGTGCCTCCTGAGACAAGGTGGAGATATTCAGCTTGCCGGTCTTGGCGATCACATCGCAGGAGTAGTTGAGCTTGTTGATGGTAACCGCCACCCGGTTGGGGGTATTGGTGACCTGGGTGACGGTGTTGACGATCAGACCGTTGTCCTTATTGCCGTCATTGGAGGTTACCACATACAGGCCGTAACCGATGTTGAACAGGGCGGTGGGGTCGATGAAATCATCCTGCACATCCACAGTGGCGTAGGAGGCGGACAGCTCATCAGCCAGGCGGCCGATGGCCTTTACAGTCTCTTCGTTCAGAGCAGACATAATGGTCACATTATTTTCCGCATAGGTGATCTTCTTGGAGCCGGCCAGCTTCTGCTGCATCACCCGGATTGCGGTGGGCGCCCAGGAGCCGTTTTCAATCATGGCAACGGTGCGGTTCTGGAAGTTGCGCTCCGTGAGCTTATCCAGATAAGTCCGCATGAAGGGGAACACATCCGCGTTATAGGTAGTGGTAGCAAGCACCAGCTTGTCGTACCGGAAGGCGTCGGAAACTGCAGCGGCCATATCGCAGCGGGCCAGATCGTAAACCACCACATTGGGCACTTCCCGTTTCCGCAGCTCCAGCGCCAGCAATTCCACGGCTTCTTTGGTATGGCCGTAGATAGAAGTATAGGCGATCACAATACCGTCTTCCTCGGGGGTATAGCTGGACCACAGGTCGTACAGGCGGATGTAGTGACCCAGATTCTCTGTGAGAACAGGTCCGTGGAGGGGGCAGATGATCTGAATGTCCAAGGTGGCAGCCACCTTCAAGATATTTTGCACCTGCTTGCCGTACTTACCCACGATGCCGATGAAGTAGCGGCGGGCCTCGTCATCCCAAGGCTCATCAATGTCCAGGGCGCCAAACTTGCCGAAGCCGTCAGCGGAGAACAGGACTTTGTCGTAGGAATCATAAGTCATCATGACCTCGGGCCAGTGCACCATGGGGGCAAAGGCAAAGGTCAGCGTGTGCTTGCCCAGAGACAGGGTTCCGAAATTCTCCACGGTCAGGGTGCTCTGCATGGTCAGGTTGGGAAAGAACTGACCGATCATGGTAAAGGTCTTCACATTGGCAACCACGGTAACCGCGGGGTATGTATTCACAAACGCCTCGATGGATGCGGCGTGATCCGGCTCCATGTGCTGGACTATCAGATAATCCGGCTGCCGTCCGGCCAGCGCTTTCTCCACATTCTTCAGCCACTCGGCAGTCTTACTGGCATCGATGGTGTCCATAACAGCCACCTTCTCGTCCAGGATCACATAAGAATTGTATGCCATACCGTTGGGCACCACATACTGACCCTCAAACAGGTCCACCTCGTGGTCGTTAGCGCCCACATAATAGATGGTATCAGTCACTTTTCTGAGCATGAATAATCCTCCTTCGTGTTTCTGCGATCCCGAAGATCCTCATTTTATGACAAGAGTATACCATATATTCCCGGGTTTGTCAATAAGAATGATTCTTATTCTTGAAATTTTTCTTGACAAATTTACCCGGATATGCATACAATGGAAAAAAGACTGCAAGGAGGAGCTTTATGCAACTGGTTATACTAACCGCTCTGGGCGTAGGTGGCGCCACCATCTTCGGCTCGGTGTTGGGGTTTCTGTTCAAAAACATCTCCCATAAATTCAGCGACATCGTGCTGTCCTTTGCAGCCGGTGTGATGCTCTCTGCTGCGGTGATCGGTCTGATCCTGCCCTCTTTGGAGTATGGCGGGCAGTACGGTTTGCTCTATACCGTGCCCGGCGTATTTGCCGGCGCTCTGTGCGTAAATCTGTTTGACCGGCTGGTGCCCCACCTGCATCGGCTCAGTGGCGCAGATCAGGAATCCCACCCCGGGCAGACCCAAAAGCTGGATAAAGTACTTTTGTTTGTTGCCGCCATAGCCATCCACAATCTGCCGGAGGGCATCGCCGCCGGTGTTGGCTTCGGCTCCGGTAACAACGCCGAGGCCCTGACCGTAGCCGGTGGCATCGCCCTGCAGAACATCCCCGAGGGCATGGTGATCATCGGCCCCATGCTGGCAGCAGGCATCCAGCCAAGGCGTACCTTTCTGGTGGCCGCCGCCACCGGTGTGGTGGAGATTTTAGGCACTATGCTTGGCTATTTCGCCGTGACCCTGTCCACCGCCATTTTGCCCTTTGCCCTGGCTTTCGCCGGGGGCACTATGCTGTATGTGATCAGCGATGAGATGATTCCCGAGACCCACGCCCACGGCAGTGAGCGGGGCGCTACTTACGCGTTGCTGGTTGGCTTCTGCGTGATGCTGGTTACCAGTGTGCTGCTGGGTTAAGCGGACAATGTCCGCTGATAATTCGTGCACGGCTGGTCTGTTTTCGATTCACCTTTGGGCGCGCTCGGTTCGTAACCTGTCCCACATTGTGCCTTTGCGGTCGGGCAATGCCCGCCCACACAAACATACACCTCCATGGGAGATTCCAAAGAGGGGAGCGAAGGGTACACCAATTGGTTGTATCGCCTAAATTGCTCCCCTCTTTGGTCGTGGGAAGGGACGGGGAAACCTACGAAACGTTTCCCGACGGCTCTTTGCATACTTTCTCGCCGGTGAGAAAGTATGGCGTATCTATTTTTATACTAAATACTAAGATTGCCACGGCCCTTTGGGCCTCGCAATGACATTGTGAGAGGTCGTTATTTGGGAATGGTGATGGTCAGCACGATCTGACTTTCCGTCTCCCGGCGCTCAGACACAGCGCTGACCCCGGACAGCTGAATCCGGGCAAGGCTCTGGTGCAGGTGGCTCAGAAACGCCCCAACGCTGGCTTTGCTGGTGTTTTCCCGGTCTTTGTCCAGCAGGGACTCTACATACTGCTCGGTTTTGGCAACGCTCATACCCTGCCGGGCGATCACCTCAATGGCCCGGAGCTTTTCCGGCTCGCTGCCCAGCTTCAGCAGCGCCCGGGCGTGGCGCTCAGTTAACCCTGCCCGCCGCAGGGCCTCCAGCACCTGGGCAGAATGCCGCAGCAGCCGCAGCTTGTTGGCAACACCGCTCTGGCTCTTGCCCAGGAGCTTTGCCACCTGCTCCTGACTCATATTCCACCGGCTGATCAGCAGGTCGATCCCCCGGGCTTCCTCCACAAAATCCAGCTCCTGCCGCTGGAGGTTCTCCACCAGCGCCACCATGGAGGATTCCTGATCTGTCATATTCATTACGATACAGGGCAGCTCCGTCAGACCTGCTAAGATCCCCGCCCGCAGCCGCCGCTCCCCGGCGATCAGCTCATAAGTATTCCCCACCCGGCGCACAGACAGCGGCTGGATGACCCCGTGCTGCCGGATGGATTGCGCCAACTCGTCCAGCGCCTCCTCAGAGAAGATTTTTCGCGGCTGGGCAGGGTTGGGGCGGATAGCTCCCGCCGGCAAAAACATCACCCGCCCGGTCTCCATATAAGTCTTTAGTTTCTGGCACTGCATGGCGTGTCCTCCTTGGTGATTTGTAGCTCTATTTTATTGGGAAAACACCCGGAAATCCCACGAAATTCCGGAGGAAATCTAACCAATTCCTCGACATTCTCCCTGCGAAACTCCGTTGCAAAAAGGGGGGCGCTGTGCTACAATGGAGAAAAATGCCAAGGAGCGCCGCTTATGGAAGTACGAAAGTTATACTACGAAGACAGCCATCTGCATACATTTACCGCCAAGGTCACCGGATGCGCTCCGGTGAAGGGCGGCTTTTCTGTGACCCTGGACGCCACCGCCTTCTACCCGGAAGGGGGTGGACAGGCCTGCGATACCGGCATTCTGGGAGATGTGCAGGTACTGTCTGTGACCGAGGAAAACGGACAGGTGCTCCACCTGTGCGACGGACCTTTGGCCGTGGGCGCAGAGGTCACCGGCAGGGTCGATTGGGCGCGGCGGTTCGACTTAATGCAGCAGCACTCCGGGGAGCATATGGTCTCCGGCATCATCCACCGGCGCTACGGCCATCACAATGTGGGCTTTCACATGGGCAAGGACGTGATCACCATCGACTTTGACGGCTTGATCCCAATTGAAGACCTGCCTGCTATCGAGTCAGAAGTGAACAACGCCATTTGGGCGGACATTCCCTTCCGGTGCTGGTATCCGGCGGCAGAAGAGCTGGAGCGGCTGCCCTACCGGTCCAAAAAAGCGCTGCAAATGCCGGTGCGGCTGGTGGAGATCCCCGGGGTGGACCTGTGCGCCTGCTGCGGCACACAGGTGCAGTGCTCCGGCGAGGTGGGCCTTGTAAAGTTAATCTCCTGCGTGAAATTCCATGAGGGTGTCCGTATCGAAATGGTCTGCGGAGAGCGGGCTTTCCGTCTGCTGAATCAAAGCTATGAACAGAACAAACTGGTTTCCCAAGCCTTCTCCGCCAAGCCGGAGCAGACTGGCGAAGCCGCCCGGCGGATGAACGAAGCGCTGACCGGGGAAAAGTTCCGGGCAACGGGCCTACAAAAGCGGCTGTTTGCGGCGCTTGCTGACCGTTACGGCGGGGAGGACTTTGCCCTGCACTTTGAAGAAAATCTAACCTCTTCTGCCATCCGGGAGCTGGCCGACGCCATGGCAAACACCTGCACTACGGCAGCTGTCCTGTCCGGCAGCGATGAGAGCGGGTATGGTCTGTGCATCATCAGCCACACCCAGGACACCCGTGTGCCGGGTAGTGCTGCCACCCAGGCGCTGAACGGTCGGGGCGGCGGCAAGCGGGAGGCCTTTCAGGGAAGTCTGCGTGCCTCCCGGCAGGAGATCGAAGACTTCTTCTCCACCTTGGAAATCCCCTAAACCCCCATTTTTGTATCCAATGTCAAAAGTTTTTCGGAAAAAATGGCGGATTTTTACAATCCCGCTACTTTACAATCGGCGTTTCATATAGTATAATAGCGCCGTATGGGGTTAGCACGCCCCACAAAAAATCGTCTATTTTGCTGCGAAAGCAGTACTAAAAATTGGAGGAAATAACCATGTCTGTAAAAGTTGCTATTAACGGTTTTGGCCGTATCGGCCGTCTGGCTTTCCGTCAGATGTTCGGTGCTGAGGGTTTTGAAGTTGTTGCTATCAACGACCTGACCTCTCCCAAGATGCTGGCTCACCTGCTGAAGTATGACTCCACCCAGGGCGCTTACGCTGCTCCCTTCGGCGCACATACTGTTGAGGCTGGCGAGGACAACATCGTTGTTGACGGCAAGAAGATCACCATTTACGCCAAGGCTAATGCTGCTGAGCTGCCCTGGGGCGAGCTGGACGTTGACGTCGTTCTGGAGTGCACCGGCTTCTACACCTCTAAGGACAAGGCTGCCGCTCACATCACCGCCGGCGCCAAGAAGGTCGTTATCTCTGCTCCCGCAGGCAACGATCTGCCCACCATCGTTTACAATGTTAACCACGAGACTCTGACCAAGGAAGACCACATCATCTCCGCCGCTTCCTGCACCACCAACTGCCTGGCTCCCATGGCTAAGGCTCTGAACGACCTGGCTCCCATCGAGTCCGGCATTATGTGCACCATCCACGCTTACACCGGCGACCAGATGATCCTGGACGGTCCCCAGAGAAAGGGCGACCTGCGCCGCTCCAGAGCTGGTGCTATCAACATCGTTCCCAACTCCACCGGCGCTGCCAAGGCTATCGGCCTGGTTATCCCCGAGCTGAACGGCAAGCTGATCGGCGCTGCACAGCGTATCCCCACTCCCACCGGCTCCACCACCATCCTGAACGCTGTTGTTGCTAAGGAAGTCACCAAGGACGAGATCAACGCTGCTATGAAGGCTGCTACCACCGAGTCCTACGGCTACACCGAGGATGAGATCGTTTCTTCCGACATCATCAAGTCGGAGGCCCAAGCGGGTCTT